>CAXTWC010000144.1:0-14574 GCA_964247805.1 uncultured Acetobacteraceae bacterium | reverse complement strand
GCCCACCTCGGCCGTCGAAAGCTGCTGGTGGACGCGCTGCTGTCCGCGCAGCCCCATTGCGCGTGCCGCGTCCGGCTCGTCATGGATCCAGCGCATGTGGCGGGCCGCGTCTGCAATGTCAGCCTCCGCCCAGCGCTGGCCTTCGACTCCCGGATACTGGTCTGGCTCGACCGGAATCAGCGAGTAGTCGACGATGCATGCGCAGCTCGGGTCGGTGAAGTCGGTGGTGCCGGAATAGCCCGTTACGATCACCGGCACGCCCAACAGCATCGCCTCGGCCGGTCCGCGCCCGAACCCCTCGGACCGGTGCAGCGATACGAACGCGTTGGCGGTGGCGATCAGGCTGATCAGTTCGTCGCGCGACAGGCGGGAGTCGCGCAGGACCACGCGTGGGTCGTTCGTCAGGGCCGCCAGGTCCATCCACAAATCCGGCCGCATGTCGGCGTTCTGGGTCTTGATGACCAGGCATGCCGGCTCCGAGCGCTCCGGGAAGGCCTCGCAGAACGCGCGGATGACGGCGTCGGGGTTCTTGCGCTGCGCGTAGGACGCGAAGTCGAACATGAACAGGAACACCGTCGCATCGTCGTCCAGGCCCAGGCGGCGGCGGGGTAGGCGCTCGGCCGATTGCGGCGCGGTGACAGCCGAATGCAGCAGCCTGACCGGGCGGCGGGCCTCGGCCTCGAACGTGGACACCACGAAGGCCGAGGCTGCCCAAATCTCGTCCACGAACGAAAAGGCGTGAACCCAGCGGCGCGGGATCCGCTCGAGCTCCCAGAACCAGCGTCCCGCAACTCGGTCGGCTTCGATCGGCAGATGGCGGATGGTGTGCCAGTCTTCCACCGCGGTGTCGGCGTTGTGGAAAATCACGTTCCACGTTGCGCGCAGCCTGGTGCCCGGTGGCAAGTCCGTCCGGTCGGACCGCATCGCGCGGCGCGACGGCAGGTCCACGATCGCGTAATCGGTGAAGCCTGCCGCATCCAGCGCGGCGACCGAACTGCGCAGATCCTCGCCGATGCCGGAGGAGGCGGCCCAATCACCGGTCAGCACGGCGAAGCAGCGGTAAGTGTCGGGAACCTCGGTCTCGGGCGTCCCGAGCAGAACTGTCAGCCCGACGCTTTCCAGCCAGGGCCGTAGCTCGCCACGCACCCAGTTCAGCATGCCGGCCAGGTCGGCGCGGGTGTTCAGGTTGAAGGCGGCCTGCAGGTCGTCGCGCTGGCGGTAGGCGAACTCCGCCAGCCGGGTCAACAGCGGATGCTCGGGCGAGGCAGAGGCCAGGAACGTCACGATCCCGGGGCACAGGTCGATCACGTTCACCCGGTGGTCGGAAGCACCCTGCATCAGCAGCCAGCACAAATAGCGCCATCGGCCGGCCTCGATCTGCAGGTCGAAGGATCGCTCCACGTCCTCGCGCATCGCATGCAGCGCGACCGCGCCGCGCGACAACGCATAGTCGCCGATGCTCACACTGGACGGGGCATCGAAATACGCGCGGGTCGCCGCCGTCATGCTGGTTGGCCAGCCGAACAGGCCGGGAGCGATGAACGTATACCAAAAGGCCTGTTCGTGCCGTGCCTTGGGGTCGAGCGGGAACAGGTGCCAGGTCTGCAAACCTGTCCGTCCGTGCTCGCTGCGCCGGGTCAGCGCCATGCCGCGGGTGATCGGGACGTCGCCGTACAGCCGCGAGATACTCGACGGCGCATCGAGCCATGCAATGTATTCGGGCGTGAACAGGTCGTCGTGGATGGAGCCTTCGCGCATGCCGTCGGTGAGGCTCCAGAGGTGATAGTCCTCATGCCCCTGGCGGTCCCGCATCGGGAAGTATTGCTGCAGGTCGAGCCGGCGCTCCCACAGCAGCGCCGTCTGTCGTTGCAGCCGCAGCGTTTCGCCATTGAGCCTGAAGAACACTTCGCCCATCAGCCATTGCGCGGCATCGCGGGCGGGGCCGTCCCACGCGTCGGTGGCCAGGGCAGGCCATGGCGGCGGCACCGGGCTGAGCAGCGGGGCAGGGGCCGGTTTTGCACCCTGGTCGCGGAGCGCACGGGCGGCCTGGATCAGGGCGTCGGCCATCCCCTCGCGTTCGGCCGCGCCCTCGCAGAACCAGGCCACGTAGTTGTCGAAGCCTTGACGGTCGCCCAGGTTGAAGGCGCCCTGCAGGTCCGGGCGGTCGCGCCAGAACTGGTGGGCAAAGCGGGTGAGGCGCCCACCGTCCGCAAAAGTCGCCTCGTCCGCGGCATCGAAGAACGCGGAGCCGAGCCGCAGCGGCTTGTGCATCGACAGCCGATCGTCGTCGATCGCCTCGATCACCCAGCGTCGCATCGTGTCGAGGATCGGCCGCCCGTCGGGGAACTTGGCATATGCGTAGGGGATCTTGTTGTGCGTCAGCCAGCCATTGGCCAGCACCCGGGCGCGGTACTCGTCGCAGAGCTGTGCCACCATCCCGAGCGTTTCGATCGTGAACCGGTTCTGGTGCTTGGAGAACACCGTCGGGTCCTCCGGCTTGATGCCGCTGAAGTGGAAGAACACCAGTGGCAGCCCGTTCGCCCGCCACTCGCCATTGGGCCCGAGATCGACCACGCGGTGTACCAGGTTCCAATACGCGACGTTGTAGCCGGGGTGGCGCAGGATGAACGGCCGCTCGACGAAAACCGGGGCCAGATCCATCCAGCGCTGGTCGGTGAAGATGTTGCCGGCCACGTCGACCCGGCAATGCGCGAACAGCCGGTCGCACCACCAATCCACCAGGCGGCACCCATCTTTGTCGTTCTTGATGGCGGCGAAGCCGAGATTGTAAACGCCGGACTTCATGATCGATAGGTCGGATGGATGCTTGCCATCCTGCAACGGCTTCATCATGTGCGGGGTTAGGACAAGGCTATGCTCCGCCAAGCCGTCGAACACCTGCTCCATAGGTGCGTATAGTTGGATGTCGGGGTCGAGATACACGACCTGGCCGAAGCCACGCTCGGTGAACAGGTGTCGGAAGGTGAACGGTTTGACCGCCGTGTTGAACTCGATGACGGAGTACCACAGCTTCATGTTGCCGATCAGGTGGATGCCCAAATCGTCGCAAGCGATCACCTCGGCGGCGAGGTCCAGGTCACCGAAATCGTGCATCGCATCCGAGAGGATGATGAAGCGCGGCACGTCGGGATGAAAGCGGCGTACCGACTGCATCAATGTCGCCGCGAAAGCGATGTAGTTCGCCGAGACGATCGTGAAGATAGCGGAGTTCATCGACATGGGCCCGCTATCTAACACAGATCGAGCACGAACCCAGTCCCTGTGACGATGCGACCAGTGGGTTGCTCCGGCTACTGCCCGGCGGAGCTCAGACCTGCCGGGGTTCCGGCCCGCCCTTCGATCAGACCGGCGGTGATGAAGTGGTTGCGCAGCGCCGCTATGTCGTTGGCTGGAATGGCCGTCGCGATATCGGGGTAGTGTTGCACATACCAGACGGGATCGAAGGGCGGGTCGGCGGGCAAGCGTCCCTCGATGAAGCCGGATCTTACGAAGTGCTCGTGGAGATCGGCGACCTTGCCAGCCATCCGGGCTGCCTCGATATCGGGATAGCTCTCGGCGTAGAACTCGGGATCGAATGGTTGGTGGCGCGCGAGTTCGCGTAACAAAAAGCTCAGCCCCTCTGCATTCACCGTCACCGTGGTGTCATCGAGGGCCGCAGCCTCGATCCCGAGCAGCCGAAAGATGCGCCCTGCCGGGGTCACTGGTGCCTTCGGCGGCGGCTGGTGCGCGGCGGAAGCAGGGCCATGTTCCAACCGATCGACGCTTGCCATGGAAGCCTCCGAGTAGCGGGAATTGCTGGCAGAGCGGTTATCATTTCGAAGCGTATCGGACAACAACTTTGACCCATACGTCATACTGCTGTCATGGCGCGCGACCGATCCAGCAATGGTGCGCCCCTGCCTCGGGTCAGCTCAGTTCGGGGATGTCGATCCAGCACAGGTCCTGCGCGCTGCGGTACGCCGCCTCGGCCAGTTGCACGCCTTTCGCGCCTTCGAGCAGCGTGTAGGGAAAAATCTCGTCCGCTGCGACGTGGCGCAGGAACATCTCCCATCCGGCACGATAACTGTTGATTGCGTCGGTCCGCACGGGGGTCGCCTGCCATCCATCCAGCAAGCTCGCGGATTGCGACAACGCGGCGGAGATGGGACCCGCCAATGCCTGGTTGCGCGCCTGCTGCCAGCATCCGAATGGCCCGGCGACGGCCGAACCGTCGGTGCCATCGACGTGGACTTGGATGGGGAACTCGCGCCGTGCCCGGGTCGCCCAACTGCTGTTGACCGAAGCGATCGCACCCCCGTCCAGCGCGAAGTGGGCGAACACGCTGTCCTCCACGTCCACGTCATAGGCGGTACCATGCTCGTCGCGCCGCCGTGGCGTTTGCGTACGACAGACGGCGCTGACGGCACGAACCTCGCCCGCCAGTGCGTCGATCATATAGCGCCAGTGCGGAAACATATCGAGGATCAGCCCGCCACCGTCGCGCTTGCGGTAGTTCCAGTGCGGCCGCTGCCCCGGCTGGTCGAAGCCGTCGAAGATCCAGCGCCCCATCTCGACCCGCACTTCCAGCACGCGTCCGAAATATCCGCCACGGCGCAGCGCGAGCAGGGCGGCGAAGCCCGGCAGATGCAGCTTGTCCTGCACCGTGCCGGCTTTCACGCCCGCCGCTTGCGCCTCCGCATGCAAGGCGAGTGCATCGGCGAGCGTGCCGGCAATCGGCTTCTCCAAGTATAGATGCTTGCCCGCCGCGATCCCCTTGCGCGCGGTCGCCATGCGCTGGCCGGACGGTGCCGCGTCGAACAGCAGCGTATAGTCCGGATCCGCCAGCGCGGCATCGAGGTCGGTCGTGCTCCGTGCATAACCAGTGCGCTGCGTGACGCCGGCCAGTTTCGCCGGGTCGCGACCGACCAGCAGCACGTCCGGCAACAGCCGCGTGCCATCGGATAGTGGCAGTCCGCCCTCATCGCGCATTGCCATCAGGGCGGGCAGATGCTGCCGCGCGGCGAGTTCCCCAGTGGCACCGTTGAACACGATGCCGATGCGCCGCGTGGTCAGGACCGGCCGCCATCCACCGACAGCACCTGGCCGGTGACCCACTCCGCCTGCTCGCTGGCGAAGAACAGCACCGCGTTGGCGATGTCTTCCGCGCGGCCCAGGCGGCGGGTGTGCAGGCTTTCGACCAGCCGCTTCTGCCCGTCCGCACCGTACGACTCCCACTGCTTGTGGGTCGCCGGATTGGTCAGGATCAAACCCGGCGCCACCGAGTTGGCGGTGATACCGTATTTGGCCAAGCCTACGGAGAGCTGCTTGGTCAGCCCGATCACCGCGTGCTTGGCGGCAGTGTAGGCGTGCAGCCCAGTCAGGCTCGGCCGCAACCCGGCGCCTGACGAGACCGTGACGATCCGCCCCCAGCCGGCGCGCTGCATGATCGGTGCCGCGGCTTGCGACAGCCACAACACGCCCTTCACGTTGGCGGCGAACACCCGGTTCCAGCCCTCTTCCTCGATGTCGGCCAACGCAAGGTCCGCCTGGCCGCACACGCCGCCGGCGGCCAGGGCCAGGATGTCGAGCTTACCGTCCGCGTCGGCGATCTTGCCGACGAGCGCGGTGCAGCCGGCCCGGTCCGATAGATCCAACACGTGGGCGGTGGCGCCGATCGCCTCGCCGACGCCGGTGACGGCCGGGTCGATGTCGGCGAGGTGCACGCGGGCGCCGGCGTTGCGGAATTCAGTCGCGATCGAGCGACCAATGCCCTGTGCCGCACCGCTGACGAGAACGACCCGGTTGTCGAAACGAATGTCCATTTATGCCACCCCCAGCTAAGCTGTTATTGGGTTGAGGGATGCCGCGCGCTCCTCAGGGAGCGGACGCCCGGCCCGCTCCTTCACAAACAACGTGGCCACGAAGCTGAGCACACCGCCGAAGATCATGTAGTAGGCGGGCGCCAGCGGGTCGCCGGTCAGCGAGATCAGCCCGGTGCAGATCAGTGGCGCGAAACCGCCGAAGATCGCCACCGCGAAGCCGTAGCTGACGGACAGCGCGGTGTAGCGGATGTTGGTCGGGAATTGCTCGGCCAGGATGGCGCAGATGCCGCCGGCATAGATCGACAGCAGCACGTTGGCGGCCACCTGGGCCAGCAACAATCCGCCGAACGAGGCCGTCGTCACCATCACCAGGAACAGCGGATAGGCCAATACGATCGCGCCGATCGACGCCACGAAGAACATCGGCCGCCGACCGACCCGGTCCGACAACCAGCCCATCACCGGCGTCAGCACGAAGAGCACGACGCCCGCAGTCAGGGTGGAGAGGAAGGTGGAGGAGGGCGGGATGTGCAGTTGGTTCTGCGCGAAGCTGGGGACGAAGATGATGAAAACGTAGTTGATCACGCAGCCGATGATGCTGATGCCGAACGCGGCCAGCATCGTGCTGGGATATTCCGTCAAAGACCGGCGCAACGGCGATTGGCTGACGGTATGGGTGACCACGGCATGTTCGTAGGCCGGCGTTTCCTCAACATGGGTGCGCAGGTAGTAGCCGATCGGGCCGAGCACGAAGCCGAGCAGGAAGGCGAGCCGCCAGCCCCAGGCGGAGAACACCACCGGGTCCATGACCGAGGTCAGCAGCAGCGAGATCACCGTGGCGGACAACAGCCCGAGTGCGGTGGCGGCCTGTTGATAGCTGCTGATGGTGCCGCGCCGTTCCGGGGGTGCGTATTCCACCAGGAAGGCCGCCGCACCGCCCCATTCGCCGCCGGTGGAGAAGCCCTGCAGCATCCGGCACAGCACCAGCAGCAGGGGCGCGGCCAGGCCGATCTGGGCGTAGGACGGGATGACGCCGATCAGCCCCGTCGCCGCGGCCATGGCGCCGATCGTGACCACCAGGGCGGCGCGTCGTCCGTGCCGGTCACCATACGCGCCGATCACCACCGCACCGACCGGGCGCATGACGAAGCCGACCGCGAAGGTGGCAAAGGTGTTGAGCAAGGCGACGATCGGGTTGCCGGCGGGGAAGAAGGCGTGGGCCAGCGCGCCGGCCATCAGGCCGTAGATGACGAAATCATAGATCTCGAAGATCTGGCCAATGCCGCAGGCGACCACCGCGCGGCGGATCGTGGCGGCATCGGCCCTCGCACCGGGAAGAATTTCGACCAATGGTGGGTTGCTCCTGTGCTGCACCAGCGTGCAAGGCTTCCACTTGTTGTGCACCGCGTCAAACCGAAACCGCACGGGTTGCCGCGGTGCCGCTTTCTTGCGCAGGATCGCGCCCGTTAGGCACGGAGGAATGTATGAGTGAGACACACCATCCGGAGGGCGAGCCCTGGCAGTGGCCGGAAGCCACCTGGCGCCGCATCGTCGGCCGGGCACGCGCGGGCCGCAGCCTCGCCCCGGCGTCTTGGCCCGGCGGTGCGCGCTGTGCCGTAGCGATCTCGTTCGACGCCGACCACGACACGATCCCGCTGCGCGACAGTGACGAGAGTCCGATGCGCATCAGCCAGGGGCAATACGGCAACCGCCAGGCCATGCCGCGCATCCGCAAGCTACTGACGCGCGAGGGCATTCCGGCGAGCTTTTTCTACCCTGCCGTCTCGGCCCTGCTGTATCCGGACGAAGTGCGCGCGGTGGCTGGCGATGGGCACGAGATCGGCATCCATTCCTGGATCCACGAAGCCAACACCAAGCTGCCTCCCGGTGTCGAGCGGGACCTGACGTTCCGCGCCGCCGATGTGCTGGAACGCCTCGCCGGCACTCGCCCCGTCGGCATGCGCACTGCGAGCTGGGACTTCTCCGTGGACACGATGGGCATCATCCGCGAACTCGGGCTGTTGTACGACAGCTCGCTGATGGCCGATGACGATCCGTATGAGCTTGAAGCGGATGGGGAGAAGACGGGCGTGGTGGAGCTGCCGCCCGAGTGGATCCGCGACGATGCGGTGTATTACAATTTTGTCCGCTTCAGTGCGTTGCGACCGTATACGCCGCCCAGCGCCGTGCTCGAGATCTTCAAGGCGGAGTTCGATGCGGCTTGGGAAGAGCGCGGTTTGTTCCTGCTGACCCTGCATCCACACGTTTCAGGCCACCGCTCGCGGCTGCCGGTGCTGGAGCGGTTGATCGAACACGCCAAGGCCCGCGGCCAATGCTGGTTCGCTACCCATGCCGACATCGCGCGCTGGTGCAAGCAGCAGGCGGGCATGTAACTTGCTTGGTTAGAAGCAACAGACGTCGGACTCCGAGGGGAAAGAATGGATAAGCTCAAGCTCACACGCCGGGCCACGGTGGGATTGGCTGCGGGCGCGGTGTTGGCCGCGAACCTGCCGCGCGGTGCCAAGGCGGCGCCGGTGCGGGGCGGCCACCTGATCTACGGGCGTTATGCCGACAGCCTGTTCCTGGATGGCGTACAGACCGAGCTGAATGTGGACATCTGGGTGCTGAACAGCATCTACGACACGCTGCTGCTTCCGACCTCGGACGGGAAGGGGCTCAAGCCCGGCCTCGCCACCAAGTGGGAGCTGAGCGACGGCGGCAAGACACTGACGCTCACGCTGCGCGACGGCGTGAAGTTCTCCGACGGCACGCCTATGAAGGCGGAGGACGTGAAGTGGTCGCTGGACCGTGCGCGTGATCCGAAGCAAGGCGCGTGGAACTCGCTGCTCGGCTCGGTGGCGTCGGTCGATATCGCCGACCCGGCCACCATCAAGCTGACGCTGAAGCATCCGGACCCGACGCTGCTGCCGGTGTTGGCGACGTTCAACACCGGGATCCTGCCCTCGGAGAAGTTCAAGGCGGCGGCGGGTACGACATTGGACGAAAAGGCGAAATCGTTCGCCGAGCACCCGATCGGCACCGGGCCATTCATGATCACCGACTGGCAGCGTGGCGTGACCATGAAGCTGGCGCGCAACCCGTACCACTGGCGCATGGCGCCGGACGGCAAGCCGTTCCCATATCTCGACACGCTCGAACTGCAGGTGATCCCGGACGACGCGACCCGGCTGCTGAAGCTGAAGGCGGGCGAGTTGGGCGGCAGCGAGTTCATCCCGTACGCGCGAGTGGCGGAGCTGAAGGCCGATGCGAGCCTGGACATGCAGCTTTGGCCGTCCACCAAGATCAACTACCTGACGATGAACGTGCGCCCGAAGCTGAAGGACGGGACCGACAACCCGCTCAGCAATCCGAAGGTGCGGCAGGCGCTGAACCTTGCCACGAATAAGAACGCGCTGATCGCCATCACCACGCGCGGCTTGGGCACGCCGATGGTGTCGATGATGTCGACCGCGACGCCGCTTGAGGATGGTACGGCCGCGCCGTATCCATACGATCTGGCGAAGGCGAAGCAGCTACTGTCGGAATCCGGTGTGGCGCCGGGGTTCGAGCTGTCGTGCATGACGCTGGCCGGCAATGCCGACGAGATCAGCAACATGACGGCGATCCAGCAGATGTGGTCGCAGCTCGGGGTGAAGCTGAAGATCGACCAGGTGGACAACGCGACCCGCAACGCCCGGTATAAGGCGGCCGACTTCCAGATGCGTAACGCGCTGTGGACGGACGATCTGGCGGATCCGAGCGAGATTGCGTCCTACATCATCTATTCGCCGACGGTGGACTCGATCCATTCCGGCTGGAAGGACGAGCGGGCGGACCAGCTGTTCGTCGCGAGCCAGGAGGAGATCGACCCGGCGAAGCGCAAGGCGGAGTACAAGGAGATGCAGGATATCTATAAGGCGGCGGCGCCGATGATCTTCATGTATCAATCGCCGTATCCAGTGGCGTTTAAGAAAAACATCAAAGGGTTCCTGCAGATCCCGTTAGGAAACAACTACTTCGATGAGGTGTATGTCGAAGCGTAGCACCTGGTTCTCCCTCTCCCGTCCTTCACGGGAGAGGGCCGGGGTGAGGGCGCTGCTTCAACGCGCAGTATACAGGCCGTTTGGCGAGATCCCCCTCACCCCACCCCTTTCCCTCGAGGGGAGAGGGAGAAGAGTAGACATCCGAATGGGCCTCTCCCGCCGATGACACGCACGACCTGGCTGTTCGGTCGCCTCCTGCAGATCATCCCCACGCTGCTCCTCATCGGGGTAGCGGCGTTCCTGCTCGCCCGCGCCCTGCCCGGCAACGCCGTCGAAGCCATGCTCGGCGACCGCGCCAGTGACGCCACCATCGCTCGCCTCACGCACCAGATGGGGTTGGACCGGTCGCTTGGTGCGCAGCTCTGGTCGTACTTGGTCGCTATCCTGCACGGTGATTTCGGCATCTCCACCGTATTCCAACTTCCGGTATCGCGACTGATCATGGACCGCCTGCCCGTGACCCTGTTGCTCACCGGCATGTCGCTGGTGATCGCCATCGTCCTCGGTTTTCCGCTGGCCTTCGTTGCCGCAGTCAACGCCAATCGCTGGCCCGACATCCTGATCCGCGCCATTTTCCAGGTTGGGCTGTCCTCGCCGATCTTCTACGTGGGGCTGATCCTACTGACGATCTTCGCCGGCTGGCTACGCTGGTTCCCCGTCGGCGGTTATGGCGACGATTGGGGCCAGCGGCTGTATCACCTGTTCCTCCCAGCCCTCGCGTTGGCGCTCAGCCTTGCCGCGGTCATTATGCGTAGCCTACGCGCCGCCATCCTGCAGGTGCTGCGCGCCGAGTTCGTCGACTTCGCCACTGCCAAGGGGCTCACCGCCCACGTGGTGCTGTTCCGTCACGTGCTGCGCAACGCGGTGATCGCCACAGTGACGCTGATCGGCCTGAACGTCGGCAGCCTGCTCGGCGGCGCCGTCATCACCGAGAGCGTGTTCGCCGTCCCCGGCGTTGGCCGCCTGATGGTCGACAGCATCTTCGCCCGCGACTATCCGGTGATCCAGGGCCTGACGCTCGTGCTCGCGGTGCTAGTGTCGCTCGCTTTCCTGGTGACGGACATCGTGCAGATGTCACTCGACCCGAGGATCGGGCGTTGAGGCGAATCATCCGGCATCTTCCCCTGATATTGGGGCTGCTGCTGCTTGGGTTGATCGTGCTGTGCGCCGTCGCCCCGGGGTTAGTCGCACCCTACGACCCGCTCGCATTCGACTACGACGCGCTGCTCGACCCGCCGAGCTGGGCGCACCCGTTCGGCACGGACCAATTCGGGCGGGACATGCTCTCACGCACCATCGCCGCCTCCGGGCTCGACCTGCAGATCGCGTTGTGCGCCACCATCGCGCCGTTGCTGATCGGCAGCCTGATCGGACTGTTGGTCGGCTATTTCGGCGGCGTGGCCGACATGGTGTTCGGTCGCCTGGTGGATCTGGTGGTGACCTTCCCATTCCTCGTTCTGGTCATCGCCATCGTCGCGATCCTCGGGCCGGGGCTGATCAACATGTACATCGCGATCACCTGCGTCGGCTGGGTGTTCTATGCCCGGCTGATGCGGGGCGAGGTGATGGTGCAGCGCCGTCATGACTACGTCTCGGCCGCCCACGTGCTAGGTTACGGCACCGGGCGCATTGTGTTCCGCCACGTGCTGCCCAATGCCGCGCGGCCGGTGCTGGTGTATCTCGTCACCGACATGGCGCTGGCGATCCTGCTCGGTTCAAGCCTCGGCTATCTCGGCCTGGGCGCGCAGCCGCCGGCCGCCGAATGGGGCGTGCTGATCGCCGAGGGCAAGAACTTCTTCACCCAGGCGCCGTGGATCAGCCTGTTCCCCGGCATCGCCATCGTACTCTGCGGACTTGGGTTCAGCCTAACCGGCGACGGCCTGGCCGACCTGATGCGGGTGGAGCGGTGAGCGCGCCGATCCTCTCCGTCGAGGGCCTGTGCGTCACCTTCCAGACGGCAAGCGGCGAGATTCGCGCCGTGGATGATCTGTCCCTGCACGTCGCACCCGGCGAAGTGCTGGGCCTGGTCGGTGAATCCGGCTCCGGCAAAAGCGTCACCTTGCGCGCCATCGGCCAGCTCCTGCACGGCAACGCCAAGATCACCGGCCGGGTGCTGTGGAAAGGCGAAAATCTGCTGACGCTCCCGCCCGATCGCCTGCGCGCCGTCCGAGGCGCCGGGATCGGCATGGTGTTCCAGGAACCGATGGCGGCGCTGAACCCGGTGCTGTCGATTGGGCTGCAAATCGAGGAATCCCTGGCCGCCCACACCCAGCTCAGCAAGGCGCAACGCCGGGCCAGGGCGGTGGAGTTGCTCGGCCTGGTCGGCATTCTCTCACCGGCGCAGCGGCTGGGGCAGTACACCCACGAATTTTCCGGCGGCATGCGGCAGCGCGCCATGATCGCCATCGCATTGGCCGCGCAACCGGTGCTGCTGCTGGCCGACGAGCCCACCACGGCGCTGGACGTCACCATCCAGGACCAGGTGCTGAAACTGCTGCTGCGCCTGGTGGACGAACTGGGCATGGCGTTGGTGCTCGTCACGCACGATCTGGGCGTGGTGGCGGAAACCTGCGATCGCATGGCGGTGATGTATGCCGGCCGCATCTGCGAAGTCGGCCCGGTGGGTGCGGTGTTTGGCCAGCCCCGCCACGCCTACACCGACGCGCTGCTGCGTTCGATGCCCGGCGATGGCCCGGCGCGTAGCCATCTGCTGAGCATCCCCGGCCAACCGCCACGGCTCGACCGCCCCGTCATAGGCTGCGCCTTCGCACCGCGTTGCGGCTACGTCGAAGCACGCTGCACTCAGGTGACACCCATACTGACGCCCCAGCCCGAAGGCCAGCGCGCCGCCTGCTATGCCGCCGAACGGCTGCCAGCGCGAGTGGCGGCATGAGCGACCTGCTCACCGTCTCCCACCTATCCAAAAGTTTTCCCGTTCGTAGCTCACTGCTCGACCAATTGCGCGGCCGCCCACGACGTCGGTTACGCGCGGTGGACAACGTCTCGATCAGCGTAGCCCGTGGCGAGACGCTCGGCATCGTCGGCGAGTCTGGTTGCGGCAAGTCCACTCTGGCACGCTGCCTGGTGCGGCTGTATCAGCCCGAATCCGGGGAAGTGCGCTTCGGTGGCGCCGACGTGCTCCGCCTCAGCGGCACCAAGCGACGCGCGTATAACCGCCAGGTCCAGATGGTGTTCCAGGACCCATTCGGCTCGCTCAACCCGCGCATGACTGTCGGCGATTGCTTGCGCGAGGTGCTCTCCGTCCACGGCATCGTGCCGAAGCCACGCATCGCCGCGCGGGTGGCCGAATTGCTCGAACTCGTGCACCTGCCTGCCGAAGCAGCCTTGCGCCGCCCGCATGAATTCTCCGGCGGGCAGCGGCAGCGCATCGGCATCGCCCGCGCGCTCGCGATGGAGCCGGCCGTCATCATCGCCGACGAACCGGTCTCGGCGCTGGACGTGTCGGTACAGGCGCAGATCGTGAACCTCCTGTTAGAGCTCCAACGCGACCTCGGCCTGACGCTCGTGTTCATCACCCACGATCTACGGCTGGTGCGACATCTCGCCCATCGCGTAGCCGTCATGTATCTCGGCCGGGTCGTCGAAATCGGCCCCACGGCGGAGCTGTTCGCAACCCCGCGCCACCCCTACACGCGCGCGCTGATCCAGGCGGCACCACGCCTCGTCCCCGGCCGCCCGGCGCGCGAGGATGCAGTGCGGGGCGAGTTGCCCAGCCCGCTCAACCCGCCCGCCGGTTGCACTTTTCACCCGCGCTGCCGGCTGGCCGAGGCGCGATGCTCGCAGGAACGTCCGGCGCTGGAGGATCGCGGGGGGGCGTGGCCGGTCGCCTGTCTGCTGGCGGGCGAATAGGCTTTCTGCTGGACTGTCCCCCGGGACAGACAATCTCAAGGGAGAACGTCAATGAACATGAACGGTGTTGCAGCGGTCGTTACCGGCGGTGCCTCGGGCCTGGGTGCTGCCACGGCGGATATGCTGGCGCGCAACGGCGCCAAGGTCGCGATTTTCGATCGGGATGCGGAGAAGGGCACAGCCAAAGCAGCGGAGCTCGGCGGCCGGTTTTTCTCCGCCGACGTGACCGATGGCGAGGCGATCGGGTCTGCTCTGGCGGAGGCGGAGGCGGTGCATGGGGTCGCCCGCATCCTGGTGAATTGCGCCGGTGTCGCGCCGGGGCAGAAGACGGTGGGTCGCGAGAACCGTCCGCATGATCTGGGACTGTTCCGGAAGGTGATCGAGATCAACCTGATCGGCACGTTCAATGTGTTGTCGCAATTCGCCGCCTTGCTCGCGGCGGCCGAGCCGGTGGGGGAGGAGCGGGGGGTTGCGATCAACACCGCCTCGGTTGCTGCATACGATGGACAGATCGGGCAGGCGGCATATGCGGCGTCGAAGGGTGGCATCGTAGGACTGACCTTACCCGCCGCGCGCGATCTGGCGCAGCTTGGCATCCGCGTGGTGACGATCGCGCCGGGCTTGTTCCTTACGCCCTTGCTGGAGGGTTTGCCGCAGGCAGCGCAGGATTCCCTGGGTAAGCAGGTGCCGTTCCCAGCACGCCTCGGCCGCCCGGCGGAATACGCGCAGATGGTGGAGGCGATCGTGACCAACCCGATGCTGAATGGCGAGACGATCCGGTTGGATGGCGCAATCCGGATGGCGCCGCGGTAGTTCCTCCCCTGCGAAGCGGGGGAGGG
>CAXTWC010000143.1:0-14635 GCA_964247805.1 uncultured Acetobacteraceae bacterium | reverse complement strand
CCGGCTGATCTGCGGCGACGTCGGCTTCGGCAAGACCGAGGTGGCGCTGCGGGCCGCCTTCGTGGCCGCGATCAGTGGCGCCCAAGTCGCCGTCGTGGTGCCAACCACATTGCTCGCCCGGCAGCATTTCCGCACCTTCAGCAAGCGGTTCGAGGGCTTGCCGGTGAAGGTCGGGCAGCTCAGCCGCATGGTCACCGCCAAGGACGCCGCCGAGGTCAAACGCGGGCTGGCCGACGGCTCGGTGAACATCGTCGTCGGCACTCACGCGCTACTGGCCAAGGGAATCGAGTTCGTCGACCTCGAGCTGCTGATCGTCGACGAGGAGCAGCATTTCGGCGTCTCCCACAAGGAGAAGCTGAAGGCGCTGAAGGCCGACGTGCACGTGCTGACGCTCTCCGCCACCCCCATTCCCCGCACGCTGCAACTGGCGCTGACCGGCGTGCGCGAAATGAGCCTGATCGCCACCCCGCCGGTGGATCGCCTGGCGGTCCGCACCTTCATCATGCCGTTCGACGGCGTGGTAGCGCGCGAGGCGATCCAGCGCGAGCGGTTCCGCGGTGGGCAGGTGTTCTGCGTCGTCCCCCGCCTGGAGGACATGGACAAGATGGCGACCCGGCTGCGCGAGATCGTGCCCGAGGCGCGCATCACCCAGGCGCACGGCCGCCTGGCACCCACCGAACTCGAGCGGGTGATGACCGAGTTCGGTGACGGCAAATACGATATCCTGCTCTCGACCAACATCGTGGAGAGCGGGCTCGACATGCCCGCGGTGAACACGTTGATCATCTACCGCGCCGATATGTTCGGGCTGGGCCAGCTGTATCAGCTGCGCGGCCGGGTCGGGCGTGGCAAGCAGCGCGGCTACGCCTACCTCACCTGGCCGCCGCAGCACCGCTTGTCGGCGGCGGCGGAGAAGCGGCTGAACGTGATGCAGACGCTGGACACGTTGGGCGCCGGGTTCACGCTGGCCTCGCACGACCTGGATATCCGCGGCGCCGGCAACCTGCTGGGCGACGAGCAGAGCGGGCATATCCGCGAGGTCGGCATCGAGCTGTATCAGCAGATGCTGGAGGACGCGGTGGCCGAGATGCGCGCCGAACGTGGCCGCCGCAAGTCGGACGACCGCGATTGGACGCCCAACATCTCGCTCGGTCTGCCGGTGCTGATTCCCGAGACTTACGTGCGAGACCTGCCGGTGCGGCTGGGCCTGTACCGGCGCATCGGCACCCTGGCCTCGGACGGCGAGAGCGAGGCGATGGCGGCCGAGCTGGTGGACCGCTTCGGCGCGTTGCCGGAAGAGGTCGACAATTTGCTCCAGGTCGTCGCGTTGAAGCGGGCCTGCCGCGAGGCCGGCGTGGAGAAGGTGGAGGCGGGGCCGAAGGGCATGGTGCTCATGTTCCGCGGCAATGCGTTCGGCAATCCGGGCGGCCTGGTGGCTTGGCTGGGTAGCCAGAAGGAACCGATCCGCCTGCGTCCCGACCACAAGCTGGCGATATCGCGGGAGATGGCCGTCACCGATCGGATCAAGACGGCGCGCGAGGTGCTACGCAGCCTAAACCGGATCGCGACGCAGGCGAAGGCGGCCTGAGCCATGCTCGTTTGGGCGGCCTGGTTGCTGACCGTGGCCGTCGTGGCTGGGCTGGGATTGATCGTGTTGTCGCAGGTGGCAGCGAGTTACGTTCGGCTACGATGGCCGGGCGTGATGCACGGGGTGTTGGGCCTTGCCGGGTTCGCCTTGCTGCTGGCCGGGTTGGGTGGGCCGGTGCGTGGCACGGAGCAGGGCGCCGGGTCGTTTGGCTTGGTCGCGGCTGGGTTCGTGGGCGTTGCGGCGCTGCTGGGTCTGCTCGTGTTCGCCTCGCGGATGCGCCGCCGGCCGCCTTCGATGCTTATCCTGGGTGTGCACGCGAGCTTGGCCGTGGGCGGCTTGGTGATGCTCGCGGCTTACTTGTCCGCCTAAAACCCTACTAAACGCCCACTTCCTAGATCCTCCCTCGTCCTTCGCGGGAGAGGTGGCGTTGCAGCCTACGGAGCGAATGCGGGCACGGTTGGAATGTGTCCGCCTCCTCCACCATGCAAGCGCATGGTCCCCCTCTCCCGCAAGGACGGGGGATGAACCCTATAGTTCAAGCGACTGCGGTCGACCTTTCCGCCGCGCTATCGGCTAGACCTATCCATGGATCTGGCTGCGGCCCGGCGTGCGCAACGCTGCTGTTCCGCCCTGCCGCCTTCGCCGCGTACAAAGCCTCGTCCGCCCAGCTCACCAACTGGCATGCCTCGAGCCCTGACTCGAACGGGCGGATCGTGGCGACGCCAATACTTACGGTGAGATGGCCGAGCGCGCTGGATGCGTGGGGCAGTTCCAATGCGGCCACCGCCGCGCGGATCCGCTCGGCGACCTGGTGGGCGCCGATCTCCTCGGTCGAGGGGAGGAGCACGGCGAATTCCTCACCGCCCAGTCGCGTGGCCAGGTCGGCTGGCCGTTGCACCTGGTCTGCCAGCGCGGCCGCGACTTGTTGCAGGCACACATCCCCGGCGGGATGACCATAACGGTCGTTGAAACCCTTGAACCAATCGATGTCGATCATGAGCAGTGATAGTGCCGTCTGCTCGCGGTTGGCCCGGCGCCACTCCGTCTCCAGACCCGTGTTGAACGCGCGGCGGTTGGCCAATCGCGTCAGCACATCCGTCCGGAGCATGCGTTCCAATTGGGAGTTCATCCCCGCGACGCGGCCAGCCTCGCGCATCAACTCCGAGATCAGGGCAAAGAACACCGTGAGGCTCGTCATCAGGCTCAATCCCCGAGCGGCGTACCAGCCCAGGGTGAACCGGCCACCGCCAGCCAGCGTGAGGGAGACGTCCAGGATAGCGGCGAGCAAGGCCACGCTCAGCCAGACCGCGATAGGGTTGCGGCACCGCAACCGGACCAGCACAAGGATTTCTGCCACCACTGTCGCGATCAGGATTGCGGGACCGATCCCGAGGGTGTTTAGCCGGTTGTATTGCCCGGCGACGATTATCTGCGGCATCCATGACAGATCCGCAGTCGCCAGCGCGCCCAGCCCGGCTGTGACCAGGCACACGACGGCGACAGTCCGGACCAAGGCGAGCCGCGGCAACTGGCCCGGGCGACCCAGTACGAACCAGATAACGCCAAGCGGAAAGCCACCATGCCAGATGCACCACAGCCAGATCGCGCTGGACGGGCCGCCAATTACGGACTGCACAGCCAAGACGCCGGGGAAGGCCAGCAAATGGGGCACGATGATCAGGGACGTGAACAAATAAGCCGCCGCCAAGCGCAGCCCCGAGCGGTCCCTGGTCTGTTGCGCCTGCACCAGCAGCAAGCCCGCCGTCAGCGCGTCGACCAGCAACACCATCGTGCCGAACGCCGGCATGAACCCAGGATGCTCCCGGAGTTGACCGTGGCTGAACGGCAGCACGATCGCGGCTAACGTCACGAGGGCAACCGCGACCCCTGCGGCCACCACCCTGTGGCCGGTACACGGCCGGCGCGAGTCGATCAGCGAACCATCGGACACGGCAGAGACCCCTAGACGCAGGCCGACACTGCCGCTCACTGGTTAATCCAACGTTACGATTGCGCCGTCCGGACTCGCCGCCAGGGAGCTTGCGTCGTATCTCGCCTCTGGCGTCTAACGTCTGCCATCCGCCATGGAGTTCGCACGCCCGGTGTCCACGACCGCCAAACCTTCCCTCCGTATCAAGGGCCGCTCGTTCGTGGCCCTTGTGCTAATGCCCGAGCCGCCGGTCGAGGAGTGGCTGGAGGCGCTGTCGGCCCAGATGGCGCGCTCCCCCACCTTCTTCGCCGGGCGCCCCGTGATCGTGGACTTGTCGGCACTGGCTGGGCTGGAGGACCAGTTCGAGGCGCTGATCGAGACCCTGGAGAACCGCGACATCCGCATCATCGGTGTCGAGGGCGCGGCTCCCGGATGGACCGACAGCGAGGTGTGGGGCCGCCCGCCGATCGCCACCAATGGCCGAGCCGATCGCTTCATGGAGATCATCGACGAGAAACCGGAGCCGCCGGAGCCGACCTCGATGGTGTTGCAGGGGCCGATCCGCTCGGGTCAGACGATCTTTTTCGAACGTGGCGACGTGACGGTGCTGGGCTCGGTCGCGTCCGGCGCGGAGGTGATCGCCGGTGGGTCGATCCACGTGTATGGCACGTTGCGCGGCCGGGCGATCGCCGGGTTCACCCAGCCCACCGCCGGGGTATTCTGCCGCCGGATGGAGGCCGAACTGATCGCCATCAACGGCATCTATAAAGTAGCGGACGACATGAACCCCGCACTGCGTGGTAAGGCAATCCACGCGACGCTCGAGGGCGACTCGGTTGTCATGGTCACCATGACCTGATTGATACGAATGCCAGATTGATACGAAGGGGAGACGGAGATGGCGGAGGTGCTGGTCGTAACATCCGGCAAGGGCGGGGTGGGGAAGACGACGTCCACCGCCTCGTTGGGGGTCGCTCTGGCGCAAACCGGGCAGAAGGTGGTGATCGTCGATTTCGACGTCGGCCTGCGCAACCTGGACCTGATCATGGGCGCGGAACGCCGGGTCGTGTTCGACCTGATCAACGTGGTGCAGGGAGACGCCAAGCTCGCCCAGGCGCTGATCCGCGACAAACGGGTGGACACGCTGTCCCTGCTGGCCGCATCGCAGACGCGCGACAAGGATGCGCTGAACGAGGACGGCGTGCAGCGCGTGATCGGCGAGTTGCGCGAGAAGTTCGACTGGGTCATCTGCGACAGTCCCGCCGGCATCGAAAAGGGTGCGGCGCTGGCGATGCGCTTCGCCGACCGCGCCGTGGTGGTAACCAACCCGGAAGTGTCGTCGGTGCGCGACTCGGACCGCATCATTGGCCTGCTGGACAGCAAGACGTTGAAGGCGGAGCAGGGCGGGCGGATGGAGAAGCATTTGCTGATAACCCGCTTCGACCCGGTGCGCGCCGAACGCGGCGACATGCTGAAGGTCGACGACGTGTTGGAGATCCTGTCCATCCCCCTGCTCGGGATCATCCCCGATAGCGAGGAGGTGCTGAAGGCGTCCAACCTCGGCGCCCCGGTCACGCTGAGTGCGCCGCTGTCGGCCCCGGCCCGCGCCTATACCGATGCGGCCAAGCGGTTGCGCGGCGACACGGTTCCGATGACGATCCACGGGGAAAAGGGCGGCCTGCTCGGACGGCTGTTCGGGAGGCGGGTGGCATGAGCCTGTTCGGGTTCTTCAGCAAACGCAGCACCGCCCCAGTCGCGCGCGACCGGCTGCAGATCCTGCTGCAGCACGAGCGCGCCTTCGTGGGCGGCAACGACCTGGCGGCGACCTTGCAGGAGGAGATCCTGAAGGTCATCGCCAAGCATGTCGCGATCGATCGGGACAAGGTGCGAGTGAATTTGGACCGGGGCGACTCGGTCTCCACCCTCGAGATCGACGTCGAGATGCCGGAGGACCTGCCGCGCAAGCGTGCGATGTAGCCGCTGCTCGAGCGCGGCTACCCTCTTCTCCCTCTCCCTCGGGGAGAGGGCCGGGGTGAGGGGCCTATGCCACCGGTATCGCGAGACGCCTCAGCCAAGCCTCTCCCGAGGGCTCTTTGTGCGGCTTACTGCGCCCAGCCCGCGTCCTTTGCCGATCACGCCGTCGCCGAACCGCGCCCGCAGCGCGTCCACTGCCGCCTGAGCCGCGACCCGGCGGCCTGCATCCGGGTCGGCCAAGTCGCCGCGATCCGCGTCCGCACCGGGGAGCAGGGGCGAGGCGCCGATCCCGATCAGCCGGAACGCCGTCCCGTCCGCCTCCCGTAGCAACAGGCCGCGCGCGGCGGCGAACAGCAGGTCGGGTAGCGCCGTCGGGCCAGGCAGGCGAGCCGCCCGGGTGCGGAGGGCGAAGCGGGCGGTCTTTAGTTTCAGCACCACGCCACCCGCCGAGTAATCGCTTTCCCGCAACCGCCGGGCCAGCTTTTCGGACAGCCGCCATAGTGGGCGCTCCAGCTCGGCGACCGTGCTGAGGTCGGCGTCGAAGGTGGTCTCGGCGCTGACCGACTTGGTGTCGCGCTCCGTCGTGACTGGCCTCGCATCCTCGCCGCGGGCACGCCGAGCCAGCGAGGGGCCGTCATCCCCCAGGCGAGCGCGGGCGGTCTTGCCATCCAAGGCCTGCAGATGGCCGAGATGGGTGATGCCCAGCCCCGCCAATCGCCGCTCGAGCGCCGGGCCGATGCCGGGCAGGGTGCGTACCGGCCAGTCCGCCATGAGGCCGGGTGCGTCCGAGCCGAGAACGGCGAACCCGCGCGGCTTGTCCCGCCCGGCGGCAAGCTTGGCCAGCAGACGGTTGGGGGCGAGGCCGATGGAGACGGTCAGCCCCAATTCCGTCTCCACCGTGCGGGCGAATCGGGCCAATACGGCAGCGGCTGGCGCCCCGTGCAGCGCCTCGGTGCCGGAGAGGTCAACCACCGCCTCGTCGATCGAGAGCGGTCGGACCAGGGGCGACAATTGCTGCATCAGCGCGCGGATGGCACGGGAGGCAGCGGTGTACTTGGCGAAGTCCGGCCGGATCACCACGGCGTCGGGACACGCCTTGAGTGCCTTGAACATGGGCATTGCCGAGCGGCAGCCATACATGCGGGCCACGTAGCAGGCCGCCGTCACCACGCCGCGGGTGCCGCCGCCGACGAGCACAGGGCGCCCGGCGAGCTCCGGCCGGTCGCGTTTCTCCACGCTGGCGAAGAAGGCGTCACAATCGATGTGGGCAATGGCGAGCTTGAACAGCTCGGGGTGGCGGATCGTGCGCAGACTGCCACAGGCTGGGCAGGCCGGCGCCTCGGTGGCGGTGAAGCAGTCGCGGCACAGCCCGCTCAGAGTGGCCACAGCCAGGCAGCGCCGCGGACGCCGGAGCTGTCGCCGTGTTTGGCGCGCAGGATCGGGGTGGAGGACACATCGCTGAACACGTGGCGGCCAATCAGCTTAGGAAGTTGTTCATACAGATGGTCCATATTGGACAGGCCGCCACCCAGCACGACGGCATCCGGGTCCAGCAGGTTTATCACCTGCGCCAATCCGCGGGCCAGGCGGTCCACATGGCGCGCCAGGGCGGCGGCGGCGGCTTTGTCCCCGGCGGCGGCGCGGGCGGGCAGGGCGGAGGCGTCGCGGGCGCCTGGTCCGTCCGCATCGGCCGCGAGCGCCGGGCCGGCGACGAAGGTTTCGAGGCATCCCTCCTGACCGCACCAGCAGTGCGGCAGGGGTAGGTCGGCCGGGGTGACCCAGGGGAGCGGGTTGTGGCCCCACTCGCCGGCGATGCGGTTGCGGCCGGACACCACGCGCCCGTCCACCACGATGCCGGCGCCACAGCCGGTGCCGATGATCACGCCGAACACGGTATGCGCACCTGCCCCGGCGCCGTCCGACGCCTCCGACAAGGCGAAGCAATTGGCATCGTTCTCGATTCGGATCGGTCGGCCGAGCGCCTCGGCGAGGTCACGGTCCAGCGCGTGGCCGTTCAGGCAGATGGAGTTGGCGTTTTTGACCAGCCCTGTGGCCGGGCTGATCACACCGGGTATGCCGATGCCCACGGTGACCGCGCCCAACTTCGCCTCTAGAGCCTGGACGATAGCGGTCAGCGATCTGACGGCGTCGTGGTAGCCCGGCGGGGTTGGTTGGCGGTCGCGGAGCAGGATCGCGCCGGCTGCGTCCAGCACGGCGTGCTCGATCTTGGTGCCACCGAAATCGATGCCCATGCGGAGTTTCGGCACGGCGGTCGCTGTCATCTCGTCATCCCTGTTCGGCCCCCGCGCGCCAAGGGGCGGCTAGCCTGGGTCTTCCAATCCGATCGCGCGCAACCTGGCGCCTTCCTCGTCCCACCCGGCGCGTTCCTTCACGTTCAGGAACAAATGCACCGGACGCTCCAGCAAACCGCCCAGTTGCTGCCGGGCACGGGCGCCGATCTCGCGGATACGAGCGCCCCCGCCGCCGATCAGGATCGCCTTGTGACCGGGCCGCGTCACGTAGATCGTGGCGTCGATCCGCACCGACCCATCCGGGCGTTCGGCGAAACTCTCCGTCTCGACCGTCGCGGCGTAAGGAACTTCTTCATGCGTTTGCAGGAAGATCTGTTCGCGAACGATTTCTGCCGCGAGCAGGCGGTCCGGCAGATCGGTCAAGTCGTCAGGCGGATACAGATAGGGCCCGGCCGGCATCACTGCCGCCAAGCGATCCAGCAGCACGTCCACGCCATCGCCGGTGGTCGCGCTGACCATGAAGGTCTCCTCGAAGGTGGCGAGGTCGTTCAGGGTGGCAATCAGCGGCAGCAGGGCTTGCGGCGGCACCAGGTCGGTCTTGTTCAGCACCAGCCAGGTCCGGCCGCCGCGCTGAGCCAGCCGGGTCGCGATGTCGCGAACGGAGTCGCGCGCGCCGGCCTTGGCGTCTACCAGAAGCAGGCTGACGTCGGCTTCCTCGGACCCGGTCCAGGCGGCGTTCACCATGGCGCGGTCCAGCTTGCGCTTTGGGGCGAAGATACCGGGCGTGTCGACCAGCAGCATTTGCGTCTCGCCCCGCATCAGGATGCCGAGCACACGGAAACGCGTCGTTTGCGCCTTGGGGCTGACGATCGAGAGCTTGGCGCCAGTCATTCGGTTGAGCAGGGTGGACTTGCCCGCGTTCGGCGCACCGACCAAGGCTGCGAAGCCACATCGCGTTGTCACGATACGCTGCCTTTGACTGTGATCATGCCTGCAACTGCTGCAACAGGTCGGCGGCCGCATCTCGTTCGGCAAGTTGCTTGGTGCTCGCGACCCCGGTTCCAGTGCGGCCCATGGCGCTGACCGTGACGGTAAATACGAAGGCGTGGGCCGGGCCCGAGCGTTCCGCCTCCACGAACGAGGGCAGGGCGGCGCCGCGGGCCTCCAACCATTCCTTCAAGTCAGATTTGGGGTGTTTCGGCGGGCGGAATTGCTCGTCGACCAACTCGGCCCAAGCATTGCGCACGAAGCGCCGGGCCGCCTGCAGACCGCCATCGTAGTAGATGGCGCCGAGAACCGCCTCCACCGCGTCAGCCAGCACGGCGGCTCCGCGCCCCACGCCGGCACGGGCCTCGTTCGGGGCGATGACCAGCATGTCGGGCAGCCCGAGTTGGGTGCCAATCCCGGCCAGGCGAGGTTCGGAAACCAGATCGGCATGCCGCCGGGCGAGTAGGCCCTCCGCTTCGTCGGGGAAGCGTTCTGCGAGCCATTCCGCCATCAATAGGCCGAGCACGCGATCTCCCACGAATTCCAGCCGTTCGTTGGAGCGGGTGGCGGACAGGCGGCCGTTGCCACGAGGGATGGCCGAACGGTGGGTCAGTGCCTCGCGCAGCAGATCGGGTTTGGTGAAGTCGTGGCCGAACGGCGCGCCGGTCAAGTGATGCCGGTCAGCAGCCGGCCCCAGCGGATTTCGAGCGGCCATTCCCATATTTCCCACCACGGCGAAGTCGCGTCGATGGAAAAGAAGATGAATTCGGCGCGTCCGACCAAATTCTCCACCGGCAGGAAGGCGACGCCTTGATCGCCCTGCAGGAAGGGCGGGCCGCTGGTGCCGAAGCGGCTGTCGAGGCTGTTGTCGCGATTGTCGCCCATGGCGAACAGATTGCCATCGGGCACGACGAACTCACCCGTGTTGTTGGCGTCACCGCGGTCGCCCATCTTGGCGATCAGGTGGGTCAGGCCACCGGGTAGCGTCTCGCTGTATTCCTGTTCCGCGATGGATCCGCCGCTCTCGTCGGTGGCGATGATGTCGCCCAGCGGACGACGGCCGGCGGGCTGGCCGTTCACATACAGGACGCCGCCCTTTACCTGGATGTGGTCGCCTGGCAGGCCCACGATCCGCTTGATGTAGTCGGCGTAGTCGGCATGCTCGTTCTTGAACACCACGACGTCACCGCGCTTTGGCAAGCTGCCGAAAATGCGGCCATGGAACAGCGCGGGCGAGAAGGGCAGCGAGTAGACCGAGTATCCATAGGCGAATTTCGACACGAACAGGTAGTCGCCGACCAGCAAGGTCGGGATCATCGATCCAGAGGGGATGTTGAACGGCTCGAAAGCGACGGTGCGGATCCCGACGGCGATCAGACCGGCGTACACGATCGTTTTGATGTTATCGAGCCAGCCGCCCGATTTTGCTTTCGCTTTAGCTTTAGCCATGAAGGTGAGGCGGTCCGGAGGAATGCGGGCGGATGAAGCCGATGGGGGGTGTATCTGTCAAGGAAGGCACGTGCCCGGGGTGGTTGCAACCACCCCGTCATGGGACCGTTGACGTTCCTTTAAGGATACGTTCATGCCTTGTTCAAGATTTACCGGCATCGTAGCGTTGTGTGTAACGCTATTGGCCACCGCTGTTCCGTCTGCTCGTGCGCAATTGGGATCGGTCAACAACCCGCCGCCGCAGCATCTGTTCAATCTGGACCAGCCGCCGCGACTCGATAACGGGCTGGGGACGATGGCGGAGCGGCGCGCTCGATTGGCGCAGATCAAGCGGGCGCAGCATCGGCGGGTCTACCAGCATTCTGAGTGACGCGGGGGCTACTCCCGTCCTGCACGGGATTTGGTATGGGGGCAGGCTTTCGTGCGTGTGGCCGGCCCCCTCCACCATGCCGCATGGTCCCTCTACCGCGCAGAGGGCGGGGGAGGAACTAGAGGCGGGTCAGTATCACCGGAATCTCCCGGGTGTTCGTTCCGTGCACGATGGGTTCGCCAATCGAGCCCGGCCACGTCCAACCGGCGGCGAACAAGCCACGCATTCGGTCGATCGGGCAGTCGAACGGAGGACCGCCCTCGGCGCCTGTCTGCATGAACAGTATGAACAAACGTCCACCGGGCCGCAGCCAGCGGTGCAAAGCGGCCACATAATCGGTCAACACCGTCGGCGGCAGGGCGCAGAGGCAGGTTTGGTCATACACCGCGTCAAACACGGCGGCCGGTTCCCACGCCAACAAGTCTGCCTGGAACACGGCACCGGGCAAGCCGGCGGACTGCAGCCGCACACGCTGCACTTCGGCCGCGGTCGGCGAAAGGTCCACGACGGTTACGTCGAACCCCTCCCGCGCCAGGGCCAAAGGCTCGCCGCTGCGTCCGGCGCCGGGCAACAGGATCCGGCAGGGTGCCAGTTCGCCACTGGCACGCCACGCAACAAACGCCGGGTTGAGGCTGGGACGCTCCCACGGCGTACGCTCGGCTTGGAACCGGGCGTCCCAGTCCAACGCCGAACTCCGCCCGCTCATGCCGGCTCGCCAGTGATGGTGACCTGGGCGAAGGCATAGGGATGTTCATCGGTGAGCGTCAGGTGCACCCGGGCGACTCGACCCGGCGGCGTGATCTCCCGCAGGCGCGCGGCGGCGCCACCGGTCAGGGCCAGGGTCGGCTGGCCGCTCGGCAGGTTCACCACCCCCATGTCGGAGTGGAACACGCCGTGGCTGAACCCGGTGCCGAGCGCCTTGGAACAAGCCTCCTTGGCCGCGAACCGCTTAGCGAACGTCCCGGGTTGGATACGAGGGTGACGGCGGGCGGCCCGGCTGCGTTCGGCTTCTGTGAACACGCGTTGCAGGAAACGATCGCCAAACCGCGCCATCACCTGCTCGATGCGGCGGATGTCGCACAAATCGGCGCCGATCCCGAGGATCAACCCGCTGTCGCTCATGCCCGGGCGCGCTCGACTTGGGTCACCCCGTGGGCCGCGCGCAACCCGGCAATCACGTTGGACAAATGGCGCAGATCGCGAACCTCCACGTCCAGCAGGATTTCCTGAAAGTCCTGCTGTTTGTTGACGATCTTGAGATTGGTGATCGACCCCTCCTGCTTGGAAACGGCGTTGGTCACGTTGGCGAGCATGCCCGGCTCCTGCGCCGCGAACACGCTGATGCGCCCGGTATGAACGCCGCCGGGTGCATCGTGCTCCCAGCCGATATCGATGAAACGCTCGGGGGCGGCGAACCCCTCCAGCGTCTGGCAGCCCTTGGCGTGGACGGTGACGCCCTTGCCCGTGGTGACGATGCCAACGATCTGGTCGCCGGGCAGAGGGTGGCAACACCCGGCATAGCTCACCACCATGTTCGGCAGTAAGCCGCTGATGGCCGACGAGCCATCGGCCGGGCGACTCGGCGCGCGGGACGGCAGTTGCGGGATGATGCGGGGCGCTCGCGGAGACTGCCGCAGTTCGGGATAGGCGGCGTGCACCACGTCCTTCGGCCCGGTGTTGCCGTTGCCGACGGCGACATACAAATCGTCGACGGTGGCGGCCTTCAGCGCCTTGAGTGTGCCATCGAGCACCTTTTCCGACCCGTCCAGCCCGTCTTGCCGGAACGCTTTGGCCAAGGCGGCGCGGCCGGCGTCCAGGTATTGCTGGCGTTGCTGCAGGGCCACGTAGCGGCGGATGCGGGCGCGCGCCTTGCCGGTGACGGCAAACCGCTCCCAGGCCGGTGACGGCGTGCCGTTGCGGGAGGTGATGATCTCGACCTGGTCGCCGTTTTGCAGCTCGGCCCGCAGCGGCATGATGCGGCCGTTGACCTTGGCGCCGACGCAGGTGTCGCCGACCTGGCTGTGCACGGCATAGGCAAAATCGACCGGGGTCGCGCCGCGGGGCAGGGGGATCAGCTGCCCCTTCGGCGTGAAGCAGAACACCTGGTCCTGGTATAGTTCGAGCTTGGTGTTCTCCAGGAACTCGTCGCCGGTCGAGGAATCCTCGAGGATCTCCAGTAGATCTTCCACCCATGGGAAGCTGCGGCTGTCCTCCGGCCCGGCGATGCTCTGCTTGTAGCTCCAATGCGCGGCGACCCCGTTATCGGCGACGCGCTGCATCTCGGGGGTGCGGATCTGCACCTCAATCTTCTGGTTCACCGGCTGGCGCAGCGTGACGCCGGTGTGGATGCTCTGGTAGCCATTGGATTTCGGGGTGGAGATATAGTCCTTGAAGCGTCCGGGGATCAGCTTGTAGCTCTCGTGCACCGCGCCCAGCGCCATGTAGCAATCCGTTCGTGTCGGTACCACGACGCGGAAGGCCATGATGTCGGAAAGCTGCTCGAACGCGATATTACGCCGCTGCATCTTCTCCCAGATGGAATAGGGGCTCTTCTCGCGCCCAGACACTTCCACCGAGGATACGCCGGCGTCGCGCACGATCTGCCCCAGTTCGGCCCGCACCTCCTCGATGACATCGGCGCCTTGGCCACGCAGGAAGTTCAGTCGCGCCTGGATAGTGTCGAACGCCTCCTTCTCCAGTTGGGCGAAGGCGAGGTTCTGCAGTTCGGTCTTCACCGCATCCATGCCGATGCGTTCGGCGAGCGGGGCGTAGATCTCCATCGTCTCGCGCGCGATCCGCAGGCGGCGTTCGTCGGAGCGGACGAAATGCAGGGTGCGCATGTTGTGCAGCCGGTCAGCCAGCTTGACCAACAGCACACGGATATCCTGGCTCATGGCCAGCACCAGCTTGCGGAAGTTCTCCGCCTGCTTGTCCCGCCCGGCCTTCAGTTCGAGCTTGGTGAGCTTGGTAACGCCGTCCACCAACCCGGCGACCGGCTTGCCAAACCGCTCCTCGATGTCGCTGAGCTTGACCCCGGTATCTTCCACGGTGTCGTGCAGCAGAGCAGTAATGATGCTGCCAGTATCGAGGCGGTAGCCGGCGAGGATATCCGCCACCGCGACAGGGTGGGTGATGTATGGGTCGCCATTGTCACGGCGCTGATCGCCATGGGCCTGCATGGCCATGACGTATGCCGCATCGATCAGGTTGGTGTCGGCCTTGGGATCGTAGGCGAGGACCTTCTCCGTCAGCTCGAACTGGCGGATGATGCCACTACGCTGCGGCGGCGGGGGGACAGCCCGGGTCTGGGCCGTCTCCACACCGTCCGGGGCGAACGCGAACGGCGCGTTACACCCTTTCATAGAAGGTCAGCGCGCGATCAGCGGCGACGCCCGCCGAGTTCCGCCTCGATCGCCGCCTCGAGGTCTTCGGGGGACATCTCCTCCACAGGGAGGCTGGCCGCCTCTTCCTCGGCCGAGACATCCTGCAATCCGAAGATGTTCTGGTCGGTCGGGATGAGGTCGAGCACTTCCTCATCGGCTGGCTCCGGCTCCGGAGCGCGCGACAGCGACTTGATGAGGTCCTGCTCCAGCTTGGGCAGAGCGATCGTTTCCTCGGCGATCTCACGCAGAGCCACGACCGGGTTCTTGTCGTTGTCCCGATCGACGGTAAGCTCTTCGCCACGGCTCAAGTTACGAGCACGCTGCGCTGCGAACAGAACAAGCTCAAAACGGTTAGGAACGCGCTGGACGCAGTCCTCGACAGTCACGCGTGCCATGCGGGCGGTCTCCAAAAGTCTGATTGACTGTCCTAAATAGGCGCAGGCGTGCCATTTCGCAAGTGCGAACAAGCGAGTGGCCGGACCAGCTGTCCCGGCACCGCGTCCAGCAACGCTTGGACGGTCAACCCGCTGATCGGGTGGCGCCAATGTGGTGCAACATCCAACAAAGGCCGGAGCACGAAAGCGCGTTCGTGGGCTCGAGGATGCGGCAAGATCGGATCGGGGCCGTTGCGGATCAACCCATCCATGTCGACGATGTCGAGATCGAGCGTTCGGGCGGCGTTCGGGACGCTGCGTTCTCGAC
>CAXTWC010000142.1:0-14647 GCA_964247805.1 uncultured Acetobacteraceae bacterium | reverse complement strand
GCCCAGCCCGAGACCGCGGCTGCGCTGCCGCGCCGCATTGTCGAGCTGGCGATATTCCTCGAAGATGGTTTTCAGTTCGGCCTCGGGGATGCCGATGCCGGTGTCCCAGACCTCGATGCGCACGGCCGAGCCGCTGCGCCTGCAGCCGAGCAGGACCTTGCCCTTGTGCGTGTACTTGATTGCGTTCGAGACGAGGTTGCGCAGCATTTGCTCAAGCAGGCGCGGGTCGCTGTGTATCAGTAGGTCGCCTGGTATAACCCGCAGGTCCAGCCCCTGCGCTTGCGCCTGGTAGGCGAACGCGTCCTTCATCCCACGCAGCACGGTATCGACTCTGAAGTCGACCGCTTCGGGCTGGACGACCCCGGCCTCGATCTGGTTGATATCCAGCAGCGTGTTCAGCATGCCCGACATCGCGCCGATCGTGTCGTCGAGTCGGGCGACCAGCTTCTCCGATACCGCTTCCTTGACCCGGCTCGCCAGCAGCCCCTGCAAAAGCGCCAGGCTCTGCAGCGGCTGACGCAGATCGTGGCTGGCCGCGGCCAAGAAGTGCGACTTGGCGGCGTTGGCGAACTCCGCGTCCTGCCTGGCGGCCTGTAGGGCCTCGGCCGAGCGCCTGCGTGCGGTGATGTCGGTGAAGGTGATGACGACCCCTTCCACCGCGCCGTCGTGCGTCCGGTAGGGCAGGATCCGGCGGCACCACACGCCCGCTGGCGTCTCGACCTCCTGCTCGACCGGCTCCAGCGTGTCGAGCACGGTCCGGGCATCGCCGGCGAGCGCCTCGTCGGCGGAAAGCGAACGCAGGTCCGCCAGCGGGCGACCCACATCGGTTTTAATGATGTTGAACAACGCTTTCGTGGCTGGTGTAAAAAAGCGGATCCTCAGCTCTGCGTCGAGGAACAGGGTGGCGACGTCCGTGCTGTAGAGGACGTTCTGCAGGTCGTTCGACTGGGTCCGCTGCTGTTCCAGCGTCTCCTGCAACTGGCTGTTCAGCGCGGTGAGTTCCTCGTTGAGCGATTGCAGCTCCTCTTTCGAGGTCAACAGCTCCTCGTTGGTCGACTGGAACTCCTCGTTGACCGACAGGGCGTTCTCGGTGACCGCTTTCTGCTCGTCGCCCGATAGCTCCAGGCTGCGGACGGCGCCTTGCAGCTCCTCCCGCACTCCCTTCAGCTCACGTTCCAGCTCCGCCACCCGGGGCGCGTCGGCGGGGGAGGCCGCATCGAACACTTCGCGCTCCGGCTGGTCGATGAAGTGGATCAGGAGCAACTCCTCATCCTCGTTGCGGATGGGGTGCACTTCGATGCTGAATGCGAGGGCCTGGCCGTCGTGCAGGGTGCGGCCGCCGCTGACAGTCACCGGCGCATTGTCCTGGATCGCTCGCAAGATCGCCGAGCGCAGCCTGGTGCGGAGGTCCTCGCCAACCATCGCGAGAATGTCGGAGGTGACATGCCCAGGCGCGACCCGCAGGAACCGCTCCGTCGGACCGAGCGAATAGAGATACTCGTATTTGCGCGTAGCCAGGACGGTGGCCGGCGCGTGGGTCTCCAGCGTATGGCGTCGGCATAGCTCCGCAAGGGCGGCCTGGCGCGACGGCGGGGCGACGGCCGCCACGTTCGCCGTGACTCTCAGCGCATCCCCGGCATTGCGGGCGAAATCCACGTCGCCGGGCCGGCTGCGCCCGACATGGCGATACAAGCGGGCTGCCTTTGAGATCACGTCGAACCGCCCTGCGGGAGCGCCGACGCTTTCGGAATTGCCGAGCAGCAATACCCCACCGGGCCGCAGCGCGAAGTGGAACAGCGCGGCCAGCTTCCGCTGCGCATCCGGCCCTAGGTAGATCATGACGTTCCGGCACGATATGAAGTCGAGCCGGGAGAATGGCGGGTCGGCGAGCAGGTCCTGGACGGTGAACACGACCATCGCCCGTAGTTCGGGGATGACGCGGTAGCATTGTTCTTCCTTTACGAAGAACGCCGCCAGGCGCGCTGGCGTTACGTCTGCCTCGATCGAAGCGGGATAAAGGCCGTCTCGCGCGGCGGCGACGGCGTCCGCGTCCGTGTCGGATGCGAAGATCTGCAGCTTGATGTTGCTGCCTGCGGCGATTTGCTCTTGGAACAGCATCGCGATGGAGTAGGCCTCTTCCCCCGTGCTGCAGCCGGCGACCCAGATGCGCAGGGTGGCGTCCGGCGGACGGCCGCCGATGAGATCGGGGATGACTGTCTGCGTCACCTGCTTGAACACGTCCGGATTGCGGAAAAAGCTGGTGACGTGGATCAGCAGGTCCTTGGCGAGCTGTTCGAGTTCGGCCGGGTCCTTGTGCAGGACCGCGATGTAGCGGTCCATCTCGTGGATGCCGATCGCCGCCATCGCCATGCGGCGCTCAACCCGGCGCTTGAGGGTCCCGGGCTTATAGAGGCTGAAGTCGTGCTTGGTCCGGGTGCGCAGCAGGCCGATGATGTCAGGCAGGCGGTCGGGAGGTTCGACGGGGTTGCTGCGCGCCGCGGGCGGAACAGCTTGGGTGGCGCGCTGGGCCAGCCAATGCGGGATATCGGCCACGTGGAGGACGGCATCGACGGCGCCGGTGGCGATGGCGCTGCGCGGCATCCCGTCATACCCGGCCTCGTCGGGCTCCTGGGCGATGACGGCACCCCCGGCTTGCTTGATCGCGAGCAGGCCGGCGCTGCCATCTGCGCCGGTGCCGGACAACACGACACAGCCCGCGCGTGCCCCGCAATCCTGTGCCAGCGATTGGAGAAGTGCGTCGAACGGGAGGCGGGCACCGCGCCGGGTCGGGACTGGCTTGAGACGCAGGAGACCGTCGGCGAGGGTCAGAAAGGCCGCGGGTGGGATGATGTAGAGGTGGTCACGCTCGACCGGCATGCCCTCGGCCGCCTGCACTACGGCAAGCGACGTGTGAGTGGCCAGGAGCTCGACCATGAGGCTGTCATGGGTGGGCTCGAGGTGCTGGACCAGGATGAACGACATCCCGTTATTCGCCGGCAGCGCATCTAGGAAAGCGGTGCAGGCTTCCAGACCTCCCGCGGAGGCACCGATCCCGATGACATGCAGGTCGGGGATGTGCGGATCGGCGGGCTGGGCAGTTTTTGCGTCAGCAACGGGCTGCACGGCCCGCTGTTGTCGCGAACGGCGCGCGTTGAGAAGGATGGTGTGGCTGTCCGGCATGATGATTTCCCCATACGGTTGAAACCGCCGGTATCTGTGTACGGAAGCGTATCACATATTCCTTCGTCGTGGCATGAAATGCGTGCGGTTCATGTTTGATCGTCAGTTTCTCCTCGCCGTGGCTCTAGGTAGTTTCCGAGGCTCTTACGAGCGCGTTCCGATCGCCTATAGTCGGCGCATGGAAGTCCCATCCGTGACAAGCAGTGACCCTCTGGTACGCCGCCGCACCGAGGCCGCCAAGGATGAGCCGGCAACGATGCCGGCAGTGCACGCACCGGTGAAGCGTGCTGGCGCTTCGCCGGCCGCGGCCGCGGCGGAATTGCGGGATCAGATCGAGACCTGGGTGGAGGAAGGCGGCGCCGGAGACGACGCCGTTCCATGAGATCGCTCCGCGTCCTGCTCGTGGACGATGACGCTTCGATCGGCGCCTTGTTGACCGAGTTGCTAGAGGGGATGGGTCACGTGGTCTGCGGCCTCGAGGCGAGCGAGGCTGGTGCCGTGAAGGCGGCGCTCCGGGACAAGCCGGACTTGATGATCGTGGACGCGCGACTGCGTGAGGGTAACGGCCTTGCCGCGGTCGATGCGATCCTTCGGGTCACGCCGATCCCGCACATCGTCATGAGCGGTGAGCGGATCCCGGTGGGACGCGCCTCTAGAGTCAGACTCCAGAAGCCGTTCATGTATCGCGATCTGGTCCATGCGATCACGCACGCGATCGCGGTCGTGAGCATCAGCCCCGGCTGAGAGCAATGCCGATGACGTCGCCCAGGCGGCCAGCTACGGCGCTTGGACGTAAATCGTCCTGTACTGGTTCCAGTCAGGACGATTGCGAGGCGGGGCGTCAGCGGGTCGCCGCCCGCCGATCGAGCGGCCACCCCGAAAGGCAGCCGCCCGGCTCGATGTGGTCAGGCGACGGCGAGGTCGTTCTCGACCATGGTGGCGCCCGGCGCCGACCATGCGGTCTGTGCGGCGATCTCGCGCTCATGGAACGAGTGCACGGTCCCGGTCAGTACGACCTTGCCCCCCACGGCGCGCACATGGACTTCCTCCGGATCGAAGAACCACGAGCGGTGCAGCGCGTGGGTGATGTCGTCGCTAAGGCCGGCGGTGTTGACGCGCGGCTTGATGGTGGCCAGATTCGACACGCCGACCACGCCGAGCAGCGGCCGGATGTCGTGCTCGGCGGCTTCCTTCTGATACCACCAATCGACTTGGCCGGTCAGCGTGACCCAACCCTGTTCGACCTTCACCTGCACGCTGTCCTTCGGCACCGACACGTTCCAGGACAGGCGCTCGATGGCGGCTGCGGCGATCTCCTCGTCCGAGCGCTTGGTCTCGAACGGCAGCCGCACCTCGATCTCCTCGGCGACCGCGCGCACGCCCTTGACCCGGCGCGCGGCGGTCTCGGCCGCATGCTTCTTGGCATAGCTGTCGACATGACCCGAAAGAGTCACCACCCCGGCGCTCGCGGTTACGCCGATGTGGCCGGCGGTCACGCTTGGTTCCCAGGTGAATTCGTCGAGGACGGACTGCTGAAGCTGGCTGTCTTGCGACATCATGATCTCCTATGCAAACGACGCATCCGGCCGGACGGCCAGACGCGGTGCGACGAGGAGATTAGGCGGACCGCCCTGGTGGACAGAGGATCGGAAACTACTCATGAGCTTCCGGAGCGCATCGAGCGGCTCGGCGCCCGTCCGTACGCCAGGTTTTAGGTAGTATCCGATCCTGTCGCCTGGATCGGCTGGACGCCAAAGTGGTGCACCGGTCGGCGGCCGGGTCTCTTCATCGGCATTATCGCCGACGTGTTCGACCTTCCGGTCAGCGGCTTGCTGGCCGCCTCGGGCGTGATCGCCATCGTGCTCGGCCTCGCGCTGCAGAGCACCTTGGGCGACGTGTTCTCCGGCATCGTGCTGAACCTGTCGAGGCCGTATCGGCCCGGTGACTGGATCATCCTGGACGCCGGGCAGACGGGCGGCCTGGAAGGGTGGGTCATCGAAACGAACTGGCGCGCGACGCAGTTCCTGACCCGGTCGAACGACGTCGCCAGCATCCCGAACAGCATCATCTCTGAGGTCCGGCTGGTGAACGCCAGCGCACCGGCCTCGGTGCATGGCGTCATCGTCACCGTGCGGCTTGAGCCCACGGCAGCACCTTTGAGCAGCGTCCTGGTGCTCGAGATAGCGTTGCTGAGCTGCACCCGCATCCTGCGCACGCCGCCGCCGATCGTCATGACCGGATCGCTCGACGCGGTCGCACTCGCGCCGGCCGTCCAGAACGAGGTGTTCGACCGCGTGTATCGGCATTGCGCGTCCACCGGCATCCCCGGTTGGGTGATCGCATGCGGGCGCTGTTCGGGCTCGGTCCTTGAGCGCTCGCCGTCATGGCGGGGTAGGACGCTGCGTAGTTTCCGAACCTGCCGCGCGGCCCGGCGCGAGCTCAAGCTGGCCTCTGCCACTCACCATCAAGGAGTTGCCCATGCTCATCGTCGGATCGGCCCTCAAGGGCTACGCCATCGAGGCGAGTGACGGCCGCATCGGCACGGTCAAGACGTTCCTGTTTGACGACCGGACGTGGAAGATCCGTTGGCTGGTGATCGACGCCGGCACCTGGCTGACGGGACGGCAAGCGCTGATCCATCCGTCGGCGATCGGACAGCCGGACCACGAAGGGCAGCATCTGCCGGTGCACCTCACGAAGGCGCAGGTCGAGGCAAGCCCGGACATCCTGCAGGACCAGCCGGTCACGATGCAGATGCAGAGCCACCTCTACGGCTACTACGGCTGCGACCCGTTATGGGGGCCGGACTTCTACGGTGCGGGTATGACGGGCTTGGGAATGTCCGGTTTGGGAACGTCTGGTCTCGGCATGACGGGTCTCGGGATGGGCGGCGGCTTTGGCGCGCCCTATCCCGCCGAGGCGCGCGCGATGGAGGCCGATACGATGCAGCGCGGCGACGAGGACGGCGACCCCCATCTGCGCAGCATGACGGCCGTCCGCGGCTACCACATCCACGCGACAGACGGCTCGATCGGCCACGTCGAGAACTTCCTGCTCGACGACGCCACCTGGGCGATCCGCTACCTGATCATCGACACGCGCAACTGGTGGCCCGGCGCCCACGTGCTGGTTTCGCCGTATGCGGTGACGTCCATCGAGTGGGGCGAGAACCAGATACGGCTGAACGTCTCGCGCGATCAGGTGAAGACGAGTCCGCCATGGGACCCAGTTGCGGTCGTGGACGAGATGTACGAGCAGCGGTTGCACGGGCATTACGGCTGGCCGGGCTACGGCTGGGCACCGTGAGCGGGATCGAGCTGGCGCCATAGATACCCCGATCGCGGCGCCTTCCGGCCTGACCGGCGCCGAGGCCGCCCGCCTGCTGGCCAGCGGCGGTGCGAACGCGGTGGCCGACGTGGCCGAGCATCCAGCCCGGCGCGCGCTGCTGAAGCTGTGGGCGCCGGTGCCCTGGATGCTCGAGGCCGCCATCGCGTTGCAGCTCGGCATCGGTAGGTATGCCGAGGCCGGGGTGGTGACCTTGCTGCTGCTGACCAATGCGGCGCTCGGCTTCGTCCAGGAGGGCCGCGCGCAGGCAACGCTCGACGCGCTAAAATCCCGTCTCGCGCTGCTCGCCGCCGTCCGGCGCGATGGCGCCTGGGCCACGGTGCCGGCAGCGACGCTCGTGCCGGGCGACCTCATCAAGCTGTCGCTCGGTTCGGTCGTGCCGGCCGACGTCAGGCTCGATCAAGGCTCGGTGCTGGTTGACCAGTCCATGCTGACGGGGGAGTCGGTCGCGGTGGACGCCGGCCCCGGCTTCGACGCGCTTGCCGGCGCGCTGGTGCGGCGAGGCGAGGCGGTGGGGCACGTCACGGCAACCGGCGCCCGGACGAAGTTTGGCCGCACGGCAGAGCTGGTGCGCAGCGCCAAGGTCGAGAGTTCGCAGCAGCGCACCACGTTTGCCGTCGTTCGCAACCTGGCGCTGTTCAACGGCGCGGTGACGGTCCTGCTTGCAGCCTATGCGCTGTGGCTGCATCTGCCGCAAGCCGAGGTGATCTCGCTGGTGCTGGTGGCGGTGCTTTCATCCATCCCGGTGGCGCTGCCGGCGATGTTCACGCTGGCCGCAGCGGTCGGCGCCCGGGCGCTGGCGCGGCAGGGCGTGCTGCCCACTAGCCTGTCGGCGGTGGACGAGGCGGCCGGGATTGACGTGCTGTGCGCCGACAAGACCGGGACGCTGACGCAGAATGCCCTGGCGGTGACGACGGTGCAGGCGATGGCCGGGTTCGACGAGAATCACGTGCTGGCGATGGCGGCCCTTGCCAGCTCCGATGGCGGGCAGGACCCAGTTGACGCCGCGATCCGTGCAGCTGCGGCAGCGCGGCCGGTCACGGATGGCGCGGCTTTATTGGCGTTCGTCCCGTTCGATCCGCAACAGAAGCGCGCAGAGGCGACCGTGCGGCAGCCGGACGGCACGATCTGGCGCGTGGTGAAGGGCGCCTATCCCGTCGTGGCGTCGCTGGCGCCCGAGGTTGCCGCGGCCGGGGCGGCGCTGGCGACGTTGCAAGGCAAGGGCTACCGCGTGCTGGCGGTGGTGGCGGGGCCGAAGGGTGCAGTGACGCTGGCCGGGTTGATCGCGCTCAGCGACCCGCCGCGGGCCGACTCCGCGGCACTGGTGGCGGAGTTGCATGGCCTGGGCGTGCGGACGGTGATGGTGACCGGTGACGCAGAGATGACCGCGCGGGTGGTGGCGACGACGATCGGCATCACCGGCCAGGTCTGGGCGAAGACGCCGCTGCCCGGTGATCTCAAGGCGGAGGACTACGCCATCTTCGCCGGCGTCCTGCCGGAGGACAAGTTCCGCCTGGTCAAGGCGCTGCAGGGAGACGGCCACATCGTCGGCATGTGCGGCGACGGCGCCAACGACGCCCCGGCGCTGCGGCAGGCGCAGATGGGGATTGCGGTCTCGACCGCGACCGACGTCGCGAAATCGGCGGCCGGCATCGTGCTGACGGAGCCGGGGCTGGCCGGGATTGTGGCGTCGGTGCGGGAGGGCCGTACGACTTACCAGCGGGTGCTGACCTACACGCTGCGCTCGATCATCCACAAGGTTGTGCAGGTGCTGTTCCTGACCGCGGGCCTGATGATGACCGGCCAGGCGATCCTGACGCCGACGCTGATGGTGCTGATGATGGTCACCGGCGACGTGCTGGCGATGTCGTCCTCGACCGACAACGTGCGGCCGTCGCCCACCCCCGACGTGTGGCGCATCGGCCCGTTGACGCTGGCCGGGATCGGCCTCGGGATCGTTGACCTGGTATTCTGTGTCCTGTGCCTGGCGACGGGCAAGTTCGTCCTTGGCCTCGATGCGGTGACGCTGCGGACGTTGACGGTCGCGACCCTCGTGTTCGGCGGCCAGGCGGTGTTCTACGTCGCACGGGAGCGGCGGCATCTGTGGAGTTCGCGGCCGGGACGGTGGCTGCTGCTGTCCTCGGTGGTTGACATCCTGATTGTCAGCACGCTGGCGTTGAACGGATGGCTGATGGCGCCGCTGCCGCCGACCATCCTGGGCGGCGTCTTCGTGGCCGCAATCGTGCTCGCCCTGGTGCTGGATGGCGTGAAGGTCGTGCTGTTTCGCGCGCTTCGAATCGCCTGAGCAAATCTCTGGAGGTTTGCTCACAGATGAAAAGCTAGGCAGGCTTGCCTAGCCTGTCACATAGATGGCCTGGTACGAGCGCAGGGTATCTGCATGACAGGCCGCGCAAGCCTGCTTAGCGGCCTGGATGAGTAGTTTCCGAACCTGATCCGGCGGGCGCGAAGGGATCACATGTGCGCTCGCGCATCCTCGGAGCGACGCCAGTGCCTGGGACGCGGATTTCCCGACCGTCCCGGCGGCCTGACGCATGGAGAATCACGGTGGCAAGGCCCAACGTCTTCGCGCTGAGCCGGTCGGACCTCAACGACTTCCTGTTCGCCGACATTGGCCTTGAGAGCAGCGGCATGCCTTTAAGCGTCATCTCGGCGCTGGCGCGGCTGGGGATGGACCCCTGGCAGGAGGCGAGGCGCCTGGCCGGGCTATCGCGGACCGCCGCGACGGAAGGGCTGGCGGGGTCGATCGCGGCGATGCCGGCAAGCTTGTGGCCGTTGTCGGCCGCGACCCCGATCGCAGCCCGGCTGGTGGCCTTGCTGCCGTCGCAAACTGCCATCCCGGCCGTTGTTGCAATACGGGTCAAGCTGGACTGGCGATGGCTGCTCGTTGCCGTGCTGTCATTGATCCTGCTGATGGCCTATGCGGCCCAATTCGCCATGGTGCCGGACCCTGCTCACCCCGCTCCGGCGGCGGCGCCATCCAATCCGCCTCGGGTTCCCGCCGGTGATTGAGGCCCGCCTTCATTTCCGCAGGGAGAGCCGCCTATGGGCGAGACATTGGCCGACATCGCGCGACACGAGCGGGCATGCGGCAACAAGCCAAAGCTGGTCGTCAAGCACACCGGCGACGGCCTGCAGCACCGCAGCAAGATCGTGCTCGTGACCCACAACATGCAGCAGGCGGCACGTTGCGCGAATCAGGGGGCGTTCTTCTACCTCGGCGAGATGATCGAGGCCGGTTCGGCGCAGCAGATGTTCACCGCGCCCAAGTTGAAGCAGACGCAAGACTATGTCACCGGCCGGTCTGACTGACCGATGGACACCGTCACGCGCGTTCAGTCCGGCACGGACGACATCTCCCAGGGGACTACCGTTCAGGCGTTGGACCAGTGCAAGAGCACCGTCGCCGGGCTGGATAGCGCTGCCGCCCGCGCGCGCATGGCGGAGTATGGTCCCAACGACGCGGCGGCCGAGAAGCACCAACCGCTCGCGCTGCAGTTCCTGGCCCGCTTCCGTAACCCGCTGATCCTCATCCTGCTCGCCGCCAGCGCACTATCGGCGGCGACCGGCGACGTTCCGAGCTTCGTGATCATCGCCGTCATCGTGCTGCTGAGCATCGGCTTCGACTTCGTGCAGGAGATGCGGGCGCAGAACGCCGTCGAGGCGTTGCGGCGGTCGGTCGCGGTGCAGGCGATGGTGCGCCGCGACGGCCGGCCCGTGTCGCTGCCGATCGACCAGCTCGTGCCCGGCGACATCGTCGAGCTGATCGCGGGCGATCTCGTGCCGGCCGATTGCCGCTTGATCGAAAGCCGGGACCTGTATGTGAACCAGGCGCTGCTGACCGGCGAACCCTACCCGGCGGAAAAGCTCGCGGGCGACACGACGCCAGGGACCGAGGCGGCGACGGGCGCCTCCAATGTGTCGTCCGCGCAGGCGCAGAACGCCGTGTTCGCGGGCACCTCAGTGATCAGCGGTACGGCGGTGGTCCTCGTGTATCGCACGGGTAGCCGGACGGCGCTCGGTAAGCTCGCGACCAGCCTTGGGGAAAAACCGCCCGCGACCGCGTTCGCCGTCGGCATCCGCAAGTTCGGCCTGCTGATCATGCGTTTCACCATCTTCATGGTGCTGTTCGTGCTGGTGGTGAACGTGGCGTTCCATCGGCCTCTGCTGCAGTCGCTGATGTTTGCGGTGGCGCTGGCGGTCGGGCTCACGCCCGAGCTGCTGCCGATGATCGTGACGGTGACGCTGGCGCGCTCGGCACTGCAATTGTCCAAGCGCCGGGTGATCGTGAAACGTCTCTCGGCGATCCACGACCTGGGTGCGATGGACATGCTGTGCACCGACAAGACCGGCACCCTGACGGAGGCCAAGATCAGCCTCGTCCGCACCATCGACGGCCACGGCGCCGCGTGCGAGCGGGCCTATGCCGACGCCTGCATTAACAGCCGGTTCGAGAGCGGGATGAAAAGCCCGCTCGACGAGGCGATCGTCAGCGCCCGGCCATTCGATATCGCGGCATGGCGCAAGATCGACGAGGTGCCGTTCGACTTCGAGCGACGGCGCGTCTCGGTGCTGGTGGAGCATGAGGGCGAGCGGCGGCTGATCGTGAAGGGCGCGCCCGAGGACGTGCTGCGCTTGTCGGGACATTATGACAAAGATGGCCAGGGCTTGCCGCTGGATACCGAGACGCGCCGGGCGTTCGAGAAAACCCTGGAAGGGTTGGGCGCCGAAGGGTTCAGGGCCCTGGGCGTCGCGAGCCGGGTGGTGGACGCGAGCCACGTGACCGCCGCGGTCTGCGACGAGGCGGACCTGGTGTTCTCCGGCTTTGCCGTGTTCCTCGATCCCCCTAAGGCAAGCGCTGGGGAGACGATCCGGGCGATGGCCGCGGCGGGCGTCGCGGTAAAGGTGCTGACCGGCGACAACGAGCAGGTAAGCCGGCACGTGTTCCAGGAGATCGGTGTCCCGGTTACGGGCGTGCTGGCCGGAGCCGAGCTGGAGCGGATGTCGGACGAGGCGCTGCTGGGCACGTTGCCGCGGGTGAACCTGTTCTGCCGGGTCAACCCGCAGCAGAAGCACCGGGTATTGCTGGCGTTGAAGCGGCTGGGGCATGTCGTGGGGTTCATGGGCGACGGCATTAACGACGCCCCGGCGCTGCACGCGGCCGATGTCGGCATTTCGGTCGACGGCGCCGCCGATGTGGCGCGGGCGGCCGCCGACCTGATCCTGCTGGACCAAGACCTATCGGTCGTGCGCGACGCAATCGTGGCCGGGCGCAGCACCGTGCTGAACGTGTCGAAATACGTGCTGATGGGCGCCAGCTCCAACTTCGGCAACATGTTCAGCATGGCGGGGGCCGCGCTGATCCTACCGTTCCTGCCCATGCTGCCGATCCAGATCCTGTTGAACAACCTGATATACAACGTTTCGGAGGTGGCGATCCCGTTCGACAGCGTGGACGCGGAGGCCGTCACCGGACCGGTCACCTGGGACATGAAGCTGGTCCAGCGGTTTATGTTGGTATTCGGGCCGGTCAGCTCGGTGTTCGACTTCATAACGTTCTACGCAATGCTGACTCTGTTCGGCGCCGGCGAGGCGCTGTTCCAGACCGGATGGTTCATCGAATCGATGACGACGCAGACCCTGGTCGTGTTCTGCATCCGCACCCGCCGGGTGGCCTGGCGCAGCATGCCGGGCCGGTTCCTGATCGGCACCACCCTTGGAGCGGTCGTCGTGGCGTTGTTGCTGCCCATGTTGCCGGTCGGGCGTTGGTTCGGCTTCGTGTCGCCGCCGCCGTTGTTCTTCGTCTACCTACTTGGCGCGACGCTCGCCTATCTGGCGTTGGTTGAGGTGGCTAAGGCGGTGTTCTACCGGGTGGTCGCGCCGCCTCGGGCCGCCGTTTCCGCAGGCGCGTAAGTCTATCTTGTTGCCGAGAGTCCAGCCTCGGGGCAGTCGGAAACCACTCACCCGGGTCAAGCTACCCGTTCGCGGCTCGCGGCCTCGCCGGCCGCGAGTTCGATGATCTCGGCCGTGATCTCCTCCTGCCGAACACGCCGCTGGGTCGCCTGCAGTGTGGCGAGTTGGCGCTCGGTGTGGGTATGCGCCGCCGCCATGGCCTCCATGCGCGCCTCGTTTTCGGCCGCGAAGCCGTGCAGTGCGGCATGGCAGAGCTGGGCGTGCAGGTAGTCCGCGGCCAGATCCTGCAGCAGGACCGCCGGCGCAAGATTGAACAGGGGGACGGTCGCATGAGCCGGGGTCGGAAAATCTGCCGGGTCGAGCGGGAACAATGCGTGCCGGACGACGCGGACGCCGTGCCCAGGGTCCCACTGGCAGAAGATGGCGTCGAGCCGATGGATATCGCCCGCCGCCAGACGGGCATACAGGGCCGTCGCGATCGCGGTTGCGAGCCTGGGCAGACCCGGTGAGTGGGACGGCAGCACGCCCTTCCAGCCGGGCTCGATGCCCCGTTCGGCAAGTGCCGCGCCACCCCTGGTCCCGGCCGCGAACAGCTCCGCCGTCGCCAGGTCCGGGCCGGCTGCATCGAGCACCCGTTCGCTGAAGGCCCCGGCAAACCCCTGCTCGGCGCAGAACAGCACCAGAGCGAGCCGGCCCGGCGCACGAGCCTGTTCCTGCCGGCTGGTCGGCAGCAGCGATAGGGCGCGCCCGATGGCTGCGGCGATCGAGGCGGCATAGCGGTCCACGGCGATTACCTGGCTACGGGCCTGCTGCGCGCGCGCCGCGGCGATGCCGCGCATGGCGTTGACAACCGCCCCCAACTGCCGGATCCCCGCAATGCGCGCGCTGACGTCGCTGAGGCGTTCGGTCACGCGGTGGTGGGCGCGACGGCGTGCGCCGCGGCAACCGCTCCGGCGTAGCGCTGCAACACATCGGCCAAGGCCTGATGCCCGGCTGCGTCCAGCGTGCCGGCGGTCTGCATCTGCTGGACACTGGGCGCCGCCTCGGTGTCGATTACCTGGCGCAGGCCGAGGCGGAACGCCGCAATCGCCGGCTGCGCCATCCCGTCCAGCCAGCCCGACTGGACCGCCATCACCAAGGCCACCTCGTCGGCGAGCGGCAGGGGCGCATGTTGCGGCTGGTCCAGGATCGCGCGGATGCAGACGCCACGGGCGAGCTGCTGCTTGACCCGCACGTCCGGCATGCCGCCAAAGCGGGTGAACGACTCCAACTCAAGGAACTGCGCGTAGTCGAGCCGCACGGTCTTTGCCGCGTCCCGGAGCGCCACGGCCTGGGTCTTGCCGCCGACCCGGCTGACGCTGGTGCCCACGTCCACCGCCGGCTTCTGCCCTTGGTAGAACAGCTTGGCATCGAGCACGATCTGGCCGTCGGTGATGGAGATCAGGTTCGTCGGGATGTAGGCGCTGAGGTTGCCGGCATCGGTTTCGGCAATCGGCAGGGCCGTCAGCGAACCGCCGCCCTTTTCTTTCGAGAGCTTTGCCGCGCGCTCCAGCAATCTTGCGTGCACGTAGAACACGTCGCCGGGATAGGCCTCCCGGCCCGGCGATTGCCGGGTGAGCAGCGCGATTTCCCGGTGAGTGGCGGCATGCTTGGTGAGGTCGTCGATCACGATCAGCGCATGCTGGCCGCGGTCGCGGAAGTATTCCGCCATCGTCATCGCCGCGAACGGGGCGATCCATTGCAGCCCGGGCGAGCCCGCCGCCTCCGACGCCACCACGATGCAGCGCCCGGATGCCCCATAGGTCTCGATCGCATCGATCGCCCGGCGCACGGCCGAGCTTTTCTGCCCGACCGCGACGTAGATGCAGACGATGTCGCTATCTTTTTGGTTGATGATGGTGTCGATGCCGATCGTCGTCTTGCCGATGGCCCGGTCACCGATGATCAGCTCGCGCTGGCCGCGGCCCAGGGCGAACAGCGTGTCGACGATCACGAGCCCGGTCTGCACCGGCTGCACCACCAGGTCGCGGTCGATGATCGCCGGCGCCGCACGTTCGATCGGCTGCAGCGACTCGGCGGTGACGGCGCCCTTGCCGTCGAGCGGACGGCCGAGCGGGTCCACGACGCGCCCCAGCAGTCCCGGCCCGACTGGCACCCGCACGACATCCCCGGTGCCGTAAACGGCGTCCCC
>CAXTWC010000141.1:0-14717 GCA_964247805.1 uncultured Acetobacteraceae bacterium | reverse complement strand
ATTCCGCGCCGCGGTAGATTTCGGTCTGGCCTTTCTGCCGGCCGAAGCCTTTGACTTCCGACACAGTCAGCCCTTGCACACCGAGCGGCGTGAGCGCCTCGCGCACGTCGTCGAGCTTGAAGGGTTTGATGATCGCTATGACCAGCTTCATCGTGTAACCTCGTTCCCTGTTCGGCGCCGCCCACCTAGGACGGCATCCGTTGCAACTTCCCCTTAAACAAGAAGCGTGCCGTTGGTCGGGTGGGTGTTGCGGGCGCGGATGGCCTCTCTACGACCCAGTTTCGGCAATTTCGGCAGGCACTTGCGCTCACGGCGAGCGTGATCATGTGCTTACAAATTAGGCAGGACTCCATGGATCAGCATGTCGAGGCAGACGTTTGTGTGGTTGGAGCCGGGCCGGTAGGAGCGGCGCTGGCCTGCAGTCTCGCCTCGGGCGGTGTGCGGGTCGCCGTCGTCGATCGGGCACCGTTGCCCCCCATGGAACATCCGGACTTCGACGGCCGCGCTTACGCGATCGCCGCCGGGTCGCGGGGCTTGTTGGAAGAATGCGGTGTCTGGCAGCGCCTTCCGTTCGAGCCATGCCCGATCCTGGACATCCGCGTGTCCGACGGAAAAACGGGCCGCAGCGCCTCCAAGCTGTTCCTGCACTTCGACCATGCCGAGGCAGGCGCCGGGCCTTTTGGCTGGATGGTAGAGGCACGCAGTCTCCGCGTCGCACTGAATGCCCAGTTGCACGCGCTCTCCGGCGCCCTGGTCCTCGCGCCTGCGGAGGCCACGGTTACTCGTTCGGTGGACCGTGCCGTCGTGCAGGTCGCGGGTGGGCCGGCCATCACATGCAAGCTCGTCGTTGCGGCCGAGGGCAGGGGATCGCCGCTGCGCGCCCAAGCTGGGATTGCGGTGTCCCGCCTGCCCTACAGCCAAAGCGGCATCGTTTGCGCGATCGCTCACGAGAAGCCGCATCACGGCACTGCCCTTGAGCATTTCTTGCCGGCCGGGCCGTTCGCGCAATTACCGATGACCGGCACGGCGGAGGCTCCCAACCTCTCCGCCATCGTGTGGACCGAGCGATCCGTACTAGCGCCGCGGATGATGGCCCTGGACGATCAGGCATTCGGGCGGGAGGTCGCACGCCGTATGGGCGCGCATCTCGGCGCCATACGCCCGGTCGGACGGCGCTGGATCTACGCACTCGGAGCCATGCACGCCCACCGCTACACGGACGAGAGGCTTGTACTAGTGGGCGACGCGGCGCACGGCATTCACCCGATCGCCGGGCAGGGGCTGAACCTGGGGCTGCGCGACGTGATCCTGCTCAGCGAACTGGTGCGGAAGGCCGTCGCCGACGGCCGTGACCCCGGTGAGGCGGCGTTGCTGGCCAGCTATCAGGCGAGTCGCCGGCCCGCAAATCTGCTGATGCTTGGCGCGACGCATGCGCTGGACCGGTTATTCTCCACCGACAACGCCATGGTGCGAATGGCCCGTGATCTAGGCATCGCGGGGGTGCAGCGCCTGCCACCGCTGAAGCGCCTGTTCATGCGGCAGGCGATGGGGGCCTAGACCGCCCTACTTGTCGCACGGAAGCTGGCTACCCGTGTGGCATTGGATCGCGAAACCCACCCGATCGCCCGGTGGCAAGTAGGCTGGCGGGGGCGGGGCGATCCGCCGCAGCGCGCCGATTGGCAAAGGCGACCCGGCCCGCTTCAACGCGGCCGCAATCGATTCCGAACGCCATGGTGTCGTCCACCGCGGCATCCCTTCTAGAGCTTTTTCCGATCGAAGTGGATCGAAGGAACGCTCTAGGTCTTTGTTTTGGCGAGCATCTTTATCCGGTCGATGAGCAAGGTCGATCGGATGATGCTCTAATAGTAGCGCAGGCCGAACTGGATCCGCCCGCCGACCGGGCTAAGCGTGAACGCGGCATCGGCGAAGGAGGGCGGGCCGAAACGCATCTTCGCGTCGTTGGAGAATCCGATGCCCTCAGTCGGAATTCCCACGAAATTGCGGTCGATCTTGCCGTTGTCGTTTTCGTCCGCATAAGCCTGGGCGGCGTAGGTACCTGGCGGGACGCCCGCGATGCGGACCACCACCGACCCGATTGCGGCAGGAACCCGGCCCTTATAGCGGCAGGTCTCCTGCAGGAACGTCGTTTTGTCGCAAACGGCCACTAGCACATGCCCGGCCGCCGAGCGGATTCCTGTGACCGTCACCTCCAGCACGCCGTCAGCCGCTGCCGGCCGCGCGCCAAGCAACAGCGTCAGCACCACGACCCACTTCACGAGGCAGGGTAGGCCCGGCCGCGCCACATGGCCGGCCGGCCGCGCAAGGCTCGCACCAATGCCGACCACTGCACGGCCAATAGCGCCAGGATGCCGAACGGGTGCAGCAGCGCGCTTGCCTCGGGCTGACGGAACCGGGCGGCGAGGACGAACCGCAGCCCGATCGACAGGATGAGTGCCGCGACGGCTGCGGTGCTGGGCGCGGCCAGCACCAAGATCAGCGGCAGCACGTGCCCGCCCGCCAGCAGTCCCGTCCACACGATCAGTGGCAACGGCCGGGCCATTCCCTCGGTGGCATTCTTGCCCAGCCCGGACCAGACTTCGGCCGCCGAGGCATACATGCGGCACGTGGCGAAGGCGGTCGCGTCGAACAGCCCCGTCATGATGCCGGCCCGGCGGAACGCGCGCGGTAGGGTGATGCCATCGTGCAGGGACCGCCGGATCGCGGCGTGCCCGCCGGCTGCCTCGTAGGCTGCCCGCCGTGCAATGAACAATTGCCCGCACCCGGCGCCCAACCCCGGCGAGGGAGAGCGCTGCATCACCGACATCGGAAGATAGCCCAGCAACAGGAAGTGGATCAGCGGCAGCAGCAATTGTTCGGCCCAGCTCTGCACGATCTGCCGCGGGAAGCCGCTGGCCAGCCCCACATCGTGGCCTTCCATAAATCCAGCCATGCGGGAGAGCGCATCGGGCCCGAGGCGTACGTCCGCGTCGGTAAACACCAGCAGGTCATGTTGCGCGGCACGGGCGAGCACGGCGCAGGCATGCTGCTTGCCCGACCAGCCGGACGGCAAAGCGGGCCCGGTAATCACCCGCAGCCGCGGATCGGCGATGCCAGCGAGTATCGCGGCCGTACCGTCGGTGGATCCGTCATCCAACACCACCACCTCGAAACTGGGCGCGGTATTGGCCAGCACGGCACGCACCGCCGGACCGATATTGGCCTCCTCGTTCCGCGCGGGGATCAGCACCGAGATCGGGGCAGGGGACGCGGCCGGCGCTGGGGTGCGGAATAGGCGCAGATTGCGCAGCGCCAGCACGAACGGGATGCCGGCAAGCACCAGGGCGATCAGCCCAAGCACGCCGCTCAAATCTCGCCGCCATGGCTCGGGTCGAACCGTCGCCCGTTTGCCGTGGCGCGCAACCACCGCCAGGAATCATAGATACCGCCAACCCCGGCGCCGCCCCGCACCAAGGGCGTGAACAGGGCGGGGTTGCGGGTCAACGACTCAGCCGCCAGGGCGTCCATCGTGACGGCCAGGCCGTGTTCCAGCCGCTCGGTCCACTCCGCGACCGAACCTTGGCGGTCACTCAGCAAGGGCTCGCCGAACCGGACCAAGACTTCCGGCCGGCTTTCGTTCCAGAACGTGTATTCTATGGCGAGGGGGAGGATCACCGCACCGGGCACCCGGCGAGCAAGATGCGCCAAACCAGCCCGCAAACTCAACGGGCGGGTCCGGGGATCGGTGAACGCTCCCTCCGCAGTGATCCACAGCATTGCGCCGGGGTCCTCGAGCACTGCCAGGCAGGTGCGGAGGAATACGGCAGCGCCCCGGGGATCCTGCTGGTGCACCCCGAACACGCCCATGCGCTCGAACACGCCGTACTTGCCGAGCGCGGACGCGTCCATCGGGCCAAACCCGGCGCGGTTGGGGAACAGCATGTCGCACAGCAGGATGTAGACCGCCGGGTCCCACCAGGACGGGTGGTTGGAATACACGATCAGCGGCCGGCCCGGAAATGCCCTCGGTTGCCCAGTGCGGGACATCCGCATGGCACGGAATTGCCTTCCCAGGTACCAACGCAAGTAAAACGCGAACAGGCGGAACAGCGTCGGTGACCGACGAGCCAGGATTTGGCCGGGCGTCGTCGGCTCAGCCACGGATCACGCGCTCAGCGGGGCCGAGTTGGACGCGCGATCCTTGTCCAGGCTGTCGGCGGCGATCCAGCCGGACATCAGCACCATCGGCATGCCCGGTCCCGGGTGCGCAGCCCCCCCGGCCAGATACAACCCAGCGAGATCGCGCGAGCGGTTGCCTGGCTTGAACGCCCCGAAATACTTGCCGTGGCTGGCCAAGCCATAGATCGCACCGTTCAGCACCCGGTAGCGCTCGTGGATATCGGCCGGCGTCAGGTGGCGCTCCACCACGATGCGGCTTTCGAGATCCGGCATCCCAGCGCATCGCGCCAGCTTGTCGAGGATCACCCGGCGGTATTTCGGTAGCATGTCCGACCAGTCGTGGTGCGGGCGTAGGTAGGGCGTATGCACTAATACATAGAGTGCCTCGCCACCGGGCGGGGCCACGCCTGGTTCCGTCCGAGCGGGCGCCGCGATGTAGCAGGTCGGGTCCGGCGCGGGCTCGCCCTTGTTGTAGATCCAGTCGAACTCCTCCTCCGGATCGCGGGAGAAGACGAAATCATGGTGCAGCAGGTGATCGTACGCCCGGTCCAGCCCGAGATACAGCACGACGCCGGAACACGCAGGCTCCCGCTTCCACCGCTTGGCGAACGTGGCGGCCGGCTTGCCGCCGACCAGCTCGCGATAGGTGCGCACGGCGTCCATGTTGGACACCAGGGCCGATAGCGGAATCGTCTCGCCACGATCCGTCTCCACCGCGCTGACCGCGCCACGGTCTGATACGATGCGACGGATGCCGGTGGACAGCCGCGTTTCTACCCCCAGCTCGTCGGCCAGCTTGGCCAAAGCCAGTGGCACTGCCCGCGTGCCACCCATCGGATACCAAACCCCGCCATCGGTCTGCATGTGTCCGATCGAACACAGCACCGCCGGCGAGTTGTACGGCGAAGAACCGACATACTGGACGAAATGGTCCAGCATCTGCGCGACCCGCGCGTCTGGCACCTTCTTGCGGATCTGCTTTGCGACGGAGCTGCCCATCTTCAGGCTCATCACGTCCTTCAGGGTGGCGAGGTCCATGCCCTTCTTGAAGTCCATCGTGTCACGGATGTCCTCCACCGAGCGCCAGAAGAAGAAGCGTTCGCTGACGTCGTGCAGCCCCTCGCTCATCTTGAGGAAGTCGCGGTAGCCGGCGGTGTTGCCGGGGCTATAGGCGTCCAGGTTGGCGGCCATCCCCTCGGTGTTCTCGGTCAGGTCGAGTACCGAGCCATCATCAAAGAAGCAGCGCCATTGCGGGTCCAGCCGGCGCAGATCCATCGCCGTGTCCAGGTCCCGCCCGGCCTCGGCGAAGATGCGGCGCAGCACGGCCGGCACGGTCAGGATGGTCGGGCCCATGTCGAACCGGTAACCACCCTCCTCGAGCTCGGCCGCCTTGCCGCCGAGCCAGTCGTTCTTCTCGAACAGGATCACCTTGTGGCCACGCGCCGCCAGAGTGCACGCCGCCGCCAAGCCGCCGAGGCCGCTTCCGACGACGCCGACCGGGTCCATGATGCTCATACCGTCTCCGCAATGGCGGGTTCATATTCGGGGGCGGCCATCAGCGACGGCTGCCAGTGGGGCTGCAACCCTAGATCATCTGCGAGTAGCCGACTGGTGATGCGGGCACTCTCGAAGATCACCGGCAGGCCGCTGCCAGGATGCGTGCCGCCGCCGACCAGGTACACGCCGTCCAGGTCCTCGAAGCGATTGCGGGGACGGAAATGCAACATCTGGTTCAGCGAGTGCGCGAGGTTGAAGGTCGCGCCGCGGAACACGTTCAGGTCCGCCTCCCAATCCGTGGGCGTCAGGATCTTCTCGAACACGATGCGGCTCTCGATGTCATGCACGCCTAACCGCTCTAGCCGGGCCAGGGCCTGGGCACGGTAGGCCGCTTGCTCCGTCGCCCAGTCGATGCCCTCACCGACGCGGTTGCCGACAGGTACCAAGATGTACAGTGTCGAATAACCGGGTGGCGCCAAGCCTGGGTCGGTGACGCAGGCATTCTGCACGTAGAACGAGGGCTCGCCCGGCGGCACCTGACCCTCTTCGATCTCCCGCACGTTGCGGCGATAATCCTTGGACAGATAGATCGTGTGGTGCGCCAGGTCCGGTAGCTCGCCCTTGATGCCCAGATACAGCATGAAGGTGGAGCAGGAGAACTTCTTCCCTGCCAGCTTGCGGTTGGTCCAGCGCCGCCGCAGACGGTCCGGCACCAGGGTCGACATCGCCTGGGCGAAGTCCGCATTGATCACCAACGCGTCGAACTGCGCCGACCCGGCTTGCGTCCGGATCCCAGTGGCTCGCTTGCCCTCGAACAGGATCTCCTCCACCGGCGTGTCCAGCTTGAACACCACGCCCATGTCGCGTGCGATCCGTTCCATCGCCGTCATCACCGCACCACAGCCTCCGCGGGGGTGATACACGCCGAACTCGTATTCCATGAACGATAGGATCGTGAACAGGCTCGGGCACTTGAACGGCGACATGCCGAGGTATTTGGCCTGGAAGGAGAACGCCAGCCGCACCCGCTCGTCGCTGAAATAGCTGGCTAGGTCGCTGTCTACCGTCCGGTGCGGCCGCATCAGCTTCAGCGACCGCAGCATCGGCATGCGCATCAGGTCGCGGGGCCCGTTGAACGGTGCCTCGAGGATCGGGCGGAAGGCGGCGAGCTTGGCCCGGTTATCGGCCATGAACCGCGGCAGGGCGGCGGCATCGGCGGGGGCGATGCGCGCCACCTCCTCGGCCAGCCGGGCCATGTCGCCGGTCGCACGGATTTCTCCGCCAGCTTCGAACACCAAATGATACTGCGGGTCGAGCCGGATCAGCTCGACCTCACGGTCCAGGTCGTAGCCGCACGCCGCGAAGATGTCGGACAACACGCGGGGATACAGGAAGAACGTCGGCCCCATATCGAAGCGAAATTCGCCATCCGGCCCCGGTGCGGTGATGGTGGCGGAGCGGCCACCCACCGTCGCGTGGCGCTCGTAGACCGTGACGTCCGCCCCGGCCTGTCGAAGCAGCATGGCGGCGGCTAGTCCGCCCGGCCCTGCTCCTATGATCCCGATCCGGCGTTGCGAACCCCGACTTATCGAACTGGGGCGGCTCAAACTGGTGTGCCCCACTTGTGAAGCGTGGGTTGGATTGGGTCTTGGCATGCGGGCATAGGCTGACCTTACCGTTGAACCGGCGGAACTGAAACCACGCGTTCCCCTCAATCCTGCACTTGGTGTGCACCCGGCTCTTGTCACGGTTTGAAGCGCGCGCATTCTGCGGTCCGACACCTCAGGACCACCCGCATGCACGACCCCGCCATCGACGAAGCCATCCTGCAAGCGGTCGACTCGCAAGCGGGGGAGGGGGTGGCGCTGCTAGCCGGGCTGGTGCGGCATCGTTCGCTGCTCGGGCAGGAGCATGGCGCGCTGGACGCGATGGCGGACGCGTTCGAGCGTCTCGGCCTGCCGGTTCGCCGCGTTCCGGTGGATGTTGCGGCCCTCGAAAGCGTGCCGGGCTTCTCGCCGCCGCTGATCTCCTATGCCGGGCGGGACAACGTGGTGGCCGAGCACCGGCCGATCAACGCCACCGGCCGCTCCCTGCTGCTGCAGGGCCATGTGGACGTGGTGCCCGAGGGTGCGGCCGATCTGTGGACCACCCCACCCTTCGAGCCCGATATCCGCGAGGGCCGCATGTACGGCCGGGGCGCCGCGGACATGAAAGCGGGGTTGGCCAGCATCGTCATGGCCATGCACGCCCTGCACGCGGCCGGGTTCCAGCCCGCGGCCCCTCTGCAACTCGCCGCCGTCATCGAGGAAGAATGTACCGGCAACGGCGCCCTGGCGGTGATGCACGCGCTGCCCATGCCGGAGGCCTGCCTGATCCCCGAGCCCGGCCCCGGCTACCCGGCGCTTTACGTGGCCGAGGTGGGTGTCATCTGGGCCTGGGTCATCATCACCGGCCGCCCCGTCCATGTCCGCGAGGCGCATGCCGGCGTCAGCGCCATCCAGGCCGCCGCGATCGTGTCCGAGGCCTTTGCCCGCTACGAGGAGGAGGCGAACCGGGCCGAGCGCCGCCACGCCGCGTTCGCCGCCGACAACCACCCGATCAACGTCAACATCGGCACCTTCGAGGGCGGCGAATGGAACAGCTCGGTCGCGACCCGGGCCAAGCTCGGCATCCGCGTCGGTGTGATGCCGGGTCAGTCCTGCCACGCCGTCCGCGCGGAAATCGAGGCACTGGTCGCCCGCACCGCGACGGATCAGCGCCTGCACGGGGCGCGGCTGGCGGTGGAGTTCAAGGGCTTCATGGCCGATGGCTGCACCTTCCCAGCCGAGCAGCCGATCTCGCGGCTGGTCGCAGCGCAGCACCAAGCGGTCACCGGGGAGGAATTGCGGAACTATGCGGCGGCCGGGCTGACCGATGCCCGCCACTACGTGCTGGCTGGCGGCACGCAGGCCACGTGCTATGGGCCGGACGCGCAGAACATCCACGGCATCGATGAGAGTGTCGGGCTGGACGCAGTGCGCGACACGACGAAAGTGCTGGCGCTGACCATTGCCGAGTGGTGCGGGCTGGAGCGCCGCGCATCGTCGTGAAGGCCATTGTCCGTTGAAGTCCGGGTCACTGAACCCGGCATCCCCGCTCGCACGCCTGCTTGACGGTCCGATACGACCCGGCGTCGTGCGCTGGCTTGGTTTGCGCCCAGCCCGCCGCGCCGAGATGGTCGCCGTCGACGAGGTCGCCCTCGATACGGTGGCCGGCGTGGTGGGCGATCGCTGGCAGGGACGGCCCGGCAGCGTCGGCACGCGTCAGGTGACGTTGATCGCGGACGAACATTTATGCGCAATCGCCCGCTTCCTGCACCGCGAGACGATTCTGCCCCAAGAGTTGCGTCGCAATATCGTCGTCGGCGGCATCAACCTGTTTGCACTAAAAGATCGCCGGGTGCGCTTGGGTTCAGCGCTGTTGGAGGTGACCGGGGAATGCCACCCCTGCTCGCGGATGGAGCAGATCCTAGGGCCTGGTGGCTACAACGCGGTTCGCGGTCAAGGAGGCGTTACGGCCCGAGTGATCGAGCCAGGCGTTGTTCGGGTTGGAGATGCGGTTGGCCGGGAGAATGGCAGGTCGGTAGAGGCATCCTCCCCCGGCTAGGCCGATGGAGAATGCCTCACCCTCTCTCAATAATAGGGGTAGGAGTAGGGGTAGGCGTAATACGGATAGCCTAGCCCGTACGCGAACGCCGGCCCGTAGCCATAGCCGCGGAAACCGTAGCCATAGCCGCCATAGCCATAACCACCACGGAACCCGCCATAGCCGCCATAACCGCCGCCATATCCGCCCCTGAACCCGCCATACCCACCACCGCCATACCCTCCTCCGTGAAAGCCACCGCCGCCGCCGCCGCCATGGAAGCCGCCACCGCCGCCACCACCACCACGCTGGGCGAGCGCAGGCGTGGCGCCTAAGCCGACAGCGATCGTGGCTATCGCAAGGAGCCGTCCGATATGCCTCATGGTATCAACCTCCTCATTGTTTCTGGAGGTGGAAACGCGGAGCTAGTCCGGCAATGCACAGCCTCGTGCACGATCGTCACGGTCTGTTACGCGCCTGCACCCGACCTGGTCGGTGCAGCCCCGCTCCGTCGCGAGCCTGGTCCAGGCTGCTTCACACCGCCGCTTGGGCGCCCCCCAACGCGGGTGCCTGACCATCGCGCAGGCTTTGGACGATCGCGGAGAAATCCAACCCGGCGTGGTGCTCGGCAAAACCGGCGTAAATTTCCTGGGCATGGGCACCCAACGGGGTGTGCGCACCGCTCGCCGTGGCGGCTTCCTGGGCCAGGGTGAGGTCCTTGAGCATCAGCGCCGTGGCGAAACCTGGCGTGTAATCGCGGTTGGCGGGCGACGTCGGCACCGGGCCGGGCACCGGACAGTAGTTCGTCAGCGACCAGCACTGGCCGGATGCGGTACTGGCCACGTCGAACAGCGCCTGGTGCGACAGGCCGAGCTTCTCCGCCAATACGAACGCTTCGGACACCGCGATCATCGAGATGCCGAGGATCATGTTATTGCAGATCTTGGCCGCTTGCCCGGCCCCCGCCTCGCCGCACAGCACGATGCGTTTGCCCATCGCCTGCAGGATCGGCTCGGCCCGCGCGAACGCGTCCTGGGCACCACCCGCCATGAACGTGAGCGTTCCCGCCTGCGCACCGCCCACCCCGCCGGACACCGGCGCATCCACGCTGGCCATCCCAGCGGACCTCGCGGCATCGTGGGCCGCGCGCGCGGCGGCGACGTCGATCGTGGAGCAGTCGACGAACAGCATCCCAGCCTTGGCCGCGGGCAGGATGTCGGCATAGCACGCCGCCACGTGCTTACCGGCGGGCAGCATGGTGATGACGGTATCGGCGCCACCGACGGCATCCCGAGCCGAGCCCGCCAGGTCGATGCCGAGATTTGTGGCGGTCTCGGCGGCTGACGGCGCGAGGTCGTAGCCACGAACCGAATGGCCGGCCCGAACCAGGTTGGCCGCCATCGGCGCGCCCATGTTCCCCAGCCCGATGAATGCGATCGTTGCCACTGGCCGTGCTCCCGTTTGTTGGCCGAACAGTTGCGGCCCGACCGAAGCTCGTCAAGCCGCCGGCTCACGTCACATCTTGGCAGCAATTCGTCCGCTTCCCTCGAAGGGTCGTCGTCAGCTCCACCGCCTTTCGGGCGAGTTCCTGTGGCGGCGCCTTAACATGCGTAACGTTCCCGATCACCCCCACGCGACCGGCGCGCGCACGAGGAACAGTGGCGGCGTTTACCCGTTCATCGGCCGCAGCAGGGCACGAAAGGGCGACGAACATGAAGGCACTCACGTGGCACGGTAAGGGCGACATCCGCTGCGAGACCGTACCCGATCCCAAGATCGAGCATCCCCGGGATGCCATCATCAAGATGACGGCGTGTGCGATCTGCGGCTCCGACCTGCACTTGCTGGACGGCGTGATCCCCACGATGAAAAGCGGCGACATCGTCGGGCACGAGTGCATGGGCGAAGTGGTCGAAGTCGGCTCCGAAAATAAGAAGCTGAAGAAGGGCGACCGGGTGGTGGTCCCGTTCACCATCGCCTGCGGCGAGTGCTTCTTCTGCAAGCGCGGCTATTTCTCCGGCTGCGAGCGCTCGAACCCGAATGCGAAGATGGCCGCCGAGCTATGGGGCCATTCCCCGGCCGGGCTGTTCGGCTACTCGCATCTCCTGGGCGGCTTCCCCGGCGGCCAGGCCGAATACCTGCGCGTGCCGTACGCCGATGTCGGGCCGATCATCGTGCCGGAAGGGCTGACCGACGAGCAGGTGCTGTTCCTGTCCGACATCTTCCCCACCGGCTACATGGGCGCCGATTTCTGCGAGATCAAAGGTGGCGAGACCATCGCGGTGTTCGGTTGCGGGCCGGTGGCCCAGTTCTCCATCCGCAGCGCCTTCATGCTGGGTGCGGAGCGGGTGATCGCCATCGACACCGTGCCCGAACGGCTGCGCATGGCGGAAGCCGCTGGGGCGATCACCATCGATTTCATAAAGGAGGACGTCTACGACCGCATCCAGGAACTGACGCATGGTCGCGGCGCGGATGCCTGCATCGATGCGGTCGGCACCGAGCCGCATACCGCCGCCAGCTTCGACTCCATGCTCGACCGGGCGAAGGTCGCGATGTTCATGGGCACCGACCGCCCCCACGTGCTGCGCCAGGCCATCAACAACTGCCGCAACTTCGGCATCGTCTCGATCATCGGCGTGTATGGCGGCTTCGTGGACAAGGTCCCGATGGGTAGCGCCATCAATCGCGGGCTGACCTTCAAGATGGCCCAGACCCCGGTGCAGCACTACCTGCCGAGCCTGATGAAGCGGATCGAGACCGGCGAGATCGATCCGTCCTTCGTCATCACGCACAAGGCCAAGCTCGAGGATGGACCCGAGATGTACAAGACGTTCCGCGACAAGCAGGACGGCTGCATCAAAGTCATGCTCACGCCCTGACCCTGTAGATACTTAGGAGACTACCAGAATGGCTAACAGCAACCGTCCGCTCGCCGTCGTCACCGGCGCTTCTGCGGGCATTGGCTACGAACTCGCCAAGCAGTGCATTGCCGGCGGGTTCGACGTGATCGTCGCCGCCGACGACAGCAAGATCGAGGAAGCCGCGGCCGCGTTGCGCGACAGCGACGCGCAGGTCGACGCCGTCCAGGCGGATCTGTCCGGCGACGAGGGCGTGAACAAACTCTATGCCGCGATCGGCGAGCGCAAAGTGGCGGCGCTGCTCGCCAACGCCGGGCGCGGGCTGGGCCGTGGCTTCCTGGACCAGGACCCGGCGGCGTGGCGCAAGGTGGTCGACACCAACATCACCGGCACCCTGCTTCTGGTGCAGAAGGTAGCGCGCGACATGCGGGGCAGCGGTGAAGGCCGCATCCTGATCACCGGGTCGATCGCCGGGTTCATGCCGGGGACCTACCAGGCGGTCTACAACGGATCCAAGGCCTTCCTGGACAGCTTCTCGTTCGCGCTCCGGCACGAGCTGATGGGCAGTGGCGTCACCGTCACGTGCCTGATGCCAGGTGCCACCGAGACCGATTTCTTCGAGACGGCCGACATGATGGACACCAAGGTCGGCACGGCGAAGAAGGACGACCCGGCGATGGTGGCGGAGAAGGGCTTCTCGGCCATGATGAAGGGCGAGGGCGACGTTGTGACCGGCTGGCACAACAAGCTCCAAGCCGCCATCGCGCACGTTCTCCCGGCAGATCTGACTGCGGAACTGCATCGCAAGATGTCGGCCCCAGGCACCGCCAGCTAAGAACCGACCTTCCCGCGTTCCTCTCCCGTCCTTCACGGGGGAGGAACAGCCTGAGGGCTAGCTTGCCGTTCCACTCCCGACGATACGCCCCGTGCATCGGCCGAACCCGCCGCCGCCAAACCGGGCGGACAGAGTGACCTCGTCGCCATCCTCGAGGAATCGCCGCTCGGTGCCGTCGGGCAAGATCAAAGGCTTCCGCCCACCCTCGGTTAGTTCCAGCAAACTGCCCTGTGACCCCGCCGTGCTCCCCGAGATGGTACCGGAGCCGAACAGATCCCCCGGGCGCAAATCGCAGCCCCCGCAGGTGTGGTGGGCCACCATCTGCGCCACCGTCCAATATAAGTCGCGCGTCGTACCCTTAGAAAGGGTGTGCTTCGACCCGCCGCCCGCCGCCAGTGCAACCTCAATCGCGATATCCAGCCCGCCGCTCTGTTGGTCCTGCGGGTCGGAGAGGTAGTCCATCGGCGCCGGGTCCCCCTCAGGCCGCTTCATTGCGGGGCAGCGATACGGCTCCAGCGCCTCCGGGGTGATAATCCAGGGGCTGATCGTCGTGCAGAAGTTTTTGGCGAGGAATGGGCCGAGCGGCTGATACTCCCAGCCCTGGATATCCCGCGCCGACCAGTCGTTGAGCAAGCAGAACCCGGCGATGTGATCCGCCGCCCGGCCGATCGGGATGGGCTCGCCGGAAGTGTTGCCGGGACCGATCCAGACCCCGAGTTCCAATTCGTAATCCAGGTTGCGGGAGGGCCCGAAACTTGGCTCGGCGTCCTTGGCGGGTTTGCGCTGGCCGTTCGGGCGGCGGACCGGCGCGCCGCTCACCCGTATCGACGAGGCCCGGCCGTGATAGGCGATCGGCACGTGTTTATAGTTCGGCATCAGCGGCTGGTCCGGGCGGAATAGCCGGCCGACATTGGTGGCGTGGTGGATGCCGGCGTAGAAATCCGTGTAGTCGCCGATCGCGCACGGCAGATGCAGGGTGCAGCGATCCATGTCGTGCAGCAGCTCGGGACGCGCCGGGGCAGACGATTCGAGCAAGCGGAATGCAGCGAGTCGCACATCACGCCGGGCAGAGGCGCCTTCAGCCAGGAAGGCATTCAGCGTCGCCGACGCGGGGAGTAGTCCCGCGGCCGTCAGGTCCAGGATGGAGTCGCCAATCCCGATCCCCGGCCGTGGCGTCCCGCCAGGGGGGCTGAAAATCGCCAGCGGCAGGTTTTGCAGGGCGAAATCGCCTGTTGAGCTATGCGGCACCCAACTCGAGCGTGCTTTATCGTGAGTTTCATCGATTGCCATGACGTATTCCCTCCCTTCCGCAGTCGAGGGAAATCCCCCCGGGCTCCTCTGAGCCGACTGGGCTTCGAACGACAACCCACCCATCGCTGGTCTAGCCAGCTGAGTTGACGGTCATCTCGTGGCTCCGGCGCCTCTTTTCGTTCCGCAAGGACGAATTACAGTTTGTTCAGCTTGGTCGGCAGTTTGTTGCTTGCCTCGCAATGGTGCGTCGCGGTAAGAGCGTCTTAACAGGTTTTAACGAGAGGTCTCCCCGATGGCAGCTACAACGGTTACCGGCGCGATAGGCGGCACACCGATCACGTTCCTTGCCTCGACGTCGCTTCAGCAAATCCTAGCTCAGCAGATCTTGGCCTCCGCGACCGGCACGACGGCTGCACTTGTCACGGGCTCAGGCGGGTTTCTCACCAGCTCCACAACCATAGACATCAGCACGA
>CAXTWC010000140.1:0-14816 GCA_964247805.1 uncultured Acetobacteraceae bacterium | reverse complement strand
TTATCACGTCTGGTGCACGCGCCGGCGCCAGCATCTTCAAGCTGAAGGAGGTCTCACGACACAGGAGCACCGACGTGCTCGCCGGATACGTCCGCGATACTCAAATCTTCGAAGGGCACGCAGGAGAGGGATTCCTTTGAAGGCACTTTGACGGCGGAAGACTAACGTGCAAGCCAAGCGGGGCGCTCCCAGCGAAATCCGCTTTGCGACACGAACAGACTTAGCTGCGCGATGTACTATACTCGGGCTCAGATATTCGGATGAATTTATCTGTTCGTGGTGGTTATCGCATTCGTCCCAAAGGTTAGAGTCGATGTTTCCTAAAATCCTGGCCCTAAGCGCAATTGTTATGTCGGTACCAACCCTAACCGCTTGGACAAGTGGCGACGGCGGCGTTATTTCGCTTGTATGCGACGTTTCTCCGAATCAACGTCTTCTCGACGGGGGCTACACTTCCGAGCAGACAGTAGTGGCTTATCCAGCCGAGAAGCGTGTTTTCTGGCTCGGTGTCGTCGAATACAAAGACGGATCTCCTGAAACCGACCCTAGCTTGCCTGGACGAACTCAATACGTTGTCATTACTCCTCTAATAATTTCGTGGGGAACTAAGTGGCCGAACGGGCTTATAAATGAGGAACTCGATATTGATCGGAGGACGGGGGAGTATAGTAGTTCTTCTACTGGGGCCCCCCTTAAATCCGTTCCACAGTTAGGACAAGTCGGGAAATGCCACCTTGTGGGCGAACGAAAATTTTAGTCCGTCAGACAATTTGTCGGTCGACAATTGCCGATGGCCCGGCCACGTCCTGCGAGACCAGCGCTGCCGGGCGGCCACGCCACATGGACACTGGAAGACGACAACCTTCACCGACGCCCTGCGGCTGGACGGCATAACCGCGCCCATGGTCCTCGACGGGCCGATGAACCAGGCGGCGTTCCAGGCCTACGTTGAGCAGGTCCTCGTGCCGACCCTGCGTCCCGGTGAGACCGTCATCATGGACAACCTACCCGCCCATAAGGGCTCCGGGGTGCGCCGCGCGATCGAGGCGACCGGGCAGATCTGCGCTACCTCCCGCCCTACTCGCCCGACTTCAACCCGATCGAGAATGCCTTCTCCAAGCTCAAGGCAATCCTGCGCAAGGCAGCGGCACGTAGCATCGACGGCCTCCGGGAGGCGATCCGCAGCGCCCTGCCGCGCTTCACGCCGCAGGGCTGCGCCAGCTACTTTACCGCAGCAGGCTATGAACCAGAGTGATCGGATTCTGCGTTAGCTGGCAGCTGTACGTGCTGGCGTGAAACCTGCCAAGGTCCGAAAACCCGTGTTGGATCGTTGGATTACCAACACTCAAGAGGTCCAACGATCCAACACGTTGGAGATCTAGTATTAGTCGGGCGCATCGCTAGAACCGGCGATCCGATGCACACCATGCTTGGAAAAGTAGTCGTTCAGCATCTCTTCGAGTGCGGCCTGTTCGGTCAGGCGCCGTTTAGCTAACAGCTGCTTAAACTGAACTTTGGTGTCTGGATCCACATATCCGCCCAGAAAAATACCGCGGGCTTTGGATGACTTCGCTGGTTTAACAGCAGGTATCGATGCTGCGGTAGGCTCAAGCATAATGTCAGTACGAGGACGCTGAAGTGCCGGACCAATTGGGCTGGGACGACGGGCCATATTAGCGCTCCAACTTGTTGGACTGTTGGCAATCGCCAATGTTAGACTGTAGGAGGTCCAACAACTCGGATATTTCTTGGGCAGCTCGGCAATCCGGCTCGTATTCCTGTGCGGCTAAGCCGTCTGTAATAGCGTGACGTAGCACCGCACGCTCGCGGATCAAGATCGGGCAAGGAATAGCATGCCGAGCTCGCATGGCCTGCGATGCTTCTTCGATCGATCGCATAGCGGTGGGCGGAACCGCGTTGAACACGACACGCGCTGGGCGCTTCACCAGTTCGCACAGATCGATGGTCGCGCCAATCGCGTCGAGGTCGAGGAAGGAGAGACGGCATGGAATGGCAACCAGATCGGCGCATAGAGCTGCCTGCTTCGCGTGCTGGTCTGCGTTGGGCGGAGTATCAATGACTACGAAATCATAACCTTGTCGACGCAGTTCCTCTACAACTCGACCGACACGTGCCGGGCTTTCTGCCGTGACATGCGGCTCACGCTCACCACGGAGGTCTGCCCAGCGTGCTGCCGAGCCCTGTGGGTCCAAGTCGATTAGCATGGTCTTTTGACCACGGAGGGATGCAGCAGCGGCAAGGTTGATCGCTAAGGTCGTCTTGCCAGCTCCACCCTTCTGGCTCACGAGCGACAAGGTTTGCATGTTGGATCTTTGGACTGTTGGATATCCAACAAAGCAAAATGGCACAATGTTGTCAATCCAACGCGTTGGAACGTTGGAATCACAATAGGTTGTGGCTTACCGCGGAGATAGAGTGTTGGAAAGTGGGATCGTTGGAGTGTTGGATATCCCAAAATCCAACAGTAAGCCTTTGATAGTGCGAAAGAAGAATTTGCGTCGGCATGGGAAACGAGCCATCGTTTTGCTGATCAGCCGGATGGCCGGCTAGGAACGAACATGACCTAGAACGCGAAAAGGCGGCTCCCGAAGGAACCGCCTCTCCTAACCCCTCGCGGGGCACTATCCGTACCTGGCAGTCCGGATATTGCCCATTGATCGGTCCATTTTCAAGCCCTCTTGGCTTGAAACAGGAGAGCTGTGGCCTTCACCGCCATTCGCCGGGAGACCGACGATGCGGAACGGACACCCGCGCCCCTGGCGGCGCGGATCGGACTATACGGCTCCACCGCGCAACGCGCTCGACCGCAACCAGCAGCATGTGTGGCGCCGGCGAGTGGTGGCCGAGCTTCGGACGGGGAACCTACCCGGCAAGGCGGTGCTGACGGCTGAGGCCCTGCTGGCGTGCATGGGTGCGGACAGTACGCTGTATCCGTCGCAGCAGACGATCGCTGACAAGGCCGGGATCGGAACCCGCAGCGTGGTGCGGCACATCGACCGCATGGTGGAGCTGGGCTTGATCCGCAAGCACCGGCGGCTGGTGCGCATGCCCTGGCCAGAAGGCGGCCGGAACGCGACCCGGGTCCAGCAGACCAGCAACGCCTACGAGCTGATCTTTCCGCAGGGCCACGTGGTGCCGAGGCCGCGGCGCCTCAAACCTAACACCGGCTGCCACAATGGCGCTGAACAGACTGACAGGAGAATCCCTTTCTTCTCGGAGATGGATCGAGCCGACGCACTCAGAAACCTGGAGCGGGTGAGGCTGGCCCGAGAGAGCGTCTTGATGGCCTCCTGGTCCAGCAGGGGAATGCCACGGTGCTCGGAGCCCTCAAGGACGGGCGCTTCGTTTCCGCCGCTTCGCGGTGCTGCGCATCCTTGACCGCCCCTGCGCGCCGTCGCTGCTGAAGCCTGTCGGGACGAAGGGCGTCCCACCAGATCGACCTGCCGCTGGCAGGTCGAACAAAGGGCTGTTGAAGAAGTAAGGGAATCGCATTACGTTTGCTGGTGTTCAGGAGGCTCACATGGCTGTGGTCGAGGAAGTCTGTACCATCACGGCCAAAGGCCAGACGACGGTGCCAAAAGCTGTCCGACAGGCGCTTGGCGTTGGCTATGGCGGCCGCATCGCCTTCCGGGTGGAAGACGGTAACGTCACCATCCGTGCCCTGGAGGAGGAGGATGCAGATCCGGCTCTGGAGCCTTTCCTGAGGCTCCTAGCCGCTGACCTTGCCATCCGGCCTGGCGAGGCCATCCGTCCTATCACGGAGAACCTGGCTGCCCGTATGACGACGCTCACGGATGACATCGGGCAAACGGACTTGGAGGCCCCAATCGAGGGAGAAGTGGCGCTGTAGGTCGCGTGCCGGTGCTGGAACGGAACGGGTGGCACCTCTATGCCCACCCGTTGTTCCTGGATCAGTTGGAGCGGCTTCTGGCCAGCGTGGAGCGGGCAAAGCAGTCGGACCCAGCCCGATGGGAGAGCAAGCCAGACACGCGCCTGTTGTCGGCCTTGAGGACGCTGATGCTGGAGCGCATCCCGCGTGATCCGCTTTCACCGGAGTTTCGGCAGGGCAACACGTTGGGCAAGGAACGGCGGCATTGGTTCCGGGCGAAGTTCGCCGGCAACCGGTTCCGGCTGTTCTTCCGGGCTGACTCCCAGGCCCGCCTGATCGTCTATGCCTGGGTCAACGACCGGGACACGCTACGCAAGGCAGGCGCTGGCACAGACCCCTATGCCGTGTTCACCCGAATGCTGGGGCGCGGTAACCCGCCTGATGATTGGCCTGCCCTTCTGAGCGCGGCACAAGACGCTGGAACGCTGCAACGCTTCGTCCTGGCAGATGAGGCTGAGGTCGATGAACCGCCATAGGACGGCCATCGTCCTCAGAAGATTCCTGTCAGCTGGACGCCGTCAGCGCTGATCCCGAGCCGTTTATCCAGCGCGTCATAGCGTGGATCCTGTGGGGCATAGCCAGCATCGGGGCGGCTGCCATCGGTGCCGACGATCCGGACCCACTCTTTCTGGCCGTGGCAGACGCCGTCGTAGTTCTCACGCATGCAGCTGATATCGAGCAGGACATAGGTCTTGCCTTGAGTACTGGTCAGGCAGGCCCAAGAGACGACCGCAGCAGCAAGAGCCTTCTGCTGGCCGACCGCAATCATACTTGCCTTTGGATCCGCCTGCAGAGGTATGCCCTGGTGGTCATGCGCTCCGGTCAGGGTGAGCCTCTGGGCAAGCCAGGCGAAGTCATCGTCCGGTGGCACATGCGGATCGGTGGTCGAGGTTGCTGTGACCGTAGCTGGACCGCAGCTCAGGGTCCGGGTGACAGTCCTCGGCGCCGCGATCGCGGTTGCCGAGAAGGTCATGCAAAGGGCCACGACCGGGAGGATGATTTTCACCGTGTGGCTCCAACGGCTGCAGCCGGTTTCTGATCGTGCGTGAAGGAGATCAGATACGTCTCGTAGCGGTTCTTTGCCGCCTGCACCGAGACCTGGTTTTGCCCGGCCCCGGGAAGCGATGACCATTCGAGCCGCAACAGCTTGAATGCCTCATCCAAGGTCCCACGGCCCCCGCAAACGGCGGCTTGAGCATGGCGCTTGCCAATCTTCCACCAGGCAAGGGTGTCTTGGCTGGCTGGGGTGTAATCCGAAACCACACCCTTTTGCACGGCTTCCAACCAAGTGCTGTAGAGGGCCATGTAGGCGCCAGCGGCATTGGACGTTTTCCCCCAGCGCGTATGCAGCTGGTTGGGGTGTCGGCTCATGTCGGTAAAGGTTAGTCCGCCGTACATCTGGTTATAGACGTCGTCTCGGGGATAATTTTCCAGCCATCGAAGCAGCTTCAGGAAGGCCTGCACCTTCGGATCGCTGATCGTGCACAGCACAGCCGACGCCATGATCTTCTCTTTCCATCACACTGTGTTGGCTATGTCATCCTCGAACGCACGGAGCCCCCGTCGCCGCCATCGCGCCTTCAGGTGGTGCGGATCCTCTTCCTCGCGCCCATGCAGTCGGTCCACCATCTCTAGCAGAGCACCAAGCATAGTTGCACGATCATCTTCCAGCAGATCAACTAGCCCGGCCTTTTGCACCAAACCGCCGAGCTCGATCAGCTGTCGGGTCCGGGTACGCCGGTCCTGCACCCATTGTCGGTTGTCCTGGCACATACGGTCTCGTTCCAACCGGGTCCGCAGCTGCTCCAGTCGCTTAAGCTGAGCCGCTGTTGCCTGTGCTTCCCGCAGCAGCGTCGCCGGGCTTCGGCGTCTTCCCCCGCTTGCCCCCTGCCTGAAACAATGTCGTACCGCGTTCGGTCCACCTCGCGATGGCTTCTGGCTGCTTCTTGCTCTGCTCCAACGCGGCCATCAGCGCCCCAGCAAAGGCCTCGAGCGGCAAGGCGTCGGCACCGACCAGCTGTGCTATCTCGCCAAGCTGGACCGTCTTGGCCGATTTGACCTTCTTGGTCCGTTCCATGAGCGCCTGCAGCTCGGCCTCGTAATCCTTCGGCTTGCGCGCCATGGCCTGTCTCCTGGTCAGCGTGTCGTTCGTGTCAGCCTAGCGGCGGCCTGGTCGCCCTGTCACCTAGGACCTACCACCTCGTCAGTTCCGCTGCTGGAGCAAAGCGCAGGCAGATCAGGAAATGCGCGCTTATACGTCACTGCGTGACGTGCGCTTGCAGCCGTGGCAGGCTCATTCCGATGGCCCTCTACCACTTCAGCGCCAAGATCATCAGCCGCTCAGACGGACGCAGCGCGATCGCGGCTGCAGCCTACCGGGCCGCGGAAGAGCTGGAGGACGTACTGACCGGCCAGGTGCGCGACTACACCGCCAAGCAGGGGGTGGTGCATTCGGAGATCTTGCTGCCCGAGGGTGCGCCGGCCCGGTTGCAGGATCGGTCTGTGCTGTGGAACGAGGTCGAGGCCGGGGAGCATCGCAAGGATGCGCAGCTGGCGCGCGACATCGAGATCGCCCTGCCGCGTGAGCTGTCGCAGGCCGAGGCGATCGCCCTTGTGCGGGACTTCGTGTCCGAGCAGTTCGTCGCCCGCGGCATGATCGCCGACCTCAACGTGCACTGGGGCAAGACGGCGGATGGCGAGGACCAGCCGCACGCGCACGTCATGCTGACGATGCGATCCGTGGGCGAGGACGGTTTCGGCCAGAAGATGCGGGAGTGGAACGCCTCGTCGCTGTTGGTGGACTGGCGTGAGCGCTGGGCTGAGCTGGCGAACGAGCGGTTATGCGCATTGGGGCACGATGCGCGGATCGACCACCGGTCTCATGCCGAGCAGGGGATCAGCCTGGAGCCGCAGCACAAGATCGGTCCGGCTGGGGCACGGCGTGAGGCACGGGGCGAGGAGGCGGAGCGCGCGGCCGAGCATGAGGCGATTGCAAGACGCAACGGGACTAGGATCGCGGAGGTGCCGGAGATCGCGCTGGACGCGCTGACCCGGCAGCATTCGACGTTCACCCGGCGTGACTTGGCGCGGCTGGTCAATCGGCACACGGCGGATGCGGAGCAGTTCGCTGTTGTGCTGGCCAAAGTGGAGGCGTCGGAGGAGCTGGTTCGGCTTGGCGTGGACGAGCGCGGGCGGGAGCGGCTGACCACGCGCAGCATGCTGGCGGTCGAGCAGCGCATGGAGGCGGCGGCGCTGACCCTGAACGAGCGGCAGACGCATCCCGTTGCTGCGGATCGGCGATCTGCTGAGGGGCTTGGGGCCGAGCAGCGTGGGGCACTGGAGCACGTGACGCGGACGGGCGACCTGGCGGTGGTGGTGGGCTACGCCGGCACCGGCAAGAGCACGATGCTGGGTGCCGCCCGGCAGGCCTGGGAAGCCGAGGGCTACACGGTGCGCGGGGCGGCGTTGTCCGGCATCGCTGCGGAGGGGCTGGAGACCGGGGCCGGGATCCGCAGCCGCACGGTGCACAGCCTGCTGTATGGGCTGGAGCAGGGACGGGACGCGCTGACGGCGCGCGACGTGCTGGTGGTGGACGAGGCCGGCATGATCGGCTCGCGGCAGATGGAGCGCCTGCTCGGTGCGGCTCAGGACGCCAGTGCCAAGGTGGTGCTGGTGGGGGATCCGGAGCAGCTGCAAGCGATCGAGGCGGGGGCGGCGTTCCGAGCGATCGCGGAGCGGGTGGGCGTGGCGGAGATCACGACGGTGCGCCGGCAGCGGCAGGACTGGCAGCAGCAGGCGACGCGGGAGCTGGCGACGGGCCAGACGGACGCGGCGCTGGAGCGCTACGCGGCAGCCGGCATGGTGTCGGGTCATGCTGGGCTGGACGAGGCGCGTGCGGCGCTGGTGGCCGGTTGGGATGCGGCGCGTCGTGAGGACCCACAGGTGCTGCAGATCATCCTGGCGTATCGGCGCGACGACGTGCGCGACCTCAACACGCGGGCCCGGGCGGTGCGTCGGGCGGCCGGGGAGCTGGGCGAGGACCGGGTGCTGGCGACGGAGCGCGGCGAGCGCGCCTTTGCCGAGGGCGACCGAGTGTACTTCCTGCGCAACGAGCGTGGGCTCGGCGTGAAGAACGGCACCCTTGGCACGGTTGAGCGGATCACCGGCAGCGGTGAGCAGGCCGGGCTGGTGGTGCGGCTGGACGGTGCGCAGGGCGGTGGGAGCAGCCGTGCGGTGTCGTTCGCGCTGGCGGAGTATGCCGACATCGACCACGGCTACGCGGCGACGGTGCACAAGAGCCAGGGGGTGACGGTGGACCGGGCGCACGTGCTGGCGACCGAGCTGATGGACCGGCACGCCACGTATGTCGGGCTGACGCGTCACCGCGACGCGGTGGCGGTGCACTACAGCCGAGCCGAGTTCAGCACCCCAGAGGCGCTGGCCCGGGTGCTGGGGCGCGAGCGGCTCAAGGACACCAGCCTGGATTACGGGCAGGGCGGGTCCAGCGGACCAGGTTCGGCGGCGCAGGCGCAGGCGGAGCGGGAGCGTGCGGACCTGGCGCGGGCCTATGCCGAGCGGCGGGGCATGTCGGTGCCCGAGAGCGAGATCGTGGTGCCGGCGGCAGCCGAGCGGCAGCAGGCTCGTCCAGCGGGAGCGGGCCTGTTCGACGGGCTGTCGCTTAGTTGGGGTCCTGACCGCAGCTGGGGTGCGGATGCGGGTGGATCGTTCGACGACCTGCGCCTGTCGTCAGCGCGGCCGGACGTGGTGCCACCGCCGCGGGAGGCGGCGGCCGATCCGCTGCTGCAGGCGGTGGAGCGGTATGCGCGGGCGTGGACCGATGCGACCCGGATGCGGCGGCAGGACCTGCCGCTGCTTGAGCACCAGAAGGCGGCACTGCGCCAGGCCGGGGCCGCGATGGACGCCGCCCGCCCGAACGCGGTGCAGGACCTGCAGACGGCGCTGCAGCACAATCCGGCGGTGCGGACGGCGATGGCGCAGCTGAAGGGCCGGGAGCGGGCCAGCCAGCTGGTGGATGGGATCCGGCACGAGGAGCGGGTGCGGCAGGATCCGGTGCTGCGGTCGGAGCGGCGGGCCGAGCTGCGGCGGCAGGAAAGCCAGCCGCAGCAGCAGGAGCTTGGGCGCCGGCACGGGCTGTCGTTGTAGGCAGGGCGAGGTGTGATGGACGACGAGGCAGGGCAGCGGCGGGCGGGCGATCCGGCGCAGGCGTTCGAGGACCTGCGGGCCGAGGTGTCGGTGCTGCGGCGGGCGGTGGAAGCGTTGCCGCATGCCTGGGACGAGAGCCGGCCGCCGGACTACAGCCCAGACCTCGGGCGTATCGCCAAGGCGCTGGCGACGGTGGAAACGCGGATCCAGGCGATCAACGCCCACCCGGTGCTGCGCCTGACCCCCGAGCAGCACCAGCAGGCGGTGGTGCAGGCTGGCAGCGTGCTGCTGCGGGAAGCAGCGCAGAAGCTCGAGCGGGCGACCCAGGACGTCGACCGAGAACGGGGGCGGCTTGCCGGCCTGGTGGGGGCGATGCGGGGTCGGGAGCAGCAGCGCACGTGGCTGCTGTCTGTCGGAGGGGGTGCGCTGCTGGTCGGGCTGATCCTATCGCCGATGCTAGCGGGGTTGCTGCCGTTCGGGCTGGACGGGCGGGTGGCGGCGTCGATCATGGGGAAAAACCGCTGGGATGCCGGCGCAGCGCTGATGCAGGCAGCGTCGCCGCAAGGGTGGCAGAGCATCACAGACGCGACCGAGTTGGTGAAGGCCAACCAGGAGGCGCTCCAGGCCTGCAGCGAGGCCGCAGCCAAGGCCCGGAACGCGCAGCCCTGCAGCATCACGGTGGCGCCTCCGTAAGGGCTACGTCGTCCGCCATCGACTCGGTCCACTAAGTACATATTCCTGTACGTATTGATGTTATGGTTTAGCCCGGAGGTGCCTGATGACCCATGTGTCCTACACTGAGCTGCGGCAGAACCTGTCGCGCTATCTGGACGAGGCTGTTGAGGCACGGGCGCCTCTCGTGGTGACGCGCCAGGGCGGCAAAGGCAACGTGGTGATGATCTCCGAGGAGGAGTTCACCGGCTGGCAGGAGACGGTGCACCTGCTGAGCAGCCCGCGAAACGCCGAGCGACTGCTACGGGGTGTGCAGCAGCTCGAAGCAGGAAGGGCAAAGGCACGTGACCTGCTGGCGCCTAAGGCTGCGCCCGACGCGTGAACGTCCACTTCAGTGACGACGGGTGGGCGGATTATCTGCATTGGGTCGATGCCGACCCGACCGTCCATCGCCGGTTGAACGAGCTGATCGAGGACGTGCGGCGCCATCCCTTCCAGGGTATCGGCAAGCCGGAGGCGCTGAAAGGTGATCTGTCCGGCTGGTGGTCACGCCGGATCACCGCCGAGCACCGACTGGTCTATCGCGCCCAGGGCCGGAAGGGTGAGGACCAGCGCATCGAGATCATCCAATGTCGCTACCACTACTGAGGTAGAGGCACATCTTGCTAAGCGGATCTGGCTTTATCAGTCGCCAACAGCAGAGTTAGCATGACGAACACCATCGGCCGATCGCTCCAGCTCTACTACATCGATGGGCGGCCGGACGGCATGCTGACGGCCGAGTTGTTCAACTGGACAGGTCACGTGCTGATGACGCCGCGTACGCAGATCGCGGCGGCGCTGGCGCGAGCCGAGGCGGATTACGCTGGTGTCTACCTGCTGTTGGGTGAGCGGGACGGCGAGGCACGTGCCTACATCGGAGAGAGTGAAGACATTGGAGCGCGGATCCGCCAACACGATGTAGCCAAGGACTGGTGGACCAGCGCGGTGCTGGTCACGGCGGCGGCGAACAAGCTGAACAAGGCTCATGCGCGCTATCTTGAGGCCCGACTGATCGCGGAGGCGCGCGGGATCGGGCGGGTGCCGCTGGAGAACCGGACCGATCCGCCGCGGCCGAGCCTCAGCGAAGCGGACGTGGCGAAGATGGAGGCGTTCCTGGACAATCTCCTGGTCGTCCTGCCCGCGGTGCGCGTGGACATGTTCATTCAGAGGGCACGATCGGAGGCCGCCGTCGCGACGACACGAACGGCTGCCGCGGAGATGCGGGTGACGCTGCCGGCCGTGGCGCAGGGACCCTTCCCTATGGCGCGGTTCATCCTGGAAGGGCGGCGGCATGGGACAAGAGCTACGGCTTCGCTGATCGATGGGGAGTTTGTCGTCGAGGAAGGGTCGCTGGCGCGGCGAGACTGGGAAGGAGTGGCGGCGCACTCCTACTCCGGCCTAAATGCGGAGTTGCGGCGGGCAGGCGTCCTGGTGGCGGAGGGTGAACATAGTCGGTTCGCCCAGGCGTATGCCTTCCGTAGCCCAAGTGCAGCAGCGGCCGTGGTGACCGGCCGATCCGCCAATGGCACGCTGGAGTGGAGGCAGGAGGGGACCGGCCTGACATACAGAGAGTGGGAGGCGCAGCAGTTGGGAACGATCCCGCCCTAGATCGTCAACATGAACACAGGTTCATCCGTGAACAGGAATCGGTTGTTCCGGGCAATCTCTAGAAACCGTCGGATAGTTGCAAAATTGCATCGGCATGGACTAGAAGATATCCGCAGATGATATGAGAGCTACCACTCTTTAGCGACTAAGCTTCCGGCTCGAGACAGACGAGTTGTGGAAGGAAGATTGAACACTACGGCCTTTGGTGCAGACGTTCTAGATACTGGTTGCCTAAGTTGGATTGAGAAATGACGGATATAACAATATCTTTTGAGCAAGATGCTTTAATAGATCGTCTGACGACGGGCCTTGATAGACGTCGGCGGGAAGTTGTCTTTCTCGTCGGTGCTCCCCTATCAGCACCTCGCAGCCCAGATGAACCCGGTGTACCTGGGGTCGATGGGATGATCTCGCTTATTAAAGATGAATTTGCAGAAGATGCTAATCAGAAGGTAAGCTTCGAGCGGATGCTATCAGCATCAAGCGGTAACCAATATCAAGCAGCATTTTCCTACTTACAAGGACGACGCGGCCAAGAGACCTCTAACGAAATAGTCAGAAAAGCGGTTTGGCTATCGCGGTCCGATACGACACAACAGGATTTTATCCATGGTTCCGAAGACTCATGCTCACGATATGATCTTGATGACAAATGGCACCTGAGTCCTGCGACAGCATCGCTCGGACGTTTAGCCGCATTACACAAAAGTCTATTCGGTAGAAGCATCATAACAACCAATTTCGATCCACTTTTAGGGGTAGCTATACGTCGATCATCCGGAGAGTATTTCCGGTCAGTTTTACATCGAGATGGCAACATTGGACAGACCATCGGAACCGGTTGTCATGTGATCCACTTACATGGATATTGGTATGGATCAGATACTCTTCACACTGGCCGACAACTTAGCCAAAGCCGGCCTCGTCTCAAGGCATCTTTATCAAGTCTTCTGAGGGATAAGATTGTAGTTGTATGCGGATACAGTGGGTGGGATGATGTGTTTACCGGCGCTTTGATAGACTTGGTGTCTGATGACGCTGCGTCACCTGAAGTGTTGTGGAGTTTTTATTCCCCTAGCGCAAGCGTAGAGTCTCATCTAGCCGAAAGACTGCAGCCAGGATTAGATAGAGGTCGAGTCGTTTTATATAAAGGTATAGATTGTCATTCGTTTATTCCGGAGTTGGCACGTTGGTGGGAAGGAAAGTCTTCGGATAAGAGTGACATTTCGATCTCATTTCAAACGCCGTTTATCTCCGTGTCTAACATAATGGCAGTTGTTCCAACTATTCAGAATAAAACACTTCCTCAAGTAATTGAAGGAGACGATGAAGACCGACCTCCGGCAATTGACCAGTGCTTAGGCCGTAACGCGGAATTAAGTAGTATTAGCGAAACACAGGCATCACTAATTTTTATTACAGGTATCGGAGGGCAAGGAAAATCTACAGTAGCAGCAGAACACTTTAATTCAGTGTCTAAGAGTACAACGAGTGGATTTGATTTATGCATCTGGAGAGACTGTAAAGAAGAGCACGAACGTTTCGAAAACCAACTAATTGCAGTTGTTGGAAGATTGACTAATGGAAGTGTCTCTCGTGCTGATTTAGCAGGACAAAACAATGCAGAGATTGTACAGATATTTCTAAAGAAATTGGAAAAGCGGAGGGCGCTTCTAGTTTTTGACAATGTGGATAGCTATGTTGATCTCGAGCGGAAGGTAGTTACGGGTACGCTAGCTTTGATGCTTAATGCAATGCTGGAGCGCCAAACCTCTCTGAGGATCCTGTTCACATGTCGCCCCGATGTAATCTACGACTCATCTGAAATTCTATCCATAAAACTGGATGGCCTTGATCTAGAGGCTACTAGAGCCCTTATCAACACACGGAACCCCTCCGCAACCGACACAGCGATTTTAGAAGCGTTCCGGATCACAAAAGGTCATGCATTCTGGCTCGACCTTCTAGCTATTCAGGCGCAACGTCGAGTACCGTATGTCTCCCTTGATGACTTAGTTGCTGAAATTGAGCTAGGAGAGGGCGAATTACCAAAGACAACGTTGAATTCAATATGGCACAATCTCCAGAACCGTCAGCGCATTGTTCTGCGTTGCCTTGCCGAGACCGTAAAGCCTGAAACTCCAACTGAAGTCTCTCGATATTTAAGAAGCGAGCAGAACGCGAACCGAACCATCAAAGCCTTAAACTCACTTCGGTCGCTAAATCTTATTGTCGTGAAAAGACGTGCACCTGCTGAGGATCTCCTTGAGCTTCATCCAATCATCCGTGCGTTCGTCCGTCAACTATATCCCCGGCACGAGAGACTAGGGTTTATCGAGGAAATTATCAAAGTATATACAGAACTTCTGCAGCGTCTTTCCAGAGATAAACGTTCTGCGGACTCACTGACTACTTTGCAGGCGGTCATTGAAAATGCAGAACTTTGTATTGCTGCCGGTCAAATGTCACGAGCAGCTGAGCTTCTGAGTGGCGTTGCAGGACAGCATGCAAGGGTCGGGCACGCTCGAGAATTCTTACGAGTTACGGGGCTATTCTTTGACAGCCTTGACATCAAGAACGATTGGAATGAAATCACTCCTTTGGATAATCTAGTTCAAGGGTATGCAGATGTTCTTGGAAATGTAGGCGCCTTTGCGAAAGCCAACTCCTTATTAGACAGCTACGCCGATACGATCGTAGATAGGGATGCTCGCTTCATTAGGCTATGTAATATCAGATGCCATCTAAAGTGGCAGCAACAGGATTTCCGAGCATCAATGGAATGGGGCGAACGTGGCCTAAAGCTTCTCGAGCATTCTGATGCCGATCTTTCGAGTAATATCGATCACAGCCTTGCTTTAGCATATCGAGATGGTGGTCGGCCAGAAATGGCTTTACCTAAGTTCCTTATGACGCGAACTTTGCAAGAAGTACTGAACGAAACAAGGATCGAGAGTTCTAGCGGAGCTTACTATGGTAACATCGGGCGTTCATTATACAAGATGGGGCAAACCAGTGACGCTCTTAAATGTTATTTGAAGTCGGCGATGCTCATAGAGAACGAGATCCGACAACCTAGTGTAATAAATCAAGGCTTTATTAGACTATGGATTGGGGAGGCTTTGCTTGCACAGAAGGAATACGCGCTTGCTTATGCGTTTCTAAAAGTCGCCCAATTTAAATGGGAGAATTGTTGTCCAGCTCGAGTTGGAGAGGTGGAGCAAGCTCTATCCGGTGTTCCTGCGGAATCGTGTGACAGTGAGAGTTCTCCAGTCCTGCTTGATCAGATATGTGTTGACTGGTTTAGCAAGCAAATCGCTACTTGAGTGACCTTGCCCCCTGAACCGCCCCCGTTTTGAAGTTAGGATCCGTCGACAGGAGACGGACGATGAAGCGGTCAAGGTTCACGCAAGAGCAGATC
>CAXTWC010000139.1:0-14852 GCA_964247805.1 uncultured Acetobacteraceae bacterium | reverse complement strand
TGTCCAGCCGAAGCGATGGGTTCCGGCGATTGGCCGGCTACATCTTCGGCGGTAACACGGCAAAGTCCAGCATCGCGATGACCGCCCCGGTCGCGCAATCCGCCGGGTCTCAGACCATCGCGATGACAGCGCCGGTTGTGCAGGACCAGACCAGTCCAGGCGAATGGCGGATCCGCTTTTTCATGCCGGCGCACTATACCCTGCAGAGCCTGCCGCGTCCGAATGACCCGGCGGTCCACATCGTGTCGGTGCCGCCACAGAGCTACGGCGTGTACCGATATACCGGGTCGATCGATCAGACCGCTACCGAAACCGCTCGGCGCGAACTCCTGCAATTGCTGGAGGGAAGTGGCTGGTCGCCCACCGGGCAGCCGGTGAGCTGGTTCTACGACCCGCCTTGGACACTGCCCTTTCTTCGCCGCAACGAGGCAGCTGTTACCGTGGAACGTCCCACCCCGCCTTGAGGCAAGTTCCATCCGCCTTCCGGCACGGGGGAGACACTAGCAGCGCGCGGTTGTGGCGGTGAGCGTGCGGTAGCAGACTGCCGGTTCCAGCCTTAGGACCACCACCGATGGACCATGACTTCATCCTCCGCAACGGCCGCTTGATCGACCCGGGTACCGGTCGCCATGAAGTGGTGGACGTCGCCTTCAACGATGGCAAAGTATCCGCGATCGGCAACGATCTGCGCAGCCGCGCGGAGCGGGACGTAACCGGGTGCATCGTGATGCCCGGTAATATAGATTTCCACGCCCACGTGTATTGGGGTGGCACCTCCATCAGCATCGATGCCGACGTGCTCGCCAAACGGTGCGGCACGACCACCTGGCTGGACGTGGGCTCCGCCGGGCCGGGTAACTTCCCGGGCTTCCGCAAGCACGTGATGGAAGTGAGCCAGACCCGCATCCTCGCCTACCTGCACGTCAGCCACGCCGGCATCTTCGCCTTCGCCCCCTCGATGATGGTGGGCGAGAGCTCGGACATCCGACTGATGGATGCGGAAACCTGTGCCTCCGTGGCGCTCGCCAACAAGGACCTGATCCGCGGCATCAAGGTGCGCGTCGGCGCCATCGCCAGCGGCACCAACGGCATCAACCCGCTGTATCATGCGTTGGAGGCGGCGGACCGCGCCGGGTTGCCGGTGATGTGCCACATCGACCGACCGCCGCCGCGCTACAGCGATCTGCTGAAGGAGTTGCGGCCCGGCGACACGCTCACCCACTGCTTCAGGCCGTTCCCGAACGCGCCCTGCCACGCCGACGGCACGATCAAGGACGCTTGCTGGGAAGCGCGGGAGCGGGGGGTGATCTTCGACATCGCCCACGGCAAGGGCTCGTTCGACTTCGATGTGGCGGAGGCGATGCTGGCGGGCGGTTTCCAGCCCGACATCATCAGCTCGGACGTCCACGTGCTGTGCATTGACGGTCCCGCCTATGACAATATGGAGACGATGAGCAAATTCCTGTATCTCGGGATGCCTCTGCCGGAGATCGTGCGCGCCGTCACCGAAACGCCGGCCAAGGTGCTGAAACGGCCGGACCTGGGCGACCTTTCAGTGGGAAGCACCGGGGACGCAACGGTGATGCGGATCGAGGAGGGGCGGTTCACCTTCACCGATGTCTCGGGCAACACGCGGGAGGGTCGGCAGCGTTTCGCGCTGGACAGCGTGGTGGTCGGTGGCGCGCTGTGGCATACCGCAAACGAGCATGCGCCCGCCGCCAGTTAGCCCAAGTCGAGACTTGGCAGACTTGACCGATCGGCCTGCGTCATCACACTGTACCAACCATTCGCGAATACGGGAGAACAAGCCATGCCCCAGGTCAGCCTGACGGTGAACGGCAAAGCACATACGGTCGAAGTCGAGGGCCGCACCCTGCTCGTCGAACTGCTGCGTGAGAAGATAGGCCTCACCGGCACCCATGTCGGTTGCGACACCAGCCAGTGCGGCGCCTGCGTCGTGCATGTGGATGGGGACAGCGTGAAGTCCTGCACCATGCTGGCGCTGCAGGCGAACGGGACGGATGTGCTCACCATCGAGGGGCTCGCCGCCGCCGACGGCACGTTGCATCCGATGCAGGAGATGTTCCGCGAGCACCACGCCCTGCAATGCGGCTTCTGCACGCCGGGCATGGTGATGAGCGCCATCGACCTCGTGAAGATGCATCCGCAGGGAATGACCGAAGACGAGATCCGGCACGGCCTGGAGGGCAATCTGTGCCGTTGCACGGGCTACCACAACATCGTCAAGGCGATCGATGCGGCACAGAAGCTCATGCACCCGATGGCCATGGCCGCCGAGTAGCCCTTGCGTTGAGAGCCCTCTCCCCCTGGGAGAGGGTTGGGTGAGGGAACTTGCCTTCCGCTAACCGGCCGTAGCCACCCTCACCCCCGGCCCTCTCCCTCAAGGGGAGAGGGATAAGAAAAGAAGATCAAAGGGGACGGATCATGGGCTTCGAAGGCATTGGCGCCTCCGTGCGTCGCAAGGAAGACCGCCGCTTTCTGGCCGGGCGCGGACGTTACACCGACGACATCAACCGTCCGGGCCAGCTTTACGCCGTCATCCGCCGCTCGGACCGGCCGCACGCCCGCATCACCGCCATCGATACTGCAACCGCCAAGACGATGCCCGGCGTGCAGGCCGTCTACGTCGGAGCCGACATGCAGGCGGACGGCGTCGGCGGCGTGCCGTGCGGTTGGCAGATCCACAGCAAGGACGGCTCCCCCATGGCCGAGCCGGCCCACCCGGTGCTGGCCATCGGCAAGGTCCGCCATGTCGGCGACCCCGTGGCCGTCGTGATCGCCAGCACCAAGCAGCAGGCACGCGACGCCGCCGAGCAGATCGACGTTGGCTACGAGGACCTCCCCGGCGTCAGCTCGGTGACGGACGCGGTGGCGGCCGGTGCGCCACTCGTGCATGACGACGCGCCGGGCAACCAGTGTTTCGACTGGCACATCGGCGACAAGGCTGCCGTGGACGCGGCCTTCGCCGGGGCTGCCCACGTGGTCACGCTGGAACTGACCAACAACCGGCTGATCCCGAACGCGATGGAGGCCCGGTGCGCGGTCGGCGAGTTCGACCCGACCAGCGACGAGTATACGCTGCACACCACGAGCCAGAACCCGCACGTCATCCGGCTGCTGATGGGCGCCTTCGTGCTGCATTTGCCGGAGCACAAATTGCGGGTGATCGCGCCCGACGTCGGCGGCGGGTTCGGCAGCAAGATCTATCACTACGCCGAGGAAGCCATCGTGACGTGGGCCGCCGGCAAGCTGGCCCAGCCGGTGAAGTGGACGTCGGACCGCTCGGAGGCCTTCGTGTCCGACGCGCACGGCCGCGACCATGTCAGCACGGCCGAGATGGCGGTGGCGGCGGACGGCAAGTTCCTGGCTTTGCGGGTAAAGACGCTGGCGAACATGGGCGCCTACCTGTCCACCTTCGCCCCCGCGGTGCCGACCTACTTGTCCGCGACCCTGCTGGCGGGGGTGTATTCCACGCCGGTCATCTATGGCGAGGTGCGGGCCGTGTTCACCAACACGGTGCCGGTCGACGCCTATCGCGGGGCAGGGCGGCCGGAAGCGACCTACTTGCTGGAGCGCCTGGTGGACGTGATCGCGCGTGATACCGGCATCGACCGCGTCGAGATCCGCCGCAAGAACTTCATCCGGTCCGACGCCTTCCCATACCAGACGCCGGTGGCGCTCAACTACGACAGCGGCGACTACGTCAAGACCTTGGATGCCTGCATGAAGGAGGCGGACTGGGCCGGTTTCGAGACCCGGCGAACCGAGGCGGGGTGGCGCGGCAAGCTGCGCGGCATCGGCATGTCCACCTATGTCGAGGCATGCGGCATCGCGCCGTCCAAGCTGGTGGGGCAGTTGGGGGCACGCGCCGGGTTGTACGAGTGCGCGGAAATACGCGTGCATCCAACGGGGAGTGTCACGGTGTTCACCGGCACCCACAGCCACGGGCAGGGGCACGAAACCACCTTCGCTCAACTCGTCACCGAGCAGTTGGGCGTGCCCGCGAACATGATCGACGTCGTGCATGGCGACACCGGCAAGATCCCGTTCGGCATGGGCACCTATGGCAGCCGCTCGCTGGCCGTGGGCGGCGCCGCCATGGTCAAGGCGATGGACAAGGTGATCGCCAAGGGCAAGAAAATCGCCGCCCACCTCCTCGAAGCCAGCGTGGCGGATATCGAGTTCGCCGACGGCAAGTTCTCCGTCGCCGGCACCGACCGGTCCAAGACGCTGACCGACGTCTCGATGGCGGCCTACGTCCCGCACAACTACCCGATCGAGGAGCTGGAGCCCGGGCTGGACGAGACCGCGTTCTACGACCCGGCGAACTTCACCTTCCCCGGCGGTTGCCATATCTGCGAGGTCGAAATCGATCCGGATGTCGGCACCATCCAGGTGGTCAACTTCACCGCGGTGGACGATGTCGGCCGGGTGATCAACCCGATGATCGTGGAGGGGCAGATCCAGGGCGGCGTCATGCAGGGGATCGGTCAGGCGCTGCTGGAAAATGCCGTGTACGACAAGCAGGGCCAGTTGGTCACCGGGTCGTTCATGGACTATACCATGCCGCGTGCGCATGATTTCCCCAGGATGACGGTGGGCACGGAAGTGACTCTCTGCACCCACAATCCGTTGGGGGTGAAGGGCTGTGGCGAGGTCGGCGCGATCGGCAGCCCACCCGCCGTGATCAACGCGGTGGTGGATGCATTGCGCGATTACGGCGTGCGCCACCTGGACATGCCGGCCAGTCCGGAGAAGATTTGGGCCATCATTGAAGCCAACCGGTCGCGGCTGGCGGCCGAGTAGGAGCGACGAATGTACGATTTCGCATACCACAAGCCGAGTTCGGTCGCAGACGCTGTCAAGCTGATGGGCGAGGACATGGACGCCAAGGCGCTCGCCGGCGGCCAGACCTTCATCCCCGTGCTGAAGCAGCGCCTCAACAAGCCGTCTTCGGTGATCGACCTGCATGCGTTGGGCCTGGTGGGCATCACTTCGGCGCCGGACAAGATCACCATCGGCGCCATGACGACGCACGGCGCGATCATGGCTGACAAGGACATCCAGGCCCGTATCCCCGGCCTGGCCAAGATGGCGTCGTGGATCGGCGACACGCAGGTGCGCCATCGCGGCACGATGGGCGGCTCGTTGGCCAACAACGATCCGTCGTCCTGCTACCCGGCCGCCGCGCTGGCGACCGGCGCCACCATCGTGACCGACAAGCGCCGCATCCCGATCGACGAGTATTTCCAGGGCATGTTCACCACCGCCCTGGCGCCGGACGAGCTGATCACGTCGATCGAATTCCCGATCCCCGAGAAGAGCAACTACGAGAAGTTCCGCAACCCGGCTTCGCGGTATGCCATGGTCGGCGTGTTCGTGGCCAAGGGACCGGCCGGCGTACGGGTCGCGATTACCGGCGCGGCGCAGGACGGCGTATTCCGTCACACCGCGATGGAGCAGGCGCTCACCGCCAACTGGTCTGCGGACGCTTTGCGCGACATCAAGACTCCGGCGGACGGCTTGAACAGTGACATCCACGCATCGGCAGAATACCGGGCGCACTTGATCGGTGTCATGACGCGGCGTGCCGTGGCTGGGGCCTGATTCCTTGCCCGATACCCAGGCCGTCCATGTCGTGGCGGAATGCCGAGCCAAGCGGGGGCATGAGGATGCGCTCCGCAAGGTTCTGCTGGCCGCGGTTGGACCATCGCGGCACGATGCGGGGGTGACGTCCTACGTCGTGCACGAGGATATCCGGACGCCGGGCCACTTCTTCTTCATCGAGGAATATGAAAGCCGGGACGCGCTGAAGCAGCATATGCAGCAGCCGCACTTCAAGACGCTGGTGGCCGAGTCGAAGGACCTGATCGACGGTGAGTTCGCGATGGCGACGCTCCGCCCCGCGGAGTGACGCCACAGTCGTCCTCCGCGAAGCGGGGCGGTGGGTAAGTGAAACCACCGATCGTCGTCATTGGCGGCGGCATCATTGGCGTTTGCTGTGCCCTCGAGCTCATTCGCGATGGGCTCGACGTCACCCTTCTCGAGCCGGACGAGCCCGGCGGCCCACAGCAAGCCAGCTTCGGCAACGGTGCCTGGCTCAGCCCGGCTTCCGTCGTGCCGACCTCGCTCCCCGGTGCGTGGCGCAAGGTGCCCGGCTACCTGCTCGACCCGCTCGGGCCGCTGTCCATACGCTGGCGCTACCTGCCGAAGCTGCTCCCATGGCTGGTCCGCTATTTGCGGGCGGGATCGACCGTCCAGCGCGTGGAGGCAACCGCCCGCGCTCTGCGCCCGCTAATTGCCGACGCCCCCGACCGCCACCGCCGGTTGGCCGAGGAAGCCGGTGTGCCGCACATGGTCGCTCGCCAAGGCCTGCTGTACGTGTTCCCGTCGCGCGCCGAGTTCCAGGCCGAAGCGCTGGCCTGGCGTCTGCGCCGCGACAACGGTGTCCGCTGGATCGAGTTGGACGAGGACGAATTGCGCCAGCAGGAACCGTCGCTCGACCGGCGCTACACCTTCGGCGTCCTGGTGGAGGAGGGCGCGCATTGCCTGGATCCCGGTGGCTACGTTGCCGCCCTCATGGCCCATGCCGAATCCATCGGGCTTCACCGCCAGCGGGCGAACGCGACCGGATTTCGCGTCGAAGGTGGCCAGTTGCAGTCGGTGCGGACCAGCGCCGGCGAAATACTGGCCAGCAAGGCCGTCATCGCCGCCGGCGCCCGGTCCGCCAAGCTGGCGGCGCTGGCCGGCGATATGGTTCCGCTGGAGACCGAGCGCGGCTACCATGTTGCAATCGCCTCGCCCGAGAGCACCCCGCGCCATCCCGTCATGCCAAGCGATGGAAAGATGGCGAACACCGTGACCGCCGGTGCGTTGCGGATCGCCGGGCAGATCGAACTGGCCGGGCTCGACGCGCCGCCCGATTGGCGCCGGGCCAAGATCCTGCGGGACTTTGCGCTGCGGACCTACCCTGGCCTGCCGCGTGACCTACCAGACGAGCGCATTTCCGTCTGGATGGGCCACCGCCCGTCGATCGCGGACGGCCTGCCGGTAATCGGTCCGGCGACGGGGTGCCCCGATGTGGTGCACGCCTTCGGACATGGCCATATCGGCCTGGCCTCGGGCCCACTAACAGGTCGGCTGGTGGCAGACCTCGCCACAGGCCAAGTACCCGTAATAGACCCGGCTCCATACCGTCCAAACCGATTTTAGCCGGGAAGATCTCGCTTCCTTCTCCCTCTCCCCCTGGGAGAGGGCCGGCGTGAGGGACCTTTGCCGGACCCCACCCAACCCACGACACGCTGGCTCTAGCGTTTTGCCTTTGCCGTAGCCGTTGCTTGCTGGCGGAACAGCGTGTCGGCCGCTTGCTTCTGGGTCGGTGTGAGGCTGGCATACAGGCTGTCGAACGCCGTAGACAACTTGGCCGTGTCATCGGCGTAGCTGCGCGCCAACGCCGCGTAGGAGTGCATGTTGTCCACCGCCGTCATCGTCGCCGCGGACCCGGCCCGTTGTTGGAACACCTGCTCGGTACTGGTCGCATTGTCCCGCATCGCCTGTGCAAAGGCGTTCCACAGCGGTAGCTGTTCCGCCGTGATGCCGAGCTGTGATTTCAGCAGATCGATACGCTGGTCGACCGCCGCCGCGGTGGCTGACGGGGTGGCCGGCGTCTGAGCGATGGCACCGCTGCACAGTCCAGCGGACAAAGCGACAGCTACGAGTGCAACTCGAGAAAAGCGGAGCATCGGTCGGTAATCCTCGTTGTTTGCAGCTAGCGCTCAGAAGCGGCCGCGGTGGCCCCACTCATGGCGCCATTCATGACCCCATCCGCCGCCCCAACCGGGCCCGCGTTCCCAACGTGGGCCATACGGGGGTGGCCCGATGAACACCGGCGGCGGCGCGTACACCACGACCGGCGGCGCATAGTAGCGAACATAGGCGCGCGGCCGTGCGACCGCGTGCACGACGGCGACAGTGCTCACGGCAAGCGCGCCGGTCACGAACCCGCCGACTCGCCACGCGCCGGGTATGTCCGCATAGGCCAGCACCGGCGGCGCGATAACCAACCCGTCCGCCGGGGGCGCCAGGATCACCCAAGGCGGCGCTGCTTCGGCGACCAGGCTCGGGGGCGGCGGGACCACGATCGGCGGAGGTGCCGCTGCAGCGATCAGCGGCCCGCACTCGATCCCGGCCGGCGCGGGCACAGCCGCCGCCGTTACGGCCGGGAGCGGTGCGAAGGGGAGGGGCGCGATCGCCGGCAGGCCCAAGATGATGGGTGGCGGTGCAACGTAGATTGGCGGCGGAACGATGAAGGCGGGCGGCGCATACACCACGGCGAGGCTGCCCAGTGCCACCGTGGCCAAGCCTAGCCCGGCGAGACCGAACGCCGGCGAGCGATAGCCCCAACTGCGCTGCCAACCCCAGGGCTGATAGCGGTAACCCTGCCGGGCGAGGGGAACGAACGGCCGGGCAGCAAAGGCTCGGCCGCCGAAGAACGCCGGACCGCCGCGGCCTTCGAACCCGAAACCGCGTTCAGGGCCGCCAAACCGTTCCGGACCGAAACCTCCGAATCGGCCGCCGCCATGAAACTCGCCCCCGCTTCGGAAACCACGATCGCCGCGGAAGCCGCCGCCACCGTGAAAGCCACGATCGCCGGCCCAGGCGGATGCAGGCGCGGCATTGGCCGTGGCAAGGGCCAGGCCCAAGATGGCGGCGAGCGCGGCACGGGCGCCGCGGTGATGGGTCGGGGTTCGCATGGCCGCAATTGAGGTCCCGGATCGCGGCAACAACGTGGCAATCAGCCACCGGCCCGGCCGCCTGACGCGGAGTTGAGCAAGCTTCCTAGGCCAACGCCCGCGCAACCGCCTTCTGCCACCCGGCGATCAGCACCGCCCTGGCCTCGTCGGACATCCGAGGCTCGAACCGCCGCTCGCAGCGCCAGTGGGCGGCGATATCGGCAGGCCGTTGGTAAACCCCCACCGCCAGCCCGGCCAGGAAAGCCGCGCCCAAGGCCGTGGTCTCCAGCACTGCGGGACGCTCAACTGGCGCCTGCAGGATGTCGGCCAGGAATTGGCAGAACCAATCGTTGGCCGCCATACCGCCATCCACGCGCAACGCGTCGGCACCGCGCCCGGCGTCGGCCACCATGGCGTCCAGCAGGTCGAGCGTCTGATACGCCACGCTTTCCAACGCCGCCCGCGCGATGTGGGAAGCGCTCGCATCCAGCGTCAGCCCGCAGATCAGCCCGCGGGCGTGCGGGTCCCAATGCGGTGCACCGAGCCCGGTGAACCCCGGCACCATGTAGACGCCGTGATTGTCCGCCACCCGGGTCGCCATGTCGTCCGTCTGGCTGGCATGGGTGATCAGCCCGATGCCGTCCCGCAACCACTTGACCGCGGCCCCAGCGACGAAGATCGAGCCCTCCAGCGCATATTGAACCTCGCCACCCAGCCGGCACGCGACCGTGGTCAGCATGCCCCGCGTGGACGTGACCGCCTCCGCCCCCGTGTTCAGCAGCGCGAAGCAACCCGTGCCGTAGGTCGATTTCACCATGCCCGGCGTGAAGCAGGCCTGGCCCACCAACGCTGCCTGCTGGTCCCCAGCCATTCCGCCGATCGGGATCGTACCGCCGAGCAGCGTCGTCTCGCCAAATACGGCGCTGTTGTCGCGCACCTCGGGCAGCACCGACCGCGGGATGCCGAACAGGGCCAGCAACTCGTGGTCCCAGTGCTGCCGGTGGATGTCGAACAACAGCGTTCGGGAGGCGTTGGCGGCGTCGGTGGCGTGGGCGCGGCCCTCGGTCAGTCGCCATAGCAGGAAGCTGTCGACCGTGCCGAACGCCAACTCGCCGCGCTCGGCCCGGGCGCGGATGCCGGGCTGGTCCAGCAGCCAGGCGAGCTTGGTGGCGGAGAAATACGGGTCGAGCAGCAAGCCGGTGCGCGCCCGGACCAGCGCCTCGACGCCATCGGCACGAAGCCGGGCGCAGAGTTCGGCGGTGCGGCGATCCTGCCACACGATCGCCCGGCCGACAGGCTCGCCCGAACGCCGGTCCCACAGCAGCGTGGTCTCCCGCTGGTTGGTGATCCCGAGTGCCACGACCGGAACACCGGCCTCCGCCAGTGCCTGGCGGGCGACGGTCAGCGAATCCCGCCAGATATCCTCCGCGTCATGCTCGACCCAGCCCGGCCCCGGGTAGTGCTGCACCAAGTCACGGCGCGCCGTGGCAAGCGGCTGGCCGTCATCGCTGAACACGATGGCGCGGGTGGAGGTGGTGCCCTGATCGATCGCCAGGATCGCCCCGCCCATCTCAGCTGCTCCGCTGCACGACAGGCGCCGGCTGCGCGAGTTGCCCGACAGGGGTGCGCTGGCCCGGACCACGATTGGCCACCCTTGGAGTACGGCTGGCGATCATGGTGTGCCCGCGCCACGTGACCTGCCTCGTTCGGTAACTCGCGAGCATGATGGCGATCGACATGGCGTCCCGCAGCGGAAGCAGGAGGAACGGTGCCCGCAGCGCACGGCGATGGCTCGCGCCGCCAACGATCGGGAGGAGGATACGGTCGATCTGCCAACTGGCCAGCGCGCGCATGGCCCACGCCATCGCCAACACCGCGAGCATGGGCGGTGCGACGCCCGACAGGATGGCAGCAACGGCCGCCCAAGCCACCGGGAATTGCAGGACGGAGGCGGCGTACCCGACCGGGGCCTGCGTGCGGATCGTGCGCGCCCAGCGCAGTTCGTGCTCGAACCCCGCGCGCAATGTGCCTTCCGCCACGGTCGTCGCAGGCAGCGTTCCTGCCAGGCTGACGGAAAGCCCCTGGGCCCGCACCAGGCCGCCGAGCACGGCATCATCGGCGAGGTGGTCTGCCAGTGCATGCAGCCCGCCCACCCGGTCCAGCGTGCTGCGGCGGATCGCCATGGTGATTCCCAGGCAATCCTGCCGCCCAAGCGCCCTTGCCAGCAGCACGCCCGGAAGGAACCCGTAGGTGATCTGGCTTGCTGCAAGCCGGTCGGGCAAGCGGTTGGACACGGGGAGACCGAGCGAGAGTGTGGTGACCAGTCCGGTGCCCGGCCGTTCGAGTTCGGCCACGACGTTGTTGAGGTAGTCCGGTGAGGCGTGCACGTCGCTGTCGGCGATGACGAGGCAGTCGTGGCGGGCCGAACCGATCATGTTGATCAGGTTCGAAACCTTGCGGTTGCTCCCATGCAGGGCGTCGTTCACCACCAACACCATGTCGACGGCCGGGAAGCGGCGGCGCAAGCGGTTCACCACGTCGATCGCCGGATCGTTCCGGTGGGACACGCCGAATACCAGCTGGTACGCCGGGTGATCCTGGACGCAAAAGGAGGCGAGTGCGTCCTCGAGCAGCGGTTCGTCGCCATGGAGCGGCTTGAGCACGGTCACTGGCGAGCCCGACCCCCGCGGCGGTGCGGGCCGGGCGGCGAAACGGCTGACCAAGGCCACCCCGGCCCAGGCCTGGAGCATGCCGAACCCGGCCGCCATTGCAGCGGCCCAAGACGCGTAGCCTGCTACCGATGGCCAGACCATGTCAGTAGATGTGCCGCAACGCTGGTGAGTCGCCAACCCCTGGTTGATTCATGCCTCGTTACTATTGCATGGCAACGTAAACGATCTCTTCATGGCATCCAGATCGACCGTTCCATTCGTTTGAAATGCCAGGGTGGCGCACCGATGTGTCGCCGAGCGGTTAAGGGACCCACGTACTATGATCCGGCAGCTTCGTCTTGGCGCGTTCATGCGCCCGGTGAGTATCCACACGGCCTGGTGGCGCTACCCCGGCAGTTCGCCCGATGCAAATTTCAACTTCGCCCACCTGAAGCGCTTCGCACAAACCCTGGAACGCGGCCGGTTCGACGCGTTCTTCATGGCCGACCACCTGGCCGTGCTGAACATGCCGATCGACGCCCTGAAGCGCAGCGCGACCGTCACGTCGTTCGACCCGTTGACGCTGTTGCCGGCGTTGGCCGTGGTCACGGAGCGGCTCGGGCTGATCGCGACGGCGTCCACCACCTTCGAGCAGCCGTACATCATCGCCCGAAAATTCGCCTCGCTCGATCATCTGAGCAATGGCCGGGCAGGGTGGAACATCGTCACCACGGCCAATCCGGATGCCGCGCTGAATTTCGGCATGGACGACCAGATGGAGCACGACGAACGCTACCGTCGCGCCCGTGAATTTTACGATGTGGTAACCGGGCTGTGGGACAGTTGGGACGACGACGCTTTCATCCGCGACGTGGACAGCGGCGTGTTCTTCGACCCGGCGAAGATGCACGTGCTGAACCACAAGGGGAAATACCTGTCGGTCCGCGGCCCGCTAAACGTGGCGCGTTCGCCCCAGGGCTGGCCGGTGATCGTGCAGGCGGGCGCGTCCGAGGCCGGTCGGCAGCTGGCGGCGGAGACGGCCGAGGTCGTGTTCGCCAGTTTCCAGCGGATCGAGGACGGGCAGAGCTACTACACCGACGTCAAGGGCCGGGCGGCAGCGATCGGGCGCAACCCCGACCATCTGAAGATCCTGCCCGGCGTTTTGGTGATCGTGGGCGACAGCCTGGCCGAAGCCAAGGAGAAGCATGCCCTGTTGGACTCGCTGGTGCATACCGATAGCGCGCTGCCGAACTTGTCGATGCGACTGGGCACAGATGCTTCGAAGTTCGACCTGGACGCGCCGTTGCCGCCGATCCCCGAGACCAATGCCGGGCAAAGTGGCCGCGCCACCGCCATCGCCCTGGCCGCGCGCGAGGGACTGACCGTGCGTCAACTGGCGCAGCGTGGCGCCGGTTACGGCGGCCTCACGATGGTAGGCACGCCCGCTACGATCGCCGACCAGATGGAGGCGTGGCTGATGAGCAACGCCTGCGACGGTTTCAACGTGATGTTCCCGTTCCTGCCGGCGGGTCTGGACGACTTCGTCGACAAGGTAGTGCCGGAGTTGCAGCGGCGTGGGCTGTTCCGCCGGGAGTACGAGGGCACGACTCTGCGGGAGAATCTGGGCCTGCCGCGGCCGGAAAACCGCAACGCTGCGCAACGCCGCGCCGCCGAGTAACCCCCGATCCCCCCTCGTCCTTCTCCCTCTCCCCTCGGGAGAGGGCTCTTTTCTTTCCGGGGATGGCGGACAGGGTGGGATTCGAACCCACGGAAGCTTGCACTTCGGCGGTTTTCAAGACCGCTGCCTTAAACCGCTCGGCCACCTGTCCTTGCGCTGGCGATTGAAAGGGTTTCGCGGCGACGTGCAACCCTTTATTCAATCTCCACGCCACGACGAAACGGATCCCCATGCCGCGCAGACTCCTCGCCATCGCCGCCACCGCCAGCCTCCTGGGGCTGCCCGCCGGGGCCGCGCTCGCCGCCACGCCGCAGCAGGATACGGCCAACATCGTCACCGTTCAGGTCGAGAACGACGCGGTGTCCACCCTGCAGGGCACATCGGACCAATATTACACCAGCGGGCTGCGTCTCGGCTGGACCTCCGGAACCGACGAGGTGCCGACCGCACTGCAGACGGCCGCCAACCAGATTTGGGGCGATGGCGTGCAACGCGTCAGCCTTGATCTGTCGCAGTCCATCTTCACGCCCCGCAACACCCAGTCCTACAACCCGCCGCAGAACGACCGCCCCTACGCCGCCGTGCTCGGCCTGACCGGTTCGCTCATCCACGACACCGGAGACGCGCGGACGGTTCTGTCGGTCGAGCTCGGCATCGTCGGGCCCGGCGCGGGCGGCAAGACGATCCAGAACGGCTTCCACAGCATCATCGGCGACACCGGCAACAAGGGCTGGGGCACCGGCTTGAAAAACGAGCCGGTCTTCGAAATCACGCCGAGTCGCACCTGGCGCGTGCCCGTCACCGCCTACCAGGGCGTCTCGATGGACGTGCTGCCGACCGTCACCGCCGGGTTTGGCCTGCTGCGCAACTACATCCTGGCCGGCGGCGTGGTCCGCATCGGGCAGGGACTGGACAGCGATTATGGCGTGTCGCGGATCCAGCCGGGAATGTCCGGTACGGACGCTTACACGCCGACGCGCCCGTTCGTCTGGTACGTGTTCGCCGGGGCCGACGGCCAGGTGGTCGGCACCGACGTGACGCTGGACGGCAACAACTTCCAGAGCTCGCGTCACGTGGCGACCAAGTGGGACGTCGGCGAGCTCGAGGCGGGGGCCGCGATCATCTACCAGGGTGTCCGCGTTACCTACTCGCAAACCTGGCAGACGCAGGAGTTCCGGACTGCCAAGTCGGGACTATTCAACTTCGGCTCGCTGACCGCCTCCGTGCGGTTCTGATGCGTCGTCGCTTGCTACTGGCCGGGCTGGCTGCCGCACCGATCGCGGGCCCGGTCGCCGCCTGGGCCCAGGACAGCTTCGGCAGCTTCCTCGCGGGCGTGCGGTCCGAGGCGCGGCGCGCTGGCATTAGCGACGCCACGTTGGACGCAGCGTTCACCGGTATCGGCCCCAACCAGAAGGTGATCGACGCCGACCGCAAGCAGCCCGAGTTCACCATGACCTGGGCGCGCTACCGGTCGTTCACCATGTCGGACAAGCGGATCGCCCGCGGCCGCGATGCCTACGCCGCCAACCGTCCGCTGTTCAGCGCGGTGTCCAGCCGCTTCCGCGTCGACCCACAGCCGATCGTGGGCATCTGGGGGCTGGAGAGCAATTTCGGCACCGATACCGGGAGCTACAACGTGGTCGAGGCGCTCGCCACCTTGGCCTGGGAGGGTCGGCGCGCCTCGTTCTTCCGCAGCCAGTTGATCAGCGCGCTCAAGATCCTGGACCATGGCGACGTGATGCCCGGCCGCATGATGGGCTCGTACGCCGG
>CAXTWC010000138.1:0-14917 GCA_964247805.1 uncultured Acetobacteraceae bacterium | reverse complement strand
CGCGTGCTGGCCAACGATGCCGAGCTGGTGCTGATGGACGAGCCGTTCGGCGCGCTGGACGCCATGACCCGGGAGCGCCTGCAGGACGAGTTGCTCGGCATCTGGTCTGCTCGACAGCTCACCGTGCTTTTCGTCACGCACGCGATCGAGGAGGCCATTCTGCTCGCCGACCGGGTGATCGTGATGTCGCCGGGCCCGGGTCATATCGTGGCCGACGAACGCATCGCTTTGCCCCGTCCGCGCGATGTGGCATCCCCCGAGTTCAACGAGGTGCGGCGCCGCCTGGGGGCGATGCTGCATTCGGACCATGGACGGCAGGAGGCGGCGTGATCGACTGGGGTAGGATGAGTCGGGCGGAGCGTGACGCCGCGTACAACAACACGGACGCGGTCAAGAACAGTGCGACCCTCAACGCAGCCCGTCATGCTGCTTCGGCCGCGTGCCGCAGCACCTGGGCTGGTTCGCTGGACGTGCCGTATGGCTCGGAGGAGCGCCAGAAGTGGGACATCTTCCCGGCCAGTGACCCGGCTGCCCCATGCTTCGTGTTCATCCACGGCGGTTACTGGCAGCGCAACAGCCGCGACACCGTCACCTGTCTTGGCGAGGGGTTGCGCGCGCATGGCTGGTCGGTGGCGTTTCCGGGCTACACGCTGGCGCCCCAGGCGACGCTCGCCGCGATCAATGCCGAGATCCACGCCGCCCTGGACTGGTTGGCGGCGCATGGGGCAGATCACGGCGTAGCAGGGCCCGTGCTGCTGTCCGGCTGGTCGGCCGGCGGTCACTTGACGGCGATGGCGCTCGACCATCCGCTGGTCTCGGCCGGGCTGGCGATCTCCGGCATCTACGAGCTCGGCCCGGTGCGTGACACCTACCTGAACGAGGCACTGCGGCTGACCGATGAGGAGATCGCCACCCTATCGCCGCTCCGGCTGCCCCCGGTGCCGAAGCCGCTGGCGATCACCTACGGCACGGCCGAGCTGCCGCCCTTGGTGGCCGACAGCCGGGATTTGCACGCGCTGCGGTCGGCGGCGCATCTGCCCGGGGCGTTGGTCCCGGCGCCAGGTGGCGATCATTTCACCATCGTGGAGGAATTGCGTCGGCCCGAAGGCCTGCTCGTGCAAGCGGCCATTGCGGCATTGCGGTAGGCTGCCTCGACCGTCTGGAGGATTACCGTGTCGCCCCTGATCCGCTGTCTGCCGTGGCTATTTCTAGCGGTCCCTGCTTTGGCGCAACAGCCGGCTATGAGCGCGAGCGGCCCCGCAGATCAGGCCATGATGGCGGGTATGGCCACCATGAGCCACGCTATGACCAATGCGCCGATGACGGGCGATCCCGACCAGGACTTCGTGGCGATGATGCTCCCCCACCATGAGGGCGCGGTCGACATGGCCCGCGTGGAACTGCGTTACGGCAAGGACCCGGCGATGCGGCGGCTAGCGGGTCAGATCGTGGCGGCGCAAACGCGGGAGGAGGCCATCATGCGGCGGTGGCAGGCGGCGCACAAAAAACCCTAGCCGGGGCACGAAAACCCTAGCTGGGGACATCCTCGTCGCCTAGGCCGAGGGCCTTCTGCATGTAGACCGTGTCTAGCCAGCGGCCGAACTTCAGCCCGACGGCACGCAGCGATCCGACATGGTGGAAGCCGAGCGAAGCGTGCATGCCGACGGAGCCCACATTCTCGCTATCGCCGATCACCGCGACCATTTGCCGAAAGCCCGCTTGCTCCGCGTCCGTCAGCAGCCGGAGCACCAGGGCCTTGCCCACGCCCTGGCCGCGGACGTCATCACGTACGTATATGCTGTCCTCCGCCGTAAACCGGTAGGCCGTGCGGTCGCGGATCTGCGCGTAATAGGCGTAGCCGAGCACGCCAGTGGCATCGGCCGCCACGAGCCATCCCCATCCGCGGCTGGCTCCGGCCTCGAAGCGCACGGTCATTTCTTCAAGCGAAGGAGGCACCTCCTCGAACGTTCCTGTGCCATTGAGCACATGGTGTGCGTATATGGCCTGGATATCCGGGAGGTCTGCACTGGTCGCGGGTCGGATATCCATGCGGGACGCAACTCCAGATTCTGTGTATAGACTGCTGCCATAATGGCGGCTCGGGAAGTCCGAGTCCTACAAGCAATTGATGAAAAGCTTCCCTGCGGCATCCTAACAAGCGTAAAAGCCGCGCGCAGTGCCCTGAATTGCACGAGGAATGAGATACGTGGACACACCCGAGGCCAGCCAGCGCGACCCGGAAATCACTCCTGGAACGATCAGCGGCTCCAGTCCTGAGATCGACGCGACCGAAATGCGGCTGCTCGCGGTCGCAGCTGTTGCCCGGCATCATGGGTTCGAACTCGATCGCGACGACTACCACATGGACGCTGGCGACAGCGTGCCATCTCCGGCGTCGCTCGTGAAGTGGCTTCGTGATCAGGGCCTGGTGGCCAAGGCGAGCCGTATCGCCTGGGCGCAGTTGCTGCGTCTGACGGAAGCGGGCGGGGCCGGGACTGTCTCGCCGGTCGTGCTGTTGTTCACGGACGGGTCGGCTGGCGTGCTGGTGGCGTCCGATGCGGCGCGCAACATCGTCTGGATCCGGGACCCGCGCTCGGCCGGGCAGGACGCCGTCGCGGTGGACCGTTTGCGCCTTTCGCAGCTGTGGTCGGGCGAGGCCATCCTCGTCAGGCGCGCCCGTGGTGGACAAGCCGAGAACGACAGTCCGTTCACCCTGATGTGGGTGATGCGGATGATGCTGCATCAACGCAAGCTGATGAACGACATCGGCATCGCGTCGCTCACGCTGTCGATGCTGACGATCATTCCGCCGCTCCTGGTCATGTCGGTGATCGACCGCGTGGTCGGCCATCACAGCATGTCTACCTTGGTGCTGCTATCGACGATCCTGGCGATTGCGGCGCTTTACGAGACGTTGCTCGGGTACGCACGGCGCGAGCTGATCCAGGTCGTGTCGACGCGGGTCGATACGCGGATCAACTTGCACATCTTCGCCAAGTTGCTGTCGCTGCCGATCGACTACTTCGAGATCAACCAGGCCGGTCAGACGGTGTTCCGGCTCATGCAGGTTTACCGGGTGCGAGAGTTCGTCACCGGGCGGCTGATGGGCACGTTCCTGGATTCCATCACGCTGGTGTTCCTGCTGCCGTTCCTGTTCTGGATGAACGTCACCCTGGCCTGGATGGTCGTGGTGGGCGCGGGGATGATCGCGGTCATCATCATGATCTTCCTCAAGCCGATCGGCCGTTTGATGGGCCGCGTGCAGGCTGCCGAGTCCGCCAAAAGCAGCGTGCTCGTGGAGAGCGTGCAGGGCATCCGGACATTGAAGACGCTGGCGTTGGAGCCTCAGCGCAAAGCCGAGTGGGACAGCCGGGTCGCGACGGCTGGCGAGTTGCGGCTGGAGGTTGGGCGGCTCGCCAACTGGCCCTCCACGATCATCACGCCGATCGAGTTGTTCATCAACCGCGGCGTGTTGATGGTTGGCGCGTACCTGGCGCTTCAAGATGCGTCCACCATTGGCGTCGGCGCCTTGGTCGCGTTCATGATGTTGGGCGGCCGGGTGACCCAGCCGCTGGTCGGACTTGCGCGGTTGATCGAGGATTTCACCGAGGTTCGTGCCGCTATCGGCGAGGTGGGGTCGGTGCTCAACAACCGGCCGGAGCAGCAGAGCGGATCTGGTCTGCGGCCGCAATTCGCCGGTGCCGTCTCCTTCGAGGGGCTCACCTTCACCTATCCGACCGGCAAGACTCCCGCGCTGGACCGGGTCAGCTTCTCGATCCCGGCTGGCACCATGCTGGGCGTGGTGGGTCGCTCGGGCTCGGGTAAGTCGACGCTGACGCGGCTGTTGCAGGGTATCAACCGAGACTACAGCGGCTTCCTGAAGATCGACGGTGCGGAATTGAAGGAGATCAACCTCGCCCATCTACGCCGCTCGTTCGGTGTGGTGTTGCAGGACAACTTCCTGTTCCGCGGATCGGTTCGCGACAACATCACGGCGGGCCGCGCCGGCCTCACCATCGAGGACGTGGTGCGTGCAGCCCGACTTGCCGGCGCGGAGGAGTTCATCGAGCGCCTGCCGCAAGGGTATGACACCTGGATCGAGGAAGGCTCGTCGAACCTTTCGGGTGGCCAGAAGCAGAGGCTGGCGATCGCCCGTGCACTTATCGTCGACCCCAAGATCATGATCCTGGACGAGGCGACGAGCGCACTGGACCCAGAGAGCGAGGCGCTGGTGAACGCGAACCTGACACGGATCGGGCGTGGCCGGACCATGGTGATCGTCTCCCACCGCCTGGCATCGTTGGTGGAATGCGACCAGATCCTCGTCATGGATAAGGGCAAGGTGGTCGACGTAGCCCCCCATACGACCCTGCTCGAACGCTGCGCGATCTACCGGGCACTCTGGACGCAGCAGAACCGCCACATGGATCCGGCCGGCGCGCGTGCGGCCTTGCTGTCGCCGGTCTCTGCCCAAGGCGACTAAGGATTGGGGCGACTGACGATCGGAGCGATTGATTGAGCGCGGCGTATTTGAAGAAGGACGCTTAGGAATGAGTCTGACAACGACGGCGGGCGCAAAGCTGACCCGTGGCCAATCGGCCCAGATGCCCGCATTGCTGGAGTTCTACTCGCCCTCCGCGGCCCTTCTGGAGACACGGCCGCAAGGTGCCGCACGCGGCGTGATCTGGACCGTTGCGAGCATGTTCGGAGCGTGCGCGATTGCCGCTGCGCTGATCCCGATCGATAAGGTCGTGACCTCGCCCGGCAAGGTCGTCGCCACGCAGGACACGATCGTCATTCAGCCGCTCGAAACATCTATCGTGCGTGAGATCGACGTTCAGGAAGGCCAACTCGTCCATAAGGGCGATCTGCTTGCGCGCCTGGACCCGACGTTCTCGCAGTCCGACCAGACGGCATCCGTGGAGTCCGTCAACAGCTTGCGCGCGGAAGTGGAACGGCGGCAGGCGGAACGGTCTGGCGTCGACTATCGCCCAACCAGTCACGATCCGGCGACGCAAGTCCAGCAGGCGATTTTCGCCCAGCGCAAGGCCGAGCGGACATTCAAGGACGAGAACTACAAGCAGAAAATCGACAGCCTTCAGGCTACTTTGACGAAGGCCATTTCAGACATACAGGCTTATACAGAACGCCTGCAGGTCGCGACCACGGTCGAGGGCAAGCGACGTGAGCTCGCTCAACTCGGTTGGGGGAGCCAGCTCAATCAACTGCAGGCGCAAGACGCGCGGTTGGATCTGCAGCGCAACCTGAGCGAGGCGCAGCAGACCGCAAGATCAGCTGCAAACGATCTCCAGGCGATGAAAGCGGAAGCGGCCGGCGAGGAGCAGAATTGGCGGTCGCAGAATGCGTCCGATATGACGGATGCGCAACGCAAGTTGGATGCGGCGCAAGGTGATCTGAGCAAGGCCTCGTTGCGCCACCAGCTTGTCGACATCCGCGCCGATCAGGATGCGACCGTGCTGACCCGGGCGCCGGTCTCGGTCGGTTCCGTGTTGCAGTCGGGTGATCAGTTCCTCAAGCTTGTCCCGGTCGACGCTCCGCTCGAAGTGGAGGGGACGATCATGGGCAGCGAAGCAGGGTACGTGCGCGTTGGCGACCCGGTTACGATCAAGTTCGATACTTTCGCATTTACGCAGTATGGGGCGGCGAAGGGCACGGTGCGGATCATCAGCCCGGATAGCTTCACCGGCCAACAGCAGGATGGCACGATCTCCCACGGTGCCGTCGATCCGTCAGCCGGTAGCCGGATACCAACACCCGGGCAGGCCTATTATCGGGTCAAGATCTCGATCGACCAGATCAATCTGCATGACACACCGCCGGGCTTCCACGTGGCGCCGGGCATGCCGATCACGGCTGACGTGATGGTCGGTAAGCGGACCGTGCTGTCCTACATCTTCAGCCGGGCGCTGCCCGTTGCCATGGACGGAATGCGCGAGCCGTGAGGCTGTCCGGTCAGGCTGCACGAGCGCCGGTCATCAGGGAGGTCGAGGCTTGAAGGCGATGTTCTCGCGGTTTGCCGGGGTGCTGCCAATCGGCTCTAGCCTGCAGCGGGGAGAGCGCCTGCTGCAAGCTGGCGACACGGCTGGTGCATTCGCGCAGTTCGGTCGTGCCGCCAAGTCTGGCGACAAGGATGCGCAGTTCCGGGTCGGTCGTTGCTACATGGAGGCGACCGGTGTTCCGCCCTCCGTGGTGGAAGCCGCGGTTTGGTTCGAACGCGCCGCCTCCGCCGGGCATCCCGAGGCACAGGCACGCCTCGCCGCCCTGTTCCTGCATGGCTTGATCCGCGGCTCCCAGGCGACACGGTCGTCCGCGTTGTTCGAGGCGGGGAACGTAGCCGGGCCGGATTATGCGTCCGCCTCGCAATGGGCCCGGCGCGCGTCCGACGGCGGCTCGGCCGAGGGCAAGGCCGTGTTGGCCACGATCCTGACGTCCGGCCCGGAGGACATGCGGGACGCGGAGGCGGCCGAAACGCTGTATCGCGAAGCCTCTACCTTGGGGAGTGCGCAAGGCAAGCTCGGGCTAGCCCTGATGCTGGTCAGGGGGCAACCGACGCAGGAGCAGCGCGAGGAGGCCGCCGCTCTGATGGGCGAGGCAGCGGCCACGGGGCTGCCGATGGCGCGTTACCTTCTAGGCGTGATGTACGACTACGCCCTCGGCTTGGAACGGGATCAGGCGAGGGCGGCCCAACTCTACGGTCAGGCGGCCGAGGCCGGCGTTCGTCCGGGCCAGGCACGGTATGGCTTGGCGCTTATGGAGGGGCGCGGCATCAAGCAGGATCGCGTGTCCGGCGAGACCTGGCTTCGCCGGGCTGCGTTGGCGGGTGACGCCGAGGCGGCGGCCCTGGTCGGCGACCTGTATGCCAAGGGTGGCGAGTTGCCGCCGAACTACGCCGAAGCCTCGATGTGGTTCAGCCGTGCCGCGGAAAACGGCCACGCGGCGGCTGCGCGAGCCCTCGGGCTGCTGCACCTCACCGGTGCCGGCGTTGCCCGCGATCCGGACGAAGCGGCGCGCTGGTTCCGCCGGGCGGCCGAGGCCGGGGACAAGGCGTCCCAGTCCGATCTTGCCAACTTGCTGCTGCAGGGAGGCGGGGACGAAGCGGATCGCATTCGCACCCGCGAATGGTTCGAACAGGCGGCCGACAGCGGCGACCTCGTGGCCGCCTTCAACTTCGGTGTCTGCCTCGCCGAAGGCGTGGGGATCGAGCGCGACGAGCGCCGTGCTGCCCATTGGCTGCGCAAGGCGGCGGAAGGCGTTGTCACCGCGCAGTATTGGTATGGGCGGATGTTGGCCGAAGGCCGCGGCGTCGACCGTGACGAAGCGGGTGGACGGGATTGGATCGCCCGGGCGGCCGATGCAGGGTTGCTGGACGCCCGGGTGGCTCTGGCCGAAATGCTGGTGAACGGCCGGGGTGGCGTCAAAGACCACCACGCTGCGTTGGCCCTGTTCAGCAAGGCCGCGGAGGAAGGCCACATCGGAGCGATGTTCGCCACCGGCGCGTTGTATGGCGGTGGTCACGATGTCGAGCCAAATCGCCCGGTGGCCCAGCAATGGTTTCGCAAGGCGGCCGAACGTGGTCATGCATTCGCGCAAATGATGCTGGGCCGCTACTTGGCCCGCAGTTTGGCCGGCGAGCAGAACCTGAATCAGGCCCGGTTCTGGTTCGAGCAAGCGCTGTCCCGAGGGGTCAAGGACGTCGAGGGCGACCTTGCCGCGTTGACCGCCTTCGAGGCAGCCCAGGCGCAGTCAGCCTCCGCGGCGGACTGAGCGCGGCCAGTCTGAACTGAGTACGCGTGGATTGAGCGGGTCAGTCTCGCGTCTGGCTGTGCTTCCTCGCCACGAAGCGGCTGGCGGTTAAGGATCACGGGAGACCTTGGCACTCAAATCGTCACCGGGCGGCGAAGCTCGCAGCCAGGGAGCTGTCCCGCACCGTAGGCCGCCCCCCACCCGCACCCACGCCGAACTGTGGTCCGACCTGGCGATGGAAGCGACCCTCCGGGGCAGGGAGGCGGCTGACCCGGCCGAGTCCCGGCGCTGGCTGGAGCGGGCCCGGCGGATCATGCCTGACGATGACACTATCGGTCTCAGCCTGGCGCTGTCGTGCCTGAACGGGGGAGACGCGGCGGCCGCCCGGGCGCTGTTCGGCCCCATCGCGGAACGGTGGGATTTGCTGGAGGCCTGGCTCGGCCTGGCTGCCTCCGCGGCACAAGCGGGGGACTGGCCGGCGGCCGCACAGGCGATGCAGGCAGCCCTGTCGCACCACGCCATCCCGCCGAATACCCACACCTTGGCCGGCGTGGTCGCCAAGGCGGCTGGGTTGCCGGGTTGGTGCGCGACCGACCCGGCCGGTCGATTGCACGCCGACGGTCCCGCGGAACTCTGGCTGGACGGCGTCCGAATCACGCCTCGCTGGATCGCCGGCAGCTGCCGGTTGCCGACGGGTCGCAGTCTGGTGGCGAGCCGGGCCGGTGTGGCCCTGCTTGGTAGCCCGATCGACCTTAAGGGTCTGGACGCGGTCGAGGGTTTCGTAGCCGCCACCGAGGCAGAGGGCCTGGCCGGCTGGGCGTGGCACCCGCGGAACCCGGCACGCGCTCCAACGATCGAGATCCGGTTCGCCGATGGAAGCAGCCGGCGCCTCGTGGCAAAGGAGATGGTCGGTGCCTGGCCGTCCGGCCAGCCGCTGGCGCGCCCCCGGCGGTTCAGCGTCCCCGCCACGACGATACCGGCGGGGCTGGTGGAGGTGGTGTCTGGGCGGCCACTTTGGGGCAGCCCTATCGACCCCGGCCTGGAGCGCCGCAGTGCCGCCGGGTTGGAGCAGAGTTTCACGCCGATCTGGGCCGATGTCGTGGGGCCGGCTCAGCTCGCCCAGCCAGCCCGCCCTCCGGTGGATGTTATCGTGCCGGTCTATCGCGGGCTGCGCGTGACGATGGCCTGCATCCATTCCGTCCTGCCGACCCTGCCGCCGGCGAGCCGCTTGCACGTGGTGGATGACGCAGGGGGCGACGCCGAGCTGGGGCAGGCACTGGACGACCTCGCGGCAAGTGGCCGGATCCTGCTGCATCGTCTGCCGGTCAACCGTGGGTTCCCCTCTGCCGCCAATACCGGGATACGCGCCGCGGCTGGACGGGACGTCATTCTGCTGAACAGTGACACGATCGTGCCGCCTGGCTGGTTGCAGCAACTAGCGGACGCGGCCCACAGCGCCCCCGATATCGGCAGTGCATGCCCGCTCTCCAACGACGCGACGATCCTGAGCTATCCCAAGCGCAACGCATCGAACGCGATGACTGACCCGTTACCCATATCGGCGCTAGCCCTGCGCGCGAACGGCGGGGCAACGGTCGACATCCCCGTCGCCGTTGGATTCTGCATGTACATCCGGCGCGACTGCCTCGAGGGGGTAGGTCTGCTGCGCGAGGACCTCTGGGCACAGGGCTACGGCGAAGAAAACGACTGGTGCCTGCGCGCGCGCCATCGTGGCTGGCGGCACGTGGCGGCACCGGGTTGCTTCGTAGCCCACGAGGGCGGCGCGTCGTTCGGCGCCGCGCGGCAGCATCTGCTGGCCCGCAACGGCGCGTTGCTGGAGCGGCTGCACCCCGGCTATGGCGCGATGGTCGGTGCATGGATCGGTCGTGACCCGCTGGGCCCGGCGCGGCGGCGGATGGACGCCCTGCGCTGGCGGGAGGGACGCAAGGCATCGGCCGTCGTGCTGGTGACGCATGCCGCCGGGGGTGGGGTGGACCGCGTGGTGGCGGGCCGCGTGCGGGCGCTGCGTGCTTTGGCCGTTCGCCCGATCGTCATCCGTCCCGGTGACGACACTGCCGTGCTCGGCGACGGCGATACACCGAATTTGCGTTACCGCCTTCCCGAAGAGTGGGACGGATTGTTGCGCCTGCTGCGGACGGACCGCGTGGAGCGGGTGGAGCTGCACCACACGCTCGGTCACAGCCCTGAAGTCCTCCATTTGGCCGAGCGCCTGGGGGTGCCGCACGAGGTGTACGTGCATGATTATGCCAGCTTCTGCGCGCGCATCGCCTTGGTGCCGGAGCACAGCTATTGCGGAGAGCCGCCCCTCGCCGGGTGCGAGGCCTGCGTCGCCGACCACGGCAGCAACCTGGAAGAAGATATCCCACCCACGGCCCTGGTCGCGCGCTCAGCCCTGCTGCTCGGCTCCGCCCAGCGCGTCGTGGCCCCGGCCTTCGATGTGGCGACTCGGATCCGGCGGCATTTTCCGGCGGTCCTACCCGCGGTGACGCCTTGGGAGGAGGATAACGCCCTGCCCCCCCCGCCCCCCACCAGGTGGCCCGTGCGCCATGTCTGCGTCATCGGCGGGATCGGAGTGGAGAAGGGCTACGAGGTGTTGCTGGGATGCGTGCGCGATGCGGCTGCCCGGGCGCTTCCGCTGCGGTTCACGGTCGCCGGCTATACCGCCGACGACGAGCGGTTGCTGAGCGCGGGGCCGGTGTTCATCACCGGGCAGTATGCCGAGGAGGAAGCGGAGGCGCTGGTCCGCGCGCAACACGCCGACATCGCGTTGATCCCGTCCGTCTGGCCGGAAACCTGGTGTTTTACTCTGGGCGTGGCCTGGCGGGCCGGCTTGCGGGCGGCCGTGTTCGACCTGGGCGCCCCGGCGGAACGCGTCCGGCGCACGGGTTGGGGGGACGTCCTGCCGCTCGGCATGCCACCCGCAGCATTGAACAGCTGGCTGCTGCGACCCTACGCACTACCACGTACGGATGGCTCCGCTGGGCAGGAACCGCGTCAAACCCCATCGCCATCGCAGCGAAATCCTGCCATTTGACGCTGCACGATCTAACCAGTTCAAGAGCGCCCGCATGTCCGACGCCCGTAAGCCTCCGCAGCTCGTCCTCGAGCTGAAGGTGTCTGCCCACTTGATGCAATTGGAGGCCGGCGTCTACTGCGTCTACCACACACCGGGCTCTGCCCCGCCCGACGTGGCGACGGGACTACCGGGTGCGCGCGTGTCGTTGCCGCCGGGTCAGGGGGCAGGGGCCGTGACCATCACCGGCTTCCGTGACGACGGCTGGCTGGGTGCGCTGGACTCCGCCGCGCTGATCCGTGTGGACCGCGGACCGGCCCAGGTGTTGATGACGATATATCAAGCCCGCGACAGCCAGCACGAGCCACCGCGCCTGCAAGTGACGAAGCTGGTGGAAGGTGTGCCGACAGAGCCACCGCCGATGCTGCCGCAGGTCGCTGCTGCTCCTGTCGCTGCTGCTCCCGTCGCTCCGGCCCCGGTGCAGATTGATGCAACCGTGGCCACCGCTTCGGAGATTGCGGCGCATCTGCAGGTGCGGGGCGACGTGTTGGCCCGGCTTGGCGAGTGGGTCGGCGAGCGAGGCAGCCAGCGGTGGGTCGAGGGGTTCGCCATCTCGCCACGCCACGCGGTCGTGAAGCCGCCCGAGGTCGAGTATCAGGCCGTGTTGGGTCGCGGCTGGCTGTCACCCTGGGCTGAGGGCGGGCAATATTGCGGCAGCCGCGGGATGGCGCTGCCGATCCTGGGCCTGCGCGCCCGCCTGCGCGGCAAAGCGGCCGAGACACACACCGTCGAGATCAGCGCCACCTTCACGGATGGAACCGCGATCGGCCCGGTCGGACCCGGCGAGGCCTGTGAAGCCGCCAGCTTGGCGCCGCTCGAGGCATTCTGCATCAGCATCGTGCAACTCGGCGAGGAGCGGGCGGCGCAGGCTGCTCCGTCACTCGAGGCAGAGTTGATCGAGGAAGCGGCCGCGCCGAGTGCCAAGCGGGAAGCCGCCGCGTCGAAGCCGAAGGATCGGGCCGGGGCCGAAAAGCCGAAGCCAGGCAAGCCACCACGCGCACGCCGCAGCTAATACCCTTGCATGCGATCCGCGTGCGGCAGATGGTTCGGTCTTTAACTTCGGTGGCCATTTCGGTCCGGCGGTCCCCACCCGTCGGATCGAGTCGATGGAACAAAGCCCTCCTGTAATCGAATGAAGTATCTCTTCGTCCACCAGAACTTTCCTGGCCAGTTCCTGCATCTGGTCCGCCATCTGCTTGCCCAACGCGAACATGACGTGGTGTTCATCTGCGAGCCCAATGCGAACGCAATGCCGGGGGTTCGGCGGATCACCTACAAGACGCCGTTGCGTCCAGGTGCCCCCACCCACGGCGATGCGCGCGACTTTTCCCTGGCGATGGCGCGCGCCGAGGCCGTGGCCCAAGCCGCCAACCAGGTCAAAGCGCTTGGCTTCAAACCCGACATCATCATCGGCCATCACGGCTGGGGCGAGCTATTGAACCTGCCTGACGTTTGGCCGGACGTGCCGCTCCTCGGCTATCACGAGTTCTACTACCACCTGAACGGGCTCGACGTCGGCTTCGACCCAGAGTTCAGGATCAGTGTCGCCAACTACTCCGGCATTCGGGCGAAGAACGCCGTCAACCTGCTTGCGCTCAGCAATCCGGGGGTCGGGCAGACACCGACCCAATTCCAGCTCGACACCTATCCGGAATGGGCCCGCCCCAAGATCCACCTGCTGCGGGAGGGGGTGAACCTGCACAAATGCGCTCCGTCGAACGAGGAGCGGGTGGACATGTCGATCGGCCGCATCCCGATCGGGGCGGGTGAGCAGCTGGTGACCTACGTCGCGCGCGATCTGGAACCCTATCGCGGCTTTCACGTCATGATGCGCGCATTGCCGGCCGTGTTGCGCACGAACAAGAACGCCCGCGTGATCCTCGTGGGCGGCGACGACGTCAGCTATGGCTCGCGCCTGGCCCAACGTACCTGGCGCGAGCACATGGTCGCCGAGGTCGGTTCCACGCTCGATACCAGCCGTGTGCACTTCCCGGGCAAGCTCGACTACGAATCCTACCTCCGGCTGCTGCAGCGGTCGGATGCGCACGTCTACCTCACCTACCCGTTCGTCGCCTCGTGGTCGTTGCGGGAAGCCCTGGCGGTCGGTTGCGCGATCGTCGGCAGCGACACCGCCCCGGTGCGAGAGTTCGTCAGCCATGGCAAGACGGGGGTGCTGAGTCCGTTCTTCGATCCTGGCGCATTGGCGGACCGGATCGGGGAGGTGCTGGAGGGCGGGCCGGCGGTACGCGCCATGCGGGTGAACGCGCGGCGCTGGGCCGAGAAGAACCTCGACATGGGCGATTATATTCGGAACTACGAAGCTTTGGTCGCCAGCTTGACGGGCCAGCCTGAACCCAAGAAGCGGCAGGCTAGGCGCGTGCGCGGCGACGAACCGGTCTTATCCTGACAGTGGCGTTCAACGGCGTGGGGCTTCTATTCCAGGTCCCGCCGGGCGATACCAAATACCGTCCATGACCGACTACCTTTCCCGCCTCAATCCCGAACAACGCGCCGCCGTCGAAACGGTGGATGGCCCCCTGCTGGTACTGGCCGGCGCCGGCACCGGCAAGACGCGGGTGCTGACGACGCGGTTCGCTCATATCCTGCTGACCAAGCGGGCGTTTCCCAACCAGGTGCTGGCCGTCACCTTCACCAACAAGGCGGCACGGGAGATGCGCGAGCGCGTCGGCGCCATCCTGGGCCACCCGGCGGAAGGGCTATGGCTCGGCACCTTCCATGCCCTGTGCGCGCGGATGCTGCGGCGGCATGCGCAACTGGCTGGGCTGCAGTCCAACTTCACCATCCTGGACACGGACGACCAGCTTCGGTTGCTGAAGCAGGTGATGGAGGCGGGCCGCATCGACCCGAAACGCTGGGCGCCACAAGCGCTGATGGGGGTGATCCAGCGCTGGAAGGACCGTGGCTTGACCCCGGCCCGGGTGACCGCGGCGGACGACACCGACTTCGCCGGCGGCCAGGCCCGCGCGCTGTATGCCGCGTATCAGGCCCGGCTCGTGGCGCTGAACACGGCCGATTTCGGCGACCTGTTGCTGCACGTGACCGAGATGCTGCGCGAGCATCCGGAGGTGTTGGCGCAATACCACCGCATGTTCCGCTACCTTCTGGTGGACGAATACCAGGACACCAACCTGGTCCAATACATGTGGCTGCGGCTGCTGGCGCAGGAGCACAAGAACATCTGCTGCGTCGGGGATGACGACCAGTCGATCTATTCCTGGCGCGGCGCCGAGGTCGAGAACATCCTGCGCTTCGAGAAGGACTTCCCCGGCGCGCGTACCGTCCGGCTGGAGAGCAACTATCGCTCCACCGCTCCGATCCTGGGCGCCGCCTCGGGACTGATCGCGCACAACGAGGGCAGGCTGGGCAAGACGCTGCGCCCCGGCCGCAACGACTCCGCCGGCGAGCCGGTGAGCGTGGTCAGCCTGTGGGACTCGCAGGAGGAAGCGCGCATGGTCGGCGACAAGGCGGAGGCGTTGCGCCGCGACGGCCATGCCCTGGCCGAGATCGCGATCCTGGTCCGCACCAGCGCGCAGACCCGCTCCTTCGAGGAGCGGATGCTGACGCTTGGGCTACCCTATCGCGTGGTGGGAGGGCTGCGGTTCTACGAGCGGCAGGAGATCCGCGACGCCGTCGCCTACATGCGGGTGCTGCAATCCCCGGCGGACGATCTGGGCTTCGAGCGCATCATCAACCTGCCCCGCCGCGGCGTGGGGGACGTGGCGTTGCGCGCCATGCACGTGGTCGCCCGCGAATCCCAAATTTCGCTATACGAGGCCGCCGACCGCGTAACGCAGGACGGCACGCTGAAGGGCAAGGCCTGCCAGTCCGTGCGCACTCTGCTGACCAACTTCGCCCAGTGGCGCAAGCTGCTGGAGCAGGACGGGCACATCATCGCCATGGCCGTGATGCTGGACGAGAGCGGCTACGTGGAGATGTGGAAGCAGGACAAATCGCCGGACGCGCCGGGCCGGCTGGAGAACCTGAAGGAGCTGATGCAGGCGCTGAAGGAGTTCGAGACGCTGTCCGGTTTCCTCGACC
>CAXTWC010000137.1:0-15023 GCA_964247805.1 uncultured Acetobacteraceae bacterium | reverse complement strand
ACGGTTTCCACGTGATCGTGGGCACCATCTTCCTGACGGTATGCTGGTTCCGCTCGAAGGGCGGCCAGTTCACCCCGCAGCGCCATTTCGGTTTCGAGGCCGCTGCCTGGTATTGGCACTTCGTCGACGTAGTCTGGCTGTTCCTGTTCGTGGCGGTCTACTGGTGGGGCGCCGGCGTTATTGCCGCGGAGTAGATCATACTTCCCAACCTCCTGACCGTCTCGCTACTCGGGCGGTGCCCAAGATGCGGGAAGGGCAAGCTGTTCGACGGTGTGCTTACCATCCGCGACCGCTGCTCTGTCTGTGACCTGAATTTAGGGGCGGCGGATACCGGGGACGGTGCCGCCGCCTTCATCATCCTGATCGAGAGCGCCTTCCTGGTGGCACTCGCCTTCTGGGTCGAGTTCCGCTTCAACCCACCGCTCTGGGTCCACATCATCCTTTGGCCGCTGCTCGCGATCCCGGGCTCGATCCTAATGATGCGACCGGTCAAGGCCTTCCTCGTGGCCCAGCAATTCCGCAATCGCCCGGAGGAGATGGGCGCCGAATGAGTGCGACGGCCGGTCTCCCGGTTCGGCGGCTCGTTATTCCGACCTTGATCACCTGCGTCCTGATGGCGATCCTGGTAGCGCTCGGTGTGTGGCAGCTCGAGCGGTTGAAATGGAAGCTGGGGTTGCTGGCGGAGATCGACCACGCCGAGGCCTCACCGCCCATCCCCCTCAGTGGTGCGCCGCTCCAATTTACCAAAGTGAGCGTTCAGGGGGTGCTACGAAACGATCTGCGCGCGCTGTATGGCGTGGACGTGCACGGCGTGACCGAAGGCTCGCAGCTGATCGAGCCACTGGAGCGCCCTGGCCAACTCCCGGTGCTGGTCGATCTCGGCTGGGTGCCGGAGGGGTTCGATGCCCCGCCGGGCGGCCCGGCAACGGTGGTTGGCTACGTCCGCGTACCCAATGAACCAGGGCTGTTCACCCCGAACGACGACACGGGGCACCGGCATTTCTACAACCTCGACCCGGCCAAGATCGGCGCAGGGCTGGGACTTCCGGCCGTCGCACCCTTTACGATCATCGCCATGGGCCTGGACGGCATACCGCAGCCCGCCAGTGCCCTGCCGCGACCGCCTAACGACCATCTCGGCTACGCGCTGACCTGGTTCGGCCTGGCGGCGACGCTGATCGTCACCTACGCTTTGTTCGTCCGTAAGGCTCTGCGCCCATGAACGCCTCCGCCGACACCGCATACGCCCGGTTGCAAGACCGCTTTACCCGCATCGCCACTCTGCACGAAGCGTCGGGCATGCTCGGCTGGGATGCGGCCGCGATGATGCCGCCGGGTGGCGCCGCCGCCAGGGGTGACCAACTGGCCGTGCTGGCTGGGCTAGCGCACGCACAGTTGACGGCTGCCTCCGTGGGCGACGATTTGGCGGAAGCAGAGGCGCCGGCGGATGAGTGGCGCGACGCCAATCTCCGCCTGATGCGCCACGCCTACACCCGCGCGACGGCCGTGCCGGCAGATCTCGTGGAGGCGGCGGCACGCGCCAACTCGGCCTGCGAGACGGTGTGGCGGCATGCGCGGCGCACGGCCGATTTCGCAATGGTCGCGCCGCATTTGGCCGAAGTGGTGCGCCTGGTGCGCGAGTCGGCCGCGGCCATGGCTCCGGCACTCGGTCTGTCGCCCTACGACGCGCTGATGGACGGCTACCAGCCCGGCATCGGCGCGGCCGACGTGGCGCCCGTGTTCGCCGGCTACGAGGCCTTCCTGCGCGACGCACTCCCCCGTGCGGAAGAACGCCAGGCCCGGCAACCCGCACCGCTGACATTGCCTGGGGAGTTCCCCGCCGACACACAGGAAGCGCTGTGCCGCCGCCTGTCCGCTCGGGCTGGCCTGGAGTTCACCCACGCCAGACTGGACCGCTCCACCCACCCGTTCTGCGGCGGTACCCCGACCGACGTGCGGATTACCACCCGCTACGACGAACGCGATCCGGCGCAGGCCATCATGGGCGTGCTGCACGAAACCGGTCATGCGCTGTACGAGCGCGGGCTGCCCACCGCCTATGCCCGCCAGCCAGTCGGCGAGGCCGCGGGAATGGGCGCACACGAGAGCCAATCGCTGATCGTGGAGATGCAGGCCTGCCGGTCAGATGCGTATCTATCCTGGCTCGGCCCCGAGTTGCACGGCGTGTTCGGCGGCGATCCGGCGCCGTATGACGGGGCCAACCTGGCCCGGTTGTGGCGCCGGGTCGGGCGCGGGTTCATTCGGGTGGATGCGGACGAGATGACGTACCCGGCGCATGTCATCTTGCGGTTTCGGCTCGAGCAGGCGCTGATCGGTGGCGATCTTTCCGTCTACGACCTCCCCGGCGCGTGGGGCGAGGGGCTGCATGCGCTGCTGGCCATCACCCCGCCCGACGATGCCCGCGGCTGCCTGCAGGACATCCACTGGTACGACGGCGCGTTCGGCTATTTCCCGTCCTATACGCTGGGCGCGATGGCTGCGGCGCAACTGATGGCAGCGGCCCGGCGAGCGGTGCCCGATGTGGACGCAGCTCTGGCCCGGGGCGAGCACGCCCCGCTGCTGGCCTGGCTGCGGACGAACGTGCATGGCCAGGGTAGCCGGCTGGGGTTCAACGACCTGTTGCGGCAGGCGACGGGCAAGCCGTTGGACCCGGCGGATTTCGAGGCGCACTTGGCATCGCGGTATTTGGATTGAGAGCCTGCCCCTCTCCCCGGGGTGGGCGGAGGGCGCTGCGGTAGGCAGGGTGTGTGCGGCTGGGTCCCTCACCCAACCCTCGCCAAGCGGGAGAGGGCTTTCACCATCGGCAGGCTCGCCGGGGTAATCGCGCCGAAACCCTTATCCCCATAGGTTCGCTCGTCAGCGAACTGGGGAGCTATTCTGCCTCCACGGCGTTGCATCGTTTCTATAGTGACGGCCGGCTGGCACAGGCCCGCCCACCTTGAGGGAGGACACCGCTGTGAGCCGCATATTGCTCGTCGAAGACCACGAAGAGATCTGGGATTTCTTGACCCGCCGTCTGAAACGTCGCGGCCATGACGTGATCCTCGCCACCGACGGTCAGCAGGGTGTGGATAAGGCCCGCAGCGAACATCCGGACATCGTTCTACTGGATATGAACCTTCCGGTGATGGACGGTTGGACTGCAGCCGGGCTGATGAAGTCCAGCCCGGAGACCAAGGACGTTCCCGTGATCGCCCTTACGGCGCACGCTATGTCGGGCGACCGGGAGAAGGCGATTGCGGCCGGGTGTGACGATTACCACGCCAAGCCGGTCGATTTCTCCCGCTTGCTGACCCAGATCGATGCGCTGGTGGGACGCTCCGCCGTTACCGGCTGAGGACTGCCGGGCACGATCCTTGGAGCCCGCCGCTTCTGGCTATACATGGTCCGCCACCTGGAGCTTCGAGCATGAGCGAGTCGTCCGAATACACCCCGCCCAAGGTTTGGACCTGGAACAAGGGGGGTGGCGGGCGGTTCGCGAACATCAACCGGCCGATCGCAGGGTCGACCCACGAGAAGGATCTGCCGGTCGGCCGCCACCCGCTGCAGCTGTATTCCCTGGGTACACCGAACGGCGTGAAGGTGACGGTGATGCTGGAGGAGCTTTTGGCCCTCGGGCACAGTGGTGCGGAATACGACGCCTGGCTGATCAAGATCAGCGATGGCGATCAGTTCGGCAGTGGGTTCGTGGGCGTCAATCCCAACTCGAAAATCCCGGCCCTGCTGGATCGAAGCGGCCCGACGCCGATCCGAGTGTTCGAATCCGGTGCGATCCTGATGTATCTGGCGGAGAAATTCGGCGCATTGTTGCCGACCGAGCGCGCGGCACGGGCCGAGTGCCTGTCGTGGCTGTTCTGGCAAATGGGCAGCGCGCCATACCTGGGTGGCGGATTCGGCCACTTCTACGCCTATGCACCGATGAAGATGGAGTACCCGATCGACCGCTTCGCCATGGAGGCTAAGCGTCAGCTGGATGTGCTGGACCGCCGCTTGGCTGAGACCGAGTTCCTGGCAGGCGGCGATTACACGATCGCCGACATCGCGGTTTGGCCCTGGTATGGCGGCCTGGTGAAGGGCTGGCTTTACGGCGCGGCCGAGTTCCTCGATGTGGAGAGCTACAAGAACGTGCAACGCTGGGCCGACGCGATCGCCGCCCGTCCGGCTGCGCAACGCGGACGCATGGTCAACCGCGTGCAGGGCGATCCGGCCAGCCAGTTGCACGAGCGACACGAGGCGAGCGATTTCGACACCAAGACGCAGGATAAGGTCGCGCCAGCGCAGTAACGGGCCGCCTTACGGCAAAGACCCGATAGATTCCTCCCCTGGAAGCGGGGGAGGCGTCGGCAAAGCAGAGGGAGGGACACGGGCGGCCTTCGTGCGACGCCGAACGCGGGCAGCGCGCAATCGATTCGCCTGCCCATGCGTTGTGTCGTGGCGTTACTACCGTTCCATGCCCCTCAACGGAGTCCCGATGTCCGCAACCGGCCCAGCTGCCGCCTCCATTTTCCCTGCGGGCCTGAAGCGACGTCTGTCTGCCGGCCGCGAGCTGGCCTTCGCCGCGGTATTCGTCGCGGTTGGGCTGGGGGCCTTCTTCGCCGAGCGTGTCATCGAGGCAAGGCGCGACGCTGGTGACGAGCGGGACCGCACGCTGGTCATCGAGGCGGAACGGCTGCTCTCGGCGACCAAAGACGTCGAGACCGGTCAGCGCGGTTTCCTGCTGACTGGCGACCAGGGCTATCTGGAGCCGTACACCGCGGCACTGCCACTCGTGCAGGCCCGCATCAACGCCCTGGCGTCGCTTGGCGTCGCTCTCGACGGATTGCCAGAGGCAGTGCAGGAGCGGATCGCCACGGCGGAGGCCGGTATCGCCGCGCGGCGCACCGGGGGCATCGACTCCGCGGTCAACGCCATCGCTGCCGGCCGCGGCAAGCAGTTGATGGACACTGTCCGCACCAAGGTTGCGGGGCTGCAATTAGTGGCCAACAGCCGAATGGAGCGCCGAGATAGGCGGGTGAGCGGGGAGGTCCCGTGGTTCTATGCCCTTGGCCTGCTCGGCCTGGCTGGCGCGGTGGCCATGGTTGTATTGTACTCGGTGCGACGCAGGCGGGAAAGCCGCGCGGCCGGCGCCCTGTTGCAGGATGTGTTGCAGAACGCACCCGTCGGCCTCGGCCTGCTGGATGGCTCGCTGCGCATCCGTCACATGAACCGCGCCCTGGCAGGCATGAGCAGCCGCGCGCTCGGGGTCGAGGTTGGCAGCAGCATCTGGGACGTGATGCCCGAGTTGCGGGCGACGTTTGCCGGCAAGCTACAGCGCGTGCTGGACGGGGGCCGGCCGATCCCCAATACCGAGATCGAAGCCGCGGACCCGGCGCGTCCGGACCACGCACGGCAGTTCCTGGTCAGCTTCTACCCGGTAGGGCAGTCCGGCCAAGCGAGTGACACCGTCGGAGCCGGCATGGTCGTCACCGACGTGACCGTGCGTAACCGTCTGGAGCGCCGGGTGCGGGAGAGCGAGGAGCGGTTCCGCACGTTGACGGAGAGTAGCGCCTCCATCATCTGGACCACGTCGCCGACTGGCGAGTTCGTCCACCAGCAACGCCAGTGGATGGCCTTCACCGGCCAGGAGTGGGAGGCAGCATCCGGCATGGGCTGGCTGGACGCGGTCGACCCGGCGGATCGCGAGGCGACCGTGCAAGCATGGCACCGGGCGGTCGCCTCGACCGAGCCTTACACCGTGGAGCACCGGTTGCACCGCGCCGATGGCGAGTGGCGCTATATGGCCGTCCAGGGCGTTCCGGTGCGCGAGGAGGACGGCAGCATCCGCGAATGGATCGGCACTCATTCCGACATCACCGAACGCCGCATGGCCGAAGCCGCACTTGCCGCCGCGAAGGAGGCCGCAGAGTCCGCCAACCGCGCCAAAAGCGTGTTCCTGGCTAATATGAGCCACGAGCTGCGCACTCCGCTTTCGGCCGTGATCGGTTACAGCGAAATGCTCGAGGAGGAGATGGAGGATCTCGGCGAGCCGCACCTGATCGCCGATCTGCAGAAGATCAAGAGCAACGCCCGACACTTGCTCAGCCTGATCAACGACGTGCTCGACCTGTCGAAGATCGAAGCCAACCGCATGACCAGCTATGCGGAGGATTTCGAGGTCGCGTTGGTCGCGCGGGAGGCGGTCTCGACCGTCGACGCCCTGGTGCAGCGCAAGGAGAACACCTTGGTGCTGGAGCTCGGCGAGGATTTGGGCGCTATGCACAGCGACGTCGTCAAGCTGCGTCAATGCCTGTTCAACCTGATCAGCAACGCGGCCAAATTCACCGAGAAGGGCCGCATCACCCTCACCGTGCGCCGTGATCAGGATTGGGTGGAGTTCGCCATCGCCGACACCGGTATCGGCATGACGGAGGAGCAGGTGGGTAAGCTGTTCCAACGCTTCTCGCAGGCCGACGAGAGCACGACCCGCAATTTCGGCGGCACCGGACTCGGCCTGGCGCTGACCCGGGCGTTCTGTCGCTTGCTGGGCGGCGAAGTGACGGTCGAGAGCAAGCTTGGCGAGGGCACCACCTTCACCATGCGTCTGCCAGCCGTGATGCCGGAACAGGCCCCGGCCGAGTCGGGCACCGTTCCGGACGACGCTAAAAGCGTGGACCAGCAGCTGGTCTTGGTAGTGGATGACGACGCCTCGCAGCGCGATCTGCTGAGCCGCTTCCTCACCCGCGAGGGCTTCGCCGTGGCAACGGCGGCCGATGGCCGAGCCGGGCTGGAGATGGCCCGCGCGCTACGTCCGCGTGCCATACTGCTCGACGTGATGATGCCGCAGATGGATGGCTGGTCGGTGCTGACCGCGCTGAAGTCGGAGCCCGCTCTGGCCACGATCCCCGTCATCATGGCTAGCTTCGTCAACGAGCCGGGGTTGGCCAATGCGTTAGGCGCTGTCGACTACGTATTGAAGCCGGTGGAGTGGGACCACCTGAAGTCCATCATGAAGCGGTTCCGGTCCGTTGAGGGGACAGTGCTCGTGGTCGACGACGATCCCGACGCCCGCTCCCGCCTTCGCACGGTGCTGGAGCGGGACGACTGGGCCGTGACCGAGGCGAGCAACGGCCAGGAAGCGCTGGAGTCGGTCGACCGGGCCAAGCCGCTGGCGATCCTGTTGGATCTGACCATGCCGGTGATGGACGGTTTCTCCTTCCTGGAGGCGTTGCGGCAGCGGCCGGGCGGGGCTGACATCCCGGTGATCGTGTTGAGCGCCCGTGACCTCACGCAAGGCGATCGCCAACGGCTGAGCAGCGCGGACCGGGTGTTGCGGAAGGGCGACGTCGATCTACGGGATCTGCCAGAGCAGCTGGCGGAATTGCGCCACGGGCACGGGTGATAAAATTGCCTGCGGAAAGCGATCCGAAAGTCGTCCCACCGCATCGCTTTACTAACCTAGCGCGGAGGCAGCGCCCCGGCCGCGCGTAACAGGACGGCGACCGCGTCCGACTGAGACCGCGCTCCGAGCCGCCGCAACAGCTTCTTCAGCCGGGTACGGGCACCCCCGATGGACAACCCAGTCCGCTCCGCGAATTCAGCAAGGTTCTCCCCCTCAGCCAGTGCCTCCGCGATCTCGGCGGCGGCCGGAGGCAGGGAAAGGGCCCCGCGGGACCAATTCCGCGTCAGTAACAACGGCGCGCGTAGTTCCGCAATCGCCCCAGCCACGAATGCCTCACCCGGCAGTGGCGAGAACGACAACAGGTGGCGCACGTCGCCCTGACGGCTGCACATCTGCAGCATCGTTGCGGTCCCTGATTGAAGGGTCGCCGCAATCGACGACGCGATGGCGTCCTGGTCCGCCTGGCGCTGCACGGTCAGCTTTCCGGCGTTCAGGCTGAACGTGCGTCCTGCGCCGAGCAGGATCTTGCCAGCCCGGTTGGCGTGCACCACCACGCCGGAGGGACCGAGCAGCAGCAAGGGCACTCCGGTTGCGTCGAGCGCCGCCAATGCCGCGGCCGGGGAGACCTCGGCACTCATCCTGCGATCGGTACTCAGGCGGGCGCGAGCCGGAGAAGGACGTGTCGGCTAGTGATGGGGATCGAAGCCCAGGAAGCCGGCGGATGGCACCGCCGTGCCGCCGTCGCCGGCGAACAAGGCCGGACCCTGGCGCGCCGGGGCCGCGGCCAGTTGCGCCTTCGTCTGACGGGTCTGCGCCTGAGCCTGCTGCCGTGCCTCTGCCAGGGCACGACGCCGCTCCGCTGGTGTTGGCGGTGCAGGAGGCGTGTCCTCCCGGCCGGGTCCGCGGCTGTTCGCGCTGCCGGCTCCGGCGCCCCGGAGCGAGAGCAGCAGGAACGAGATGTCGTTGCGTCCCAGGTCCACCGAGAGTTCCAGCGGCGTTAAGCCGAGCAAGTTCGTCCCGTCCAGGTCAGCGCCGCGGGACACGGCGTCCCGAGCGGAGACGATGTCGCCCCGGTTGATGGAGTCGAACAACGCTTCCGTCGGCGGCAGGTCGGCTGCGGAGCGATCGGCGGGTGCGACGGAGTCAGGCCGGGCCCGCGCTCCAGGAACGGCGGCCGGCGGCGGTTGGCTCGCTTTGCCCGTCGGAGCCTTCGGTGCTCCGGAGCGGATCCTCGACTCGGTCAGCGGTGCCCCGACCTGCGCCGCGGCCGAGTGAGCGATCAGAACGAGGCCGGTGAGCAGGACGGAAAGGCGGACGATGGTGCGCATGGCGGTAATCTAGCCGGGTCGGCCGGGCATTTCAAAATCCATCAACCAGCACCTTCCCGCCGCCAAGCCGCAAAGGCCAACCCAAGCAGTAAGGGTAGCGCTAGCCAGGCTGGCAGCAGGGGAGTCGCGTCCACTCCCGTTACCAAGTGGTCGTGATTCCGTCGCAACCCAATCCATCCGGCGCCCGAGGCAACCCGGCCGGGTTCGACGGACCGCAGCTCCGGCGCGCCCGCTGGATCGAGCCAGTGCACGCTCCCGCCGGAGGTCCGCACCACGGGCGCCAGGTAATCGGCTGTGGCGCGCAGGTCGGCAATTTCCAGCGGATTGGCGGAGCCGGCGGCGGCGAAGGCGGTGCGGGTGCCATCGCTTACCTGCCACACACCGGGGTCAGGCGCGGGTGTCGTCGCCGTCGCGCGACCCGGCGACGCTTGCGCAAGCGTCAACTTGGACGTCTGCCCACCGGGCGAAGTGACGGTCACCGGTGGGGGCGGCGCGTCCGACACCGAACGCCTTTGTACCGCCAGAGCGCCATTATCCACCGAGGCAGTGAGCGCCTCCTCCTCCAGCGCGGGTTCCTTCATTAGCCAGTGCGCGACCCGGCGCAGCAACTCGGCCTGTGGGCCGCCGCCTTCATGGTCGCGCGACCACAGCCAGATCTGGTCAGACAACAACAACGCCGCGCGTCCCTTGCCGACCCGGTCGAGCAGCAGCAGCGGCTGACCGTCCGGGCCGCTCATGACCGCCTGCCCGTGCGAGGAGGACGGTTGCAGGCGACGATACCAGTCGCCCCAGGCCGGGGTCGCACCCGGGCGGTCGCCTGGCAGACCCTCGGTCACGGGGTGACGTTCCCCCAGCGCGGTCACGATGGGACGGAACGGGCCGTCGATCGTGCCGGCGTTGCCGCTGAGCGGTTCGGCGGGCAACACGGGGGCGAGCGGGCTATAGGCCAGGGAGGCCGGGCCGCTGAACTCAGGCCCGACCGATAGCAACAACGCTCCACCATCACGCACATAGTCGGCGATGTTGCGCAGATACGGCGGCGGTAGGATCCCGCGGTTGGAGAACCGGTCCAGGATGATCAGGTCGAAATCCTTGATCTTGACCTGGAACAGCTCGCGCACCGGAAAGGCGATCAGGGCGAGTTCGTTCAGAGGCGTCAGATCGTCCTTCTCGGGGGGGCGCAGGATGGTGAAGTGCACCAGGTCGACGGCCGGGTCGGCCTTCAGCAGCCGGCGCCAGGTGCGTTCGCCGGCATGCGGCTCGCCGCTCACCAGCAGCACGCGCAACCGGTCGCGCACGCCGTTGATCGAGATCACGGCGTGGTTGTTCAGGTCGCTCACCTCCCCCGGCATCGGGGCCGCGGACAGCTCCACGACGGTGGGACCGGCGCGGGTGATGGGAATCTCGATCGGCTGCACCACGCCGACCGGCACGCTGGTGACCACCGGCGCCTCGCCGTCGCGCCGGACGGTCAGTGGGGCGGTGATGCCGGCGTGGTCCACTCCCAGATCGTCCACCGCCACCCGCAACACGACGGATTTACCGACGATGCCGTAGCTGGGCGCTTCCACGATGCGGATGCGCCGGTCGGTCTCCTCACCGGACGCGGCGATCAGGGCATGCACGGGCGCGGGCGTTGCGGTGGCGGGGATATCGTGCACCACGCCGTCCGTGAGCATCACGACGCCGGCCAGACGGTTGCGGGGCACGTCCGCCAGGGTGCGGTTGAGCGCCGTGAACAGGCGGGTGCCGTCATGCCCGGCCTCCGGCACCGTCACGGTGCGCAGCTCCATACCGGGCATCGCGTTCACCTCGGCCTGCAGCTTGGCCGCGGCCGCATCGACCAGGGCGCCGCGCTTGCCGATCGCCATCGAGCCGGTGTGGTCCACCACCATCACCGCGATATCGCCCAACGCCTCCTGCGTCTCGCGGATCAACCGCGGGCCGGCGAGCCACACCAGCACCACGGCGAAGCACAGCAACCGCAGCACCGAGCCGCGCGCTCGGCGGAAGACGGCTGGGATCAGCGCCAGCACGCAGAGCGCCGCCAGTGCGTAAAGCACCCACAGGGGCACGACCGGGATGAAGCTGATCGAGCTGAACGCCGTCATGCTACTGGCCCAACCGTTCGAGGATGTGCGGTACGTGCACCTGGTCGCCTTTGTAGTTCCCGGTCAGCGCGTACATCACGAGGTTCACGCCGAACCGGTAGGCCAGGGTGCGCTGCCGTGGCCCGCCATCGATGGCGATGGTGTTCTGGCCCGACTCGTTCACCGCCCAGGCCGCGGCCCAGTCGTTCGACCCGATCACCACGGGGCTGACGTCGTCGTTGCTGCGGTCGCCCTGGCGCTGCACCCAGACGGTGTCGCCACTGGTGCGGCCGGGGTATTCGCTCAGCAGGTAGAACGAGCGGGCGAGCACGTGCTCGGTGGTCAGCGGGGTGAGCGGCGGGACGGCCAGCCCGGAGGCTGCGGTGCGGAGGGCAGATTGGTCGCCGCGGGTGTCGATGACGATGATGCCGCCATCGCGCATGTAGTCGTTCAGTGCCGTAACCGCCGGGCCGGCCAACGGCTGGGCCTGGGTGACCGGCCAATACAGCAGTGGATAGAAGCTGAGGTCGTCGGTGCCCGGCTGCACGCCGGACGGGTCGCCGAGATGCGCGGCGGTGCGGCTGTTCACGTAGCTCGATAATCCGACAAGCCCGGCACGCGCGGTATCGTCCACCGCCGGATCGCCCGAGACGATATAGGCCAGCCGGGTCTCCAGCGCCGCCCGCCATGGCGGCGACGGTAGCTGCGCCCGCGCCGGGCCGGCCAGCAACAGCAGCACAGCGATGGCAGGGCGGAGCAGGCCGCGTAACCGGAGCGCCAGCAGCAGGTCGATCGCCAGCAGTGCCAACCCTGCAGCGACCAGCCAGGGCCCGATCGCCCGCTCGCGCGCTCCGCCAACCAACGGTTGCCGTGCCGCGCCAGCGATGGAAGCAGCTTGCACCAGCGGCCCCATCGCGTTGGACAGGTTCAACGCCCTGCGACCGGCGTCCGGCCCATACAGTCCAGGCGGATGCTGCGGCGAGACGGCGGTGGCGGCGAATGCCGTGCCTGCCATGCCGATGGCGGCGGGTGGCGGCGCACCCAGCACGCCAAACCCGTCCAGCGTCTCGGCCGGGCTGAGTGGTTGCGCATCCGGGGCGGCGGAAATGCCGGCCGAGAGCGCGACCAGACGGCGCAGCATGTCGGGGAATAGCCCCGAAAGCGGCAAGTTGGACCAGTCGGCGTTGGCGGTGACATGGAACAGCACCAACCGGCCGGACCCACGTGCCGCCTCCGTCACCAACGGCGTCCCGTCCACCAGCCTTGCCCAAGTATGGGAGGCGAGTTGGGCGGAAGGCTCCGCAAGCACTTGCCGGTTGACCGTCACGTCATCGGGTACCGCGAGCCCAGCGAAGGGGGAGTCCACGGCGAACGGGGCGAGCTTGGCCGGCTGGCTCCACGACAAGGCCCCGCCGAGTTGACGGTCCTCTGCCAGGAGGCGTTCGGGCATCAGCGGATCGCCGACGGGCTGGCCCAGGTCGTCGGTGGTCTCGGCACTGCGCGGGCCGGCGAACCGCAGCAGCAGGCCGCCGTTTTCGACCCAACGTTGCAACTCGGCCGCCTCGGCGGGGGCCACTGGGCGATCTGCCAACACGATCACGGCGATCTCCCGCTGCAACAGGGTATGCAGATCGCCCCTGCGAAGCTCGGTGAATGGACCGAGCGCCTTCTCCAGGTAATAGAGTGAGCCGACGAGGGGGGTGTCGCCACCCGCCTCGGCCGTCACCAGGCCCACGGGCCGACGGCGCAAGCCTTCGTCCAGCAGCAGGGTCGCCCCGGCTGAAGCCGGGCCTTCCAGCACCAGCCGCGTCAGGCGGTTGCGGAGTTCGGGGGGCAGCACGATGGGCAGTTCCGTCTCCGCCGAACCCGGCGAGACATGAGCCGTCGCGCGCGCGAGGCTGCGTCCGTCCCCGCTCTGGGCCAGAACGGCGAGGTCTTGGCCTGGGCCCGGCAGGGTGGCGACACGGGCGACCAGCCGGTCCGCTTCCGAACGCGGCGCCAGCATCATCTGCACGTTGGGCGCTGACGGTGCCACCTCCGTGACAGAGCCAGCGGCGGTCAGGGCTGCGGCTAGGGCGTCGTCGCCGGGCGCTTTTAGCTCGTCCGCGATGTAGACGACGGTGCCCGACGCGCCGCGCAGTGCCTGTGCCGCAGCCGAATGGTCGGGCGGCCAGGGCTGTGGGTGCAACGCGGCCAAGCGGGGCCGGAGTTCGGCGACCGGCATGACGGGCGACAGGGTCGGCGCGGCATTTTGTCCGGACCGCGCCGTGGTTAGCAACGCCGCCTCTCGACCCGCGCGCTCCGCCCGGTCCAACGCTGCGCCGGCGGCGGCCATGCGGGCCTGCCAGTCCGGCGCGGCGGCCCAGCCGTCATCCACCACCAGCAACAAGGGGCCGGATCCGGGTAGCGCGCCGGCGGCATCCAGCACCGGGCCGGCCACCCCCACGATCAGCAGACTTGCCGCGATCGTGCGCAGGAGCAGCAACCACCAGGGCGTGCGCGCCGCCGTCTGCTCGCGCGCGCGGAGGCCGAGCAGCAGGCGGATGGCGGGGAAATCCTGCACCCGGGGTGCTGGCGGTGTGACGCGCAACAGCCACCACAGGGCCGGTAGCGCCACCAGCGCCAGCAGCACCCAGGGTGCCGCGAAGATCACTTGATGCCCGCCAACGCGGTGTAGAGCGCGAGCAGTGCACTGCCCGGCGGTGCGTCGGTGCGGTGGGTCGCGAAGCCCCAACCGGCGGCGCGGCACAGCGCAGCCAGCCCGGCCTGTTGGGCGGCGAGCGCTTCGGTGTAGGCGTCGCGGATGCCTTCGACCTGCGGGATCAGCATCTCGCCATCCGCCTCCACGCCGCGGAAGCGGACCCGGCCGGAGTAGGGCAGCAATGCCTCCGCCGGGTCCAGCACCTGCAGCAGATGGCCACGCACCGGGATCGCGGACAACCGTGCGATCGTGGTGCGTATCTCCTCGAGCGGATGCAGGAAGTCGCCGAACAGCACCACCCGGCTGTGGGAGGGCAGCGGAACGTTGGGGGGATCACCCCCGGCCATGCCCCCCAGTGCCGCCGCCATCGCCGGAAGCGAGCCGCCGGTCCGTTGCCCGAGCAAGCGCACCCGCTCGCCACCGCGGAGCAGCAGGGACGCGGTGGCCAGCAGCAGCAGGTCGGCACGTTCGACTTTCTGCGGCATGGCGGCTCCGGAGCGCCAATGCATGGAAGCGGAACTGTCCCGCCACAGGTTCACGGTCTGCGCCGCTTCCCATTCGGTTTCGCGAACGTAGGTGCGGGGCGATTTGGCCGATTGCCGCCAGTCGATCCGCCCGGGCGCGTCGCCCGTCTGGTAGGGGCGGAACTGCCAGAAGCTGTCCCCCTGGCCGACCCGGCGCCGTCCGTGCACGCCTTGGGCAACCGTTGAGGCCACGCGTTCCGCCGCGACGAGCAGCGGGGGCAGCGTCGCCCCGAGGGCCTCGGCGCGGAGGACGGGTTGGGTCGATCTGACCGGTTGGGCGGCTTTCACTGATCCTCCCTCGCGTAGCGGGGGAGGGGGACCGTGCGAAGCATGGTGGAGGGGGCACACACACGGACGGTGCCCTGCGCGCCCTCCGTCGGCTTGGCCGCCAACTCCCCCGTGGAGGACAGGCGAGGACCTTGGTGGGTGCTCGGGCGGCTCAAAGCCGTTTGACCAGCCCGGCGATCACGTCCCGCAGTTCGATCCCCTCGGCCCGGGCGGCAAAATTCAGCGCCATGCGGTGGCGCAGCACGGGGTGGGCCAGCGCCGCGACATCGTCCAGCGAGGGGGATAGCCGGCCATCCAGCAAAGCCCGTGCCCGCGTGGCCAGCATCAACGCCTGCGCGGCTCGTGGACCCGGTCCCCACGCGACGTGATGCCGCACCGTGTCATCGGCTGCCGTTTCCGGTCGGGCGCCGCGGACCAGGGCCAGGATGGCATCCACCACGCTTTCGCCAACGGGCACCCGCCGGATCAGCGCCTGTGCCGCCAGCAGTTCCTCACCGGTCAGCACCGGGCGAGCCCGCGCCATCTGCGACCCGGTGGTCGCCAGCAGCATCGTCCGCTCGTTGGCGAGATCGGGGTAGGACACGTCCACCTGCAGCAAGAATCGATCCAATTGGGCTTCCGGCAGGGGGTAGGTGCCTTCCTGCTCGATCGGGTTCTGCGTCGCCAGCACGTGGAACGGGCGGGGCAGGGGGT
>CAXTWC010000136.1:0-15441 GCA_964247805.1 uncultured Acetobacteraceae bacterium | reverse complement strand
GCCTCGAACACCACCCAGGCCGGGATGATCCAGGCGAGCAGGAAGCGGAACGCCGGGTCGCGCCGGTCCCGCCACCACCATGGCAGCGAGCGCAGCACCGGCAACGTGGCCGGGAACGCTAGCAGCGGCAGCAGCAGCAGATGGAAGCCGGGCGGAGCGCCGTGGGCGTCGTCACCGCCGGCGAGCTTGTGGCCGAGATCGCCGCCGACTGCGTCCCCGAAGAAGGCTCCGTGGGTCGCGACGCCGATGGCGATGAACCACGGCAGCACGATCGCCAATAGTAGTACAAGTCCGCTGACCGGGCGCAGGGCGAGCAGCCAACGTGCCCGGCGGTCCACGATGGCGAGCGTGAGGGCGGTGAGGCCGGCGACCATCGGGGTGATCGGGCCCTTCAGCATGATGCCGACCCCCATGGCGAGCCAGAACACGGCTGCCTGGCCCCGCCCCACCGGGCCGCGGTAAGCGCGGGCGAGCACCATCATCGCGACGGTCGTCGCCCCCAGCAGCGCCGCGTCGGTCTTTGCGATGTGGGTTTCGACCGTCAGGGTGACGCACGCGGCCAACATGCCTGCCGCTAGCAAGGCCTTGCGGCGATCCCCCAGGGCCAGCCCCAACTCGAAGGTGGCCAGCACCGCCACGATCCCGCCGGCCAGGGACGGCAGGCGGTAGGGCCAGATCGGGTTGGCGGTGGCGATGTGCAGCGCCCGCGCGGCCCCGGCGAATGGCACCTGCAGCCAGTAGATGCCGATCGGCTTGAGGTTGCGCGGCACGTCGCCGTTCATGATCCGGACGTAGTCGCCGGTCTCGATCATCTGCTTGCTGGCTTGGGCGAACCGGCTCTCGTCGCGGTCGGTGGGAGGAAGGGTGAAGAACCCGGGCAGCCACACGAGCAGGCAGAAAGCGAGCAGCAGCGCTCGCGGCCGCCTGGTTTCCAGCAGGTCCATGGGCGCGCGCTGTAGAGCAGTTTCGGCCGGGGTGAAATCACCTTGGTGGATAAATCTCCCTCTCGTTCCTCCCTCGTCCTTCACGGGGGAGTCGGCCACGGGGGAGTCGGCGGCGCAGCCGACGGAGGGGGCGGACGTTGCGTGCCCCCTCCGCTATGCAAGCGCATGGTCCCCCTCCCCCAGTGGGGGAGGAACTAAGGCTGGCGCCGGACTGGCCCTAGCTTGTGCGTCCGATACGCGCCATGAAGCCCGCCCGCACGCCCTAGAAAGACCATGCCAGACCCACGCTCCGACCCGACCCGCGAGGGCGCTTTCGACCTGCTCACCGCCGTGCTGGTCCGCAAGCGCTCGCTGGAGGATGCGCTGTCCGCGCTGCCGCCCACGGAGTCGCGCGACCGTGCCGCGGCCCACCGGCTGGCCGCTTCGGTGCTGCGGCGCGCTGGGTCGCTGGATGCCGTGCTGGAGCCGCATCTGCGCCGCGCCCCGCCCGACCCGGTGCGCCAGGTGCTGCGGCTCGGGGCGGCGCAGTTGCTGCTGCTGGACACACCCGCCCATGCCGCCGTCGCCACCAGCGTGGCGCTGGCCCGGGCGAAGGGACTCGCGCCGTTCACCGGGCTGGTCAACGCCGTGCTGCGCCGGGTGTCGGAAACCGGAGCCGCCACCTTGGCAGAATTGGATTCGCCGCGGCTGGATACGCCGCCCTGGCTTTGGACAAGTTGGGGGTCGGACGCACGCGCGATCGCCACCGCCCAGGGCACCGAGGCGCCACTGGACCTCACGATACAAGGTGAGGCGCCGCCCGGCGGCACGCAGCTCCCCACCGGCTCGGTGCGCTACCCGGCCGGCACGCGGGTGATGGACCTGCCCGGCTACGAGTCGGGCGCGTTCTGGGTGCAGGACGCCGCAGCCGCCCTGCCCGCCCAGTTGCTCGCCGCCCAAAGCGGCGAGCGGGTGGCCGATCTGTGCGCGGCCCCCGGGGGCAAAACCGCCCAACTCGCCACGTCCGGGGCGGAGGTGTTCGCCATCGAGCGCGACACCCACCGGATCGGCCGGCTGCGGGAAAATCTGCAGCGACTGCACCTCCAGCCAACCGTGATCGAGGCGGATGCGACCGTCTGGCGCCCCCCGGCCCTGCTCGATGCGGTGCTGCTGGACGCACCCTGCAGCGCCACCGGCACAATAAGGCGGCACCCGGACATCCCGCATCTGAAGCGTCAGGCGGACGTGAAGGCCTCGGCCGAACAGCAGCGCGCCCTGATCGCTTCCGCCGCCGCCATGCTCCGACCGGGCGGGCGGCTGATCTATGCCGTGTGCTCGCTGCAGCCCGAGGAAGGGCCTGGCGCCACCGGGGCCTTGCAGCAGGCCGGGCTGCGCCACAGCCCGTTCACGCGGGAGGAACTCGCCGCCATCCCCGAGGCGCGGACGCATAGCGGTTGCCTGCGCACGCACCCGGCACTGTGGCCCGAACTCGGCGGCATGGATGGCTTCTTCGCGATGCGGTGGATCAAACCGTGACCCTCGCTTGTGCTGCCATCGCGCCGCACTCTAGAACCGGTGAGACATGTCCCAGCCGATCTTGATTGCCCCCAGCCTGCTCGCTGCCGATTTCGGCCGCCTCCGTGAAGAGGCCATCGCCGTGGAACAAGCCGGGGCGGATTGGCTCCATCTGGACATCATGGACGGGCATTTCGTCCCCAATCTCAGCTTCGGCGCGGGCGTGCTGAAGGCGCTGCGTCCGCATGTAAAGATGAAGTTCGACGTGCACCTGATGATCGCGCCGGTGGACGCCTACATCGCCGCCTTCGCCGAGGCCGGGGCGGACCATATCTCGGTCCATGTCGAGGCGGGGCCACATCTGCACCGCACGTTGCAACTGATCCGGTCGTTGGGTGTCTCGGCCGGTGTGGCGATCAACCCGGCCACCCCTGCCAGCGCGGTCAGCGAGGTGCTGGACCTGGTGGACATCATCCTGGTGATGACGGTGAACCCCGGGTTCGGTGGACAGTCGTTCATCCCCTCCGTCCTTCCCAAGACGCGCACCCTGCGCGCCATGGCGGACGCGACGGGGCGGCCGATCCGCATAACGGCCGATGGCGGGGTTGCGCACGATACCGCTCCAGGCATGATCGCCGCCGGGTTCGACACGCTGGTCGCCGGCACCGCGGTGTACGGCGCCAAGGATTACGCCGCCGCCATCGCCAGCCTGCGGCCGAACACTTCCAGCCTGCGGCCGCCGGGCCCATGACGCTCCGCTGGCTGCGTGACGCCCGCCGTGCGATGGCCAAGATGCCGAGCCTGCGGATGGGCCGCATCCCGGACGGCCCGACGCTGCCCGTGCGCGATCTGTGGCCCGGTGACCCGGCGCGTGGTGCCCGACTGCTGAAGGGCGAGCTTGAATTCGGCGGTGGCGTGCTGCGGCTACGGGTCGGCGACTGGGGCGACGCGGACAGCTCGTCCGTGATGCTGACCGCCGCGCACGGCTTCACCTGGCTGCGGGACCTGCGCGCCCTGGGCACGGACGCGGCGCGGGGCCGGGCGCGGGCGTTGACCGCCGATTGGATTGGCCTGCCCGCCAACTCGATGACGCGCCGGCCGGACGTGGCGGGGGCGCGCCTGGCCGCCTGGCTCGGCCACTGGGATTTCTTCGCCGCCTCCGCCGACGACGTGTTCCGCACCCGCATGATGACCCGGCTGGTCGCCGATGCCCGTGCCCTGGCCGCCGATCTGCCGGCCGAGCAGTTGGACGCCCGCGCCCTGACCGCGCTGAAAGGCCTGATCGCCGCGGCCGTGGCGCTGCCCGACCAGGCTTCGTTCCTGACCCGCGCCCTGCGGTTCCTGCCGCAGGAGATCGCCCGCCAGGTGTTGCCCGATGGCTGCCACGCCGAGCGTAGCCCCGCGGCACAACTCGCCGCCTTGCAGGACCTGGTCGAAATCCGCGCCCTGCTACAGGCCGCGCAGGCGCAACCACCCGCCGCCCTCGGTGCCGCGATCGAGCGGATGGGGCCGGCCTTGCGCGCGATGCGGCATGGCGATGGCGGCCTCGCTTTGTTCAACGGCAGCAAGGAGGATTCGGCCGCCCTGATCGAGCAGGTGCTGGGGCAGGCCGGGCGCACCGGGCGCTCCCCCGTCAGCCTGACGGAGGGCGGCTACCAGCGCATGCAGGCCGGCCGGACGGTGATGCTGATCGATTGCGGCCGCCCGCCGCCGCCGGGTGTGGACCGTCTGTCCCACGCGGGGACTCTGGCGATGGAGCTGTCGGTCGGGCGCGAGCGGGTGATCGTGAACTGCGGCGCTGCCCCCGCCGCCGGACCGCAATGGCGGGATGCGACCCGGGCGACCGCGGCGCATTCCACGCTCACCATCGCGGACACGAATTCGTCCGAGCTGAAGGGCCCGGGTATCGGCCGCCAGCCGGAAAAGGTCGAGGCGCAGCGGCAGGAGGCGAACGGCGCGCACTGGCTGGAGGCGAGCCATGACGGTTACCAGAAGCCGTTCGGCGCGATCCACCGCCGCCGCTTGTACTTGGCCGAGAGCGGCGACGACATCCGCGGGGAGGACGCGATCGAGGCGGCGTCCCCGCAGCCGTATACGTTGCGGTTCCACCTGCATCCGACCGTGAACGCGAGCCTGCAGCAGGATGGTGAGGCCGTGCTGCTCCGGCTGCCCTCCGGCGTTGGCTGGCGCCTGCGGGCGGAGGGAGCGCGAATGACGCTGGAGGAGAGCATCTACCTCGGCGGCGCGGAACCAAAGCGCACGGAACAGGTGGTTCTGACGGGCTACGCCGACGGCGCCCAGCAGGTGAAATGGGCGATCTCGAAGGTAGGGTGACTCTTCTTCTCCCTCTCCCCTTGCGGGAGAGGGGTGAAGCTGCTGCCTGGCCCTGCGTGTCAGAACTCGGATATCTGAGTTGGGCATCGCGACCCACCCCTCCCCTAACCCCTCCCTCAAGGGGAGGGGGACGTTCTTCTCGGTCGCGGCGGTGAAAGTCGTCGAGGTCGCCAACGTCGACTTTTCCCTGCGCCACTTCGTCCTCCCACTGATGCGCGGTATCCGCGCCCGCGGGCACGAGGTGGTGGGCGTCGCGGCTGACGGGCCCTTGCTCGCCGACATCCGCGCCGAGGGCTTCCGCGTCGAGCCCGCCCCGTTCGTCCGCCGCGTCTCGCCGTTGGCACAACTCCGCGCCTTCCTCGCCCTGGTGGCCCTGCTGCGGCGCGAGCGGCCGGATTTGGTGCACGGGCACATGCCGATCAGCGGCTTCCTCGCCCGCCTGGCCGCCCGCGTGGCTGGGGTGCCCCGGATCGCCTATACCTGCCACGGGTTCCTGTTCAATCAGCCAGCACCGCTGCCCCGGCGAGCTGCCTCTTTCGTGATGGAGTGGATCGCCGGGCGCGTCACCACCGTGTTCCTGACCGTCTCGAACGAGGAAGCCGCCGACGCCCGCCGCCTCGGCATCGCCCGGCACGCCACCGGCATCGGCAACGGCCGTGATCCGGCCCTGTTCCACCCCGACGCTGCATCCCGCACGCGCATTCGCGGCGAATTGGGCGTGCCGGCCGATCGGGTGGTGATCATCGCCGTGTCCCGCCTGGTGCGCCACAAAGGCACCCCCGAACTGCTCGCTGCCATGGAGCAGGTGAGCGGCGCCGAACTATGGGTAGTGGGCGACCGCCTGGCCACCGACCGTGGCGACGACCTCGGCCCGGCGCTGGCCAAGGCGGAGGCGACCGGCCGGGTGCGGCGGCTGGGCTATCGCACGGACATCCCTGCCCTGCTCGCCGCCGCCGACATCTTCACGCTGCCAAGCCACTTCGAAGGCCTGCCAATGTCGGTGATCGAGGCGATGCTCGCCGGGCTGCCGGTAGTGAGTACCACCATACGCGGCCCACGCGAGCAGGTGGTGCATGGCCAAACCGGGTTGCTGGTTCCCCCCGCGACGGTGGCCCCGCTCGCCGCCGCGCTGAACCAACTCGCCGCCGACCCAGCGATGCGGGGAGCGATGGGGGAGGCCGGGCGACAACGGGCGGTCACGCTGTATGACGAAGCCACCGTGGTGAACCGCACGCTCGACCTGCTGGGGCTGTAGAGAAGAAGGTCCTCCCCCGCTTCGCAGGGGAGGAACGCCGTTTGCGATTGAACCGACACCGCTCCACCGCTATGCGCCCCCCATGAGCACCGTCACCGACATCGTCCGCATCACCCGCGCCCTCATCTCGGTCTCGGACAAGCAGGGCCTGGTCGAACTCGCCCGGGCCTTGGTGGCGCACGGGGCGGAGATCCTGTCCACTGGCGGGTCCGCCGCGGCCCTGCGCCAGGCGGGCATTCCGGTAAAGGAGGTCTCGGACCACACCGGCTTCCCCGAAATCCTCGATGGCCGGGTCAAGACGCTCGTGCCCCAAATCCACGGCGGGCTGCTCGGGCGGCGCGACCTGCAAACTCACCGTGACCAGATGGCCGAGCACGGCATCGCGCCGATCGACCTGCTGGTGTGCAACCTGTATCCCTTCGAAGCGACGGTCGCCTCCGGTGCGGGCGAGGCCGACTGCATCGAGAACATCGACATCGGCGGCCCGGCCCTGATCCGCGCCGCAGCCAAGAACCACGACTCCGTTGCCGTCATCACCGACCCGGCGCAATACGCGGCCCTACTCGCCACCCTGCCCGGCGGCGGCACCACGCTCGCCCTGCGCCGCCAGTTCGCCGCCGCTGCCTATGCCCGCACCGCGGCCTACGACTCCGCCATCGCTACCTGGTTCGCGGCCCGGGAAAAGACCGAGTTCCCCGACCGCTTCACCGTCGCCGGCACGCTGCGCCAAACGCTGCGCTACGGCGAGAACCCGCACCAGCACGCCGCCTTGTACGCCACCGGCGATCGCCCCGGCGTAGCCCATGCGCGGCAGATCCAGGGCAAGGAGCTGTCGTTCAACAACCTCAACGACACCGACGCCGCCCTGGAATGCGTGGCCGAGTTCGCCGAACCCACCATCGTCATCGTCAAGCACGCCAACCCCTGCGGCGTTGCGTCCGCCGCCACGTTGGCCGAGGCGTGGGATGCGGCATTGCGCTGCGACCCGGTGTCCGCCTTCGGGGGCATCGTGGCCACCAATCGCACGTTGGACGCCGCCGCAGCCGAACGGATCGCCGCCATCTTCAGCGAGGTGATCGTGGCCCCGGATGCGGACGAGCAGGCCCGCGCCATCCTGTCCCGCAAGAAGAACCTTCGCCTGCTGCTCACCGGCACCCTGCCCGACCCGGCGGCGCCCGGCTTGCAAGTGCGCAGCATCGCGGGCGGACTGCTGGTGCAGACGCGCGATACCGGCCGGGTCGGCGCCGCGGACCTGAAGACCGTCACGCAACGTGCCCCCACCGAGGCCGAACTCGTCGACCTACTGTTCGCCTTCCGGGTCTGCAAGCACGTGAAATCGAATGCGATCGTCTATGCCCGCAACAACGCCACGGTCGGGGTCGGCGCCGGGCAGATGAGCCGGGTCGACTCCGCGCGTATCGCCGCCTGGAAGGGCGAGGCCGCGGCCAAGGCGGCTGGCGTTGCCGGTAATCTAACGCAGGGCAGCGTCGCCGCGTCCGACGCGTTCTTTCCCTTCGCAGACGGGCTCGAGGCACTGGTCGCAGCCGGCGCCACGGCAGTGATCCAGCCCGGCGGGTCAATCCGGGACGCAGAAGTGATTGCAGCGGCAGACAAAGCCGGCATTGCCATGGTCTTTACTGGCATGCGCCACTTCCGACACTGAGAAGCATTCGCAACAGCCTCGCCGCGACTTGCTGAATACAGCGACTGCCCTTATGTGCGGCGCATGCTTGCTTTCGAATCTCTCACCGAGCGTGAAATCCTTGCCCTCGCCATCAGCAACGAGGAGGAGGACGGCCGCGTCTATGCCGACTTCGCCGAGGGCCTGCGGGAGGACTTCCCCGATACCGCCAAGGTCTTCACCGACATGGCGCATGAGGAAGACGGCCACCGCCGCACGCTGATCGAGACCTATGTGGAGCGGTTCGGCACCCACATCCCACTTATCCGGCGCGAGGACATCAAGGGCTTGGTGTCCCGACGCCCGGTTTGGCAAGTGCGTCCGCTCGGGGTGGAGGCGGTGCGCCGCCACGCCCGCCAGATGGAAAACGACGCGGCGCGGTTCTACACCCAAGCCGCCGGACGCGCGACGGATACCGCCGTCCGACGCCTGCTCGGGGACCTGGCCGCCGCGGAAGCCATCCACGAGACCACGGCCGGCGAAATCGAGGCCAAGCGCCTGCCTGGCGACGTGCGCGAGCGAGAGGACAGTGCCGCCAAGCGCCGTTTCGTGCTGCAGATCGTGCAGCCCGGCCTCGTGGGGTTGATGGATGGCTCGGTTTCTACCCTGGCCCCGGTGTTCGCCGCGGCGTTCGCCACGCACTCAACGTGGAACACGTTCCTGGTGGGCCTAGCTGCCTCGATCGGTGCGGGCATCTCGATGGGGTTCGCCGAGGCACTGGCCGATGACGGCAAGTTATCCGGCCGGGGCACGCCGTACCTGCGCGGGCTGGTTTGCGGGTTGATGACGATGGCGGGCGGTATCGGCCACACGTTACCTTACCTGATTCCGGACTTCTGGACCGCAACCGGCGTATCGATCGTGGTGGTGTTCATCGAGTTGGCGGCCATCGCCTGGATCCAGTGGAAATACATGGACACGTCGCCGATCTCCGCGATGGCCAAGGTCATGCTCGGTGGCGCAGTGGTGCTCGCGGTGGGGATCCTGATCGGCAACGGCTAGCCCCGCTCCCTTTACTTCTCCCTTTCCCTCGGCGAGAGGGCCGGGGTGAGGGGCCTTTCGCACACGGCCACCAGCGAGCGTGTGGCTAGAGCCCTCACCCGACCCTCTCCCCAGGGAGAGGGCTTTTAAAGCGCCACGACTCATCACGCGCTCAGCCCACCTCGGCTTGACAGCCCGGACGCCCTACGCTCACGTCAGCATCGAAATGGCACGCTATAAGCCAGGGAGTAAGACGCGATGACGGATCCTGCTGGACGCCGTGGCCTGCTTCAGGGTGCGGCAGTCGGCTCGGCGATGGCCTTGCTTGCCGGCGCACGCACCGCCCGCGCTGCAGAGGCCGGCCCGTTCCCCGACCACCCGCGCTGGCGGTTCGTGTTCGTCAATCACGTCACCACCAACCCGTTCTTCGTGCCCACGCAATACGGCTTGGCGGATGCCTGCGACCTGCTGGGGTGCGACCATCAGTGGACCGGGTCGGCGAACTCGGACGTGGCGGAGATGGTCAACGCGATGAACGCGGCCATCGCGGCGAAGGCAGCGGCCATTGCCATACCGCTGATCGACCCGAAGGCGTTCGACAGCCCTACCGATCGCGCCTTGGCCGCCGGTATCCCGGTGTTCGCGTATAATGCCGACTCGCCGCAGGGCAGCCAGAACAAGCGGCTCGCCTATATCGGCCAGGATCTCTACAAAGCCGGCTACGCGATGGGCGAGCGGATCGCCAACATGGTCAGCGGTGGGAGCATCGCGCTGTTCATCGCGACGCCGGGTGCGCTGAACATCCAGCCCCGCATCGACGGCGCGCAGGACGCACTCAAGAAATCCGGCAAGACGTACGACATCCAGGTGATCGCGACCGGCGCCACGGTCAACGAGGAGATCTCCAAGGTCGAGTCGTTCTTCCTCGGCCATCAAGACGTGAAGGGCATGTTCGCCGTCGATGGCGGCACGACCCAGGGCGTCGCCGAGACCATGAACAAGCACGGCCTGGCGGCAAAGGGCGTGGTCGGCGGCGGCTTCGACCTACTGCCGCGCACACTCACGCTGATCCAGTCCGGCGCGATGCATTTCACCATCGACCAGCAGCCGTATCTGCAAGGCTTCTACACCGTGATGCAGATGTTCACCTTCCTCGCCTCGGGCGGCCTGGTTGGCCCGGCGGATAACAACACCGGGCTGAAATTCGTCACCAAAGATACGGTCGGCAGCTATCTCACCACCAGCACGCGCTACGAGGGCAAGACGGACAAGCGGGAAATCGTCCCCCGCTCCGGTCCGATCACCACCTGAATGCTGGGCCGCGTACTGCGCTGGCAGGAGCTGAGCATCCTGGTGGTGGCGCTGATCCTGACCGCCTATTTCGAGTGGGCGAACACGGATTTCCTGCTGACCGACGCGAGCCTGCAGAACCTGTCGCAATTCGTCGCCCCGGCGGCGATCATCGCATGCGGCGAGATCATGTTGATGATCGGCGGCGAGATCGACCTCTCCGCCGGCATGGTGTTCGCGTTGGCGCCGTTCATCATGCACTTCGCCCACGAGGCCGGCGCGCCATTGCCGCTGGCGGTGGTGGCGGCGCTTGCGGTCAGTGCGGTGGTCGGACTGGTCAACGGCGTGATCACGGTGCTGCTGAAAGTGCCGTCATTCATCACCACGCTCGGCACCAACTTCCTGCTCAACGGGCTGACCCTGACGCTGTCGCACGGCACGCCGGTGGAGGCACCGGACGATGCCGGGTTCGCCGCCGTGTTCGGCAATTGGGGCTATAGCGAGATCATCTGGGCGGTGGCGATTGTGGCCGTCATGCACGGGGTGCTGCGGCGTACGCGCTGGGGATTGCACACCATCGCCGCCGGCGCGAACCCGGTGGGAGCGCTGGAGGCAGGCATCCGCGTCAGCCGGCTCAAGGTCGGCAATTTCATGATCGCCGCCTGCCTAGCGGGCCTGACGGGCATCCTCGAGGGGTTTCGCATCTCGTCGATCGATCCGCAGGCTGGGGGCAATGCGATCATGTTCCTGGCGGTGGCCGCCGGGGTGATCGGCGGCACGCCGTTGGCCGGCGGGTCCGGCACCATCGTCGGCGGACTGATCGGTGCGTTCGTGCTGGGCGTGCTGAGCGACGGCTTCACGCTGATCGGCATCAACGCGTTCACGTTCAATATTATCCTCGGCGCGGCCATCCTCGGGGCGATGCTGTTCAACATCCATGTCGGCCGCCTTCGCCGCTCGGGCCGGGTATGAGCACGGTGCTGGACGCCCCTGCGGTGACCGCGACGGCCGAGGCGCTGCGGGCGGACGGCATCGTCAAGCGGTTCGGCGCTGTTACGGCGTTGGGTGGTGTGTCGCTGCATCTGCGGCAGGGCGAGATCCTCGGCATCCTCGGCGATAACGGCGCCGGCAAGTCGACGCTGATGAAGATCCTGACCGGCTTCCAACAACCGACCGAAGGAAAGCTGTACGTCGCCGGGCAGGAAGTGGCACTGCGCTCGGTGGACCATGCGCGCTCGCTCGGGATCGAATGCGTCTATCAGGACCTGGCACTCGCCAACTCGCTGAGCGTGTACCACAACCTGTTTCTCAACCGCGAGATCCTGTATCCGGGACCGTTCCGTATCCTGAACAACGGCGCGATGAAGCGGCAGGCCGAGGCGTGCCTGGAGCAGATCGGCGTGCACATCCCCTCCGTGACCCTGCCAGTGGAGCGCCTGTCCGGCGGCCAGCGGCAGGCGATCGCCGTGGCGCGGGCGGTGAACTCGAACGCCCGCGTGCTGCTGTTGGACGAGCCGTTGGCCGCCATGGGCGCGCGGGAGGCCGGGCTGATCATCGACCTGATCCTGCGGCTGAAGGCGGCCGGGACTTTGTCGATCGTCATGATCATCCATAACTATGCCCAGGCGCTCGAGATCGCCGACCGCATCATGCTGATGCAACGCGGTCGGGTGACCTATGAGAACCATGCACACGCTACCTCCGTCTCGGAGCTGATGGATATCGTCCGGCGTGAGTACCGTTCTATGCGCGAAAGCTGAAGATCCGATGAACGAATTTGCCCAATATCCGAGCCTGCAAAACCGCGTGGTGTTCATCTCCGGCGGTGCGACGGGAATCGGGGCCTCGCTGGTCGAGCACTTCGCGCGGCAGGGGGCGAAGGTCGCCTTCGTGGATCTGCAAGCGGATGCCGGGCGAGCGCTTGCCGACAGCCTGGCTGCCGAGGGCCATCCGGAGCCGTTGTTCCTGCCGATCGACCTGCGCGACATCGCGGCGCTGCAATCGGCGGTCGCCCATGTGGGTGAGCGGCTGGGCCCGATCGGCGTGCTGGTGAACAACGCGGCCCACGACGAGCGCCACAAGATCGAGGATGTCACCGTCGCCTATTGGGATGACCGGATGCAGGTGAATTTGCGTCACCAGTTCTTCGCCGCCCAGGCCGTGCTGCCGATGATGCGGGCGCAAGGCGGTGGCGCCATCATCAATATGGGCTCGGTCAGTTGGCACATCGGCCAGGGCGGGATGCCGGCCTACACCGCGGCAAAGGCGGCGATCGAGGGGCTGACCCGAGGTCTGGCGCGGGATCTCGGCCCCGACCGCATCCGGGTCAACTGCGTCATTCCCGGCTGGATCATGACGCAACGCCAGGTGGATTTGTGGCTCACGCCGGAGGCCGAGCGCGAGTTGATGGTGGCGCAATGCCTGAAGGAAAAAGTCTATCCCGCCGACGTCGCACGGATGGTGTTGTGGCTGGCCGCGGATGACAGCCGGCTGTGCACCAGCCAGACCTGGGTGGTTGACGCCGGGTGGAGCTTCTAACCGCTCGTTTCCCTGCTCCGGACGGGATTTCGCTCGCCGTGGTAAACCGGCGTTAAGATCTCGCACGTCTAATTGCGCCTTGTGGATCGTCGCGAGGTTAGGCGTTTGAGCATGGCATCGACTGCAATCAAGCGTCTCGGGCAGCGGCTCTCGTTGCATGCCGGGGTCATTGCGGCTGTGCTCACGGCTTGTATGCTGCTGGTCGGGCTCGATGGCTGGCGGACCTGGCAGAACCGGTCGCGAAATATCGACGAGGACAAGGTCGAGACTGCGAACCTCGCCAGGTCACTTGCCCAGCATGCCCACGACGCAATCGCGGCAGCGGACAATGTCGTCGCCGCGCTACGCGAGCGCATGGAAAAAGGCGACGGGTCGGGGGTACAGCTCGAGCGCATCCACGTTTCTCTGGAGGCGCAAGTCAAGAGCATGCCGGGGATCCAAGGGCTGGGCATCTTCGACGCTAGCGGCAATTTAGCTGCGAGCTCCGACACGGTCACTCCCCGGCAAGTCAACAACAGCTACCGGGAATACTTCCAGTACCACCGAACGCATACCGATCGCGGAATGCATCTGGGCGGCCCGATCCGTAGTCGAATGAACGATCGATGGGTCATTACCCTATCCCGCCGGATAGATGATGCAGACGGGAACTTCGCCGGTGTCGTTTTGACGTCGATTCTAGTTGAACGTTTGCAAGCGTTCTACGACACCTTCGACGTAGGTCCTCACGGCGTCATCCGGCTGGACATGGCGAGCGGCATCGTCATCGCCCGGAGCCCGAGCGCTCCTAGAACGATCGGGTCGGACAGCTCGGCCAGTAAGGTTTTTGCGCAGATCCTCCCCAACACTCTGGCGGGGAGCTTCGAGTATGTGTCGCCGGTCGACGGTGTGGATCGTGTCGGCAGTTACCGCCGCGTCGAGGGATATCCCCTGACTCTCATGGTCTCCCACGGGACGGACGACGTGCTGACCGACTGGTGGTCCGACAGCGCCCGTCATCTTTTCATCAGCATCAGCGCTGCGGTTATCCTGATACTGGTCAGCTTGCGTGTTGCGCGCCAGGTGGAACGCCGGCAGGCGGCGGAGCGGCTCTACCGGCTGCTCGCCGACAATTCCAGCGACGCCATCATCTGCGTCGGCGTGGACGGGAGGCGCCTCTACGTGTCGCCGGCTTTCGCGGTACTCACTGGCTGGACGGTTGCGGATACCATGCAAGTCGATTGGGGCGAACTGGTCCATCCGGACGACCAGCCGAGGACGGCAACGATACGTGCAGACATCATGGCCGGTCATAAACAGGTCACCATGGACTATCGCTACATCTGCAAAGACGGGTCTTTTCTTTGGGTCGAAGCGCGCGTCAGCCTCGTCGAAGGCGACGACGAGACGCAGTTCGTCGCCACCATCCGGGACATCTCCGATCGCAAGGCGGCCGAGGAAAAGCTCGAGGCGCTCAACCGCATACTCTCTGGGCAGGCGACCACGGACGCACTGACCGGGCTTGCCAACCGTCGCCGCTTCGACGAGGCGCTCGATGCGGAATGGCGCCGCGCCGTGCGGGACGGCGCACCCTTGTCGCTGTTGTTGCTCGATGTGGACCGGTTCAAGCTGTACAACGATCACTACGGCCATCAAGGCGGCGACGGCTGCCTGCAAGCCGTGGCATCCGCCGTGACCAATCAGGTCCGCCGCCCGGGCGATCTGGCCGCTCGCTACGGCGGCGAAGAAGTGGCGGTGCTGTTGCCGGGCGCCGATGCCGAGGGGGCCGCGGGCGTGGCCGAGCAAATACGCGCAGCGATCGAGTCCCTGGCCGTCGAGCATCTCGGGAACGTGCCGGCGCGGGTCGTCACGGCCAGCTTCGGCGTGGCGACCGCTCAGGCCCACGTGCATGGTGGGCCGAGTTCGGCCGGGGAGCTGATCGCCGCCGCGGATGCCGCGCTGTATGAGGCAAAGCGCACCGGGCGCAACCGGGTCGTTTCGGCGTCCGGCATGCCGACCGATCCGACTCCGTCGGCGCGCCCCCACGAGGAACAGAGGCTGGCAACTTTGGCGCGCTACGAGGCTGCCGGTGCCACCAAGCCAAGCCGCAGTCTGGATAGCGTTGTCCGGCTCACGGCCTCGCTGTTCAACGTGCCGATCGCGCTGGTCACGCTGGTCGGGAAAGACCAGCAGAACTTCGTTGCCAGGATAGGCCTCGACATAGAAGGCACGTCCCGCGATGTTTCCTTCTGCAATCATACGATGGCCAGCGACGGGGTATTCACGGTCGCCAATGCCAGCAAGGATCTACGGTTCTCAGGTAATCCCCTGGTTCAAGGCGAACCCGGCATCAGGTTCTATGCGGGCGCCCCCCTCGTGACGTCGCTAGGCCAGCCGCTCGGCGCGCTATGCATCATCGACCGCGTAGCGCGACCACCACTGACCTCTGCCGAGAAGGCACTGCTGACGGGCTTCGCAGCACTGGCCGCCAGCTACATGGAGCAGCGGATGGTGGAAGCCGAAGCCGAGGCCGAAGCCGTGCAAGCCAGCGTCTACTTGGGTGGTCCAATCCCCCCGATCGAGGCTGCGGCGTAGGCAGCAGTCTTTGATTCTGCCTCGGACGCTTAGCCCCGCCCTTCTTCCACCGCGTGACATGCCACTTGCACCGGCCCGGCTTGCGTATAGCCCGGCCGTTCCACCCGGCACCGCTCGTTCGCCAGCGGGCAGCGCGGATGGAACGTGCAACCCGGCGGCGGCGCGATCGGGCTCGGCACCTCGCCGCCCACTCCAGCCCGCACCCGCCCCGGACCACCGGCCGCCGCGAGGTCCGGAATCGCTTCCAGCAGCAGGCGTGTGTACGGATGGCGCGGCTGGGTGAAGATCGCCTCGCCCGGGCCATGCTCCACGATGCGGCCGAGATACATCACGCCCAACTGGTCCGACAT
>CAXTWC010000135.1:0-15507 GCA_964247805.1 uncultured Acetobacteraceae bacterium | reverse complement strand
AGGTGACGGCCTGCATCAGCAGGTTGAGCGTGTAGCCGGAGCCGGGGGCGAGTTGCGCCGCGGCGACCAGCACGATGGCGGCGGCGACGGCGGGGATCACGCCGCGCCACGGGCGGGCTTGGGCGATGGCAGGAGCCGCCATCAGTACACCCCCCTTTGAGCGAGCCCTCTCCCGCTGGGAGAGGGTTGGGTGAGGGAGCTTGCTGCGAGATGACGTTTGTCGGCCAAGCCAAGCTCCCTCACTCCGGCCCTCTCCCAGGGGGAGAGAGAGACGTAACAGGGGAGCATCACGCCTTCTCCGCGATGCGCTCGCCGAACAGCCCTTGTGGCCGCACCAGCAACACCAACAGCAGCAGCGCAAAGGCGAACGCGTCCTTGTAAGGTACAGAAATGTACGACGCGCCCATCGTTTCGGCGACGCCTAGCGACAGGCCCCCGATGATCGCACCGGGAATGCTGCCGAAGCCGCCGATGATGTTGGCGGCAAACGCTTTGAGCGCGACCACCGCGCCCATCTGCACGCTGACGAATAGTACCGGCGCCACCAGGATGCCCGCGATCCCGCCCAACGCCGCCGAGTAGGCGAAGGTGAACAGCACCATCAGCGCCACCGGAATCCCGAGCAGGCTGGCCATCTCCTTGTCCTGGCTGGTGGCCTGCAGCTTCTTGCCGAGCAGTGTCTTCTCGAACACCAGATACTGCAGCAGCACCAGCAGCGCGGTGATCACGAGTATGGCCAGGTACTGACTGTCCATGAACACGCCCCCGACTTCGAACCCTGGGTTGTCGAACAGGCCGGGCAGCACCTGCGGGCTGGGGCCGTACGTCGCGAGCACGAAGTTGGCCAACAGGATCGAGGCGCCGATCGTGCTGATGATCACCGGCATCTGTCCACGGTGGCGCAACGGCCAATACACTGCGCCTGCGAACAGCACGCCGAACGCCGCCATCAGCACGATCACCACGGGGATCGCAATGAAATAGGGCACGCCTAAATCATTGGCCAGGATCACCATCAGGTATGCACCGAGCATGGAGAACTCGCCCTGTGCGAAGTTCACCACGCTGGCGGCGCGGATCAGCAGGACGAACCCCAGGCTGACCAGGGCGTAGATGCTGCCGATGCCCAGGCCCGTGAACAGCAGTTGGAGGAAAAGGCTCAAGACTCAGGCGGCCGGGAAATCGACGCGCTTGTCGAACACGATCTTGCCGCTGTCGTTCTTCACCACGTTATAGCCATGCAGACCGTCGCCGTTCTGGTCGAAGTCGTATTGCCCCTCGGCACCCGGGAAACTCTTGATGGCCAGGATGGCAGTGCGGATCTTCTCCGGGTCGGTGCTCCCGGCGTCGTTGATCGCGCGTGCCAGGACGCTGATCGCGTCATACGTCCAGGACGATTGGTTGTCCGGCGCCGTCTTGCGGATCGCCTGGTATTTGGCGGCGAACTCCTTGGAGGCCGGGGTCGCGTCCACGGCGTAGTCGGCCACGCCGTATGTGCCGTACAGCGCCGGCCCGGCGAGATTCAGCGCCGAGATGTTGGTGATCGAGGGCGACCCCACCCAGGCAACCCGCACCCCGAGTTGGCGGACCTGGCGCGCGAACACGCCAATATCGGTCTCGTAGGTGAAATAGCTGCACATGATGTCCGCACCCGATTGGCGCACTGCCAGCGCTACCGGGGTGAAATCGGCCTGCTGGTTGGTATATCCCTGCACCAGAACAGGCTCGAGATTGGCCGCTTTCAGGCTTTCGGTGAATGCCTTCATGCCGCCGGTGCCGAACGCGTCGGTCGAGTGCACGATGGCCCATTTCTTCTTGCCCAGCGTCTCGAGGCCGTATTGGGCAATGACCTTGGCGGAATAGCTGTCGTTGGGCCGGCAGCGGAACAGCCAGCGGTTGCCCATGTGGGTGAGCGCCGGGTCGGTGCCGCCGATCATCATCGGCTTGTTGATCTTCAGCACGTCGGGCGCCATCGCCATCACCTGGGTGGAGCGGATGGATCCCAGGAAGGCCACCATCGCCGGGTCGCTGGACAAGCGGGAGAAGGCGAGCACGGCGCCGGGGTTGGTGGTCTGGTCGTCTTCGAAGGTGACCGTCATCGGTCGGCCGAGCACACCCTTCACGTTGACCTCGTCGAGCGCGATCTTCACGCCGGTCTGCTGAAACCCGCCGGATTCCGCGGCCGGGCCGGTCATGGGAACGGTCATGCCAACCTTGATCGGGTCGGCGGCGCGGGCCACGTACGGCATGGCCAGTGTTCCAGCCGAAGCCAGCATCAGCGTACGGCGCGTGATTGCCACGTTATCTCTCCCTCAAGACGCTGCCGGATTTGCTCCGGCTTTACGGTGTCAATCCAGGCACACCGGGCGGGATTATTCAAGCTATTTGAGAGGGGAAGGCCATGTGGATGCCTGGCCTTGGTCCCTGCTCTCGGCTAATTAGCGATGTTGATTATACGCAACGGAGCAAGCCAGCACTGCAGGTTAAGCGGTCAGCCCCGCCACCAATGGCAGGAGCACGGCCACCACGCAGATTACGTCCAGCACGCGTTGCTGGCGCGGCAGCACTCCGCGCACAGCCCCGAGTATCGCACCGACGACGACAAGGCCCGCCGCGAGCTGCCATACCTCCCAGCTGTCCGGTAGCCAGCTATCCGTTAGATTGAAGGCAAACAGCATGGCCGAAGCCATCAGTGCCCCGCCCGCATACAGCGCGACGTCGAACCAGATCGACTGCCGCAGCCGCTCGCGATGCCGCGCCCAGAACAAGGCCGTGGCAATCGCCAGACACAGGCAGACCAGAAACACCTGCCCGACGGCGTGCGGGCCATAGGCCAGGTCCACCTCGCTGCTCAGCACGCGCAACGGGTTGATCCGGGTGGCCAAAGCATACCACGCGTATTCCACGACAGCCGTCAGCGCGGTGGCGGCCAGCCCGAGGGCCAGCACCGGCAAGGGCTGGCGGTCTGGGCCGGGGGGCAGCAGGCGCCACCCCATCATCCAGATGAACAAGCCGGCGAACAGCGTCGGTTCGGTCACGTTGGCCTTGGTCTGCAGGAAGTAGTGGAACAGCGCCAGCACGGCGAGCAGGTAGATCAGGCGGTGCAGCCGCTTCCAGGCATGACCAAGCGTGCGCAGCGCACGGTCCGTCGACGTCACGCCCAGCAGTGCCACGCCGACCAGCGCCACGAAGCCGACCTCGAGGTAGAACCGCAACAGGATCTCGCTAGCCACGGTGTGGAGGTTCCACTTCTGGTCCCACGCGTATAGCGCGACATGCGCCAGTGCGTAGAACAGCGCCGTCAACCCCAATTGACGGCGCACCAGCACCAGCCGGTGCCAGTTGAAGATCGCCCGCGCCGGCGTGGCCAACAGCGAGAGCATCAGGAAGCGGACAGCCCACAGCCCGGTTTCGTGGTTCGCCTCGAGGATCGGGCGTGCACCCAAACGGTTCGTGAACAAGGCAAAGGCGATCCAGCAGGCGGGCAGGCACTCCACGACCAATGCCGCGGTCTTCAGTGCGGAAAACCGCCCGGACCGGTCATGCCACGGCCAAGGCGTTTTCTGCATCGGATGGGTGGAGCGGGACCGGCGCGGATTCACGCGCTCCCGTGCAGGACTAGCTTCGCTCAATGGCTGGCGCCCGCAACATGCTGGAACCCCTCAGGTGCGGTGAACACCGCCGGGTCCTGGGGGCCGTAGCTGACCGTGGTCGCCTCCAGCAGTGTTTGGCCCGCTTGGCTCGCGCGCAGCATCACGCCATCGGTCGTCAGGCAGAGCAGGGTAGGCTGGCCACCCGCGTCCGCGGTCAGCCAGTTCGTGCAGGGCAAACCGGCCACTACGGCGTTGTCCTGCCGCGTGTAGGCGCCGGCGGGTGCGCCCGGCAGTCCGGGGGCGGATGTCGGCAGGTCGAGCACGGCCCGATCGGCCGGTTTGACCACCGACATCCGCTTCGTCGCGTAGTCGATGATCATGTATAGCCCCGGCGACGGCGGATCCACCCGGAGCCGTCCGTTGGCGACGGACCACCGCATGCGCTGGCTCAACGCAGGGCCGCCTTGCACGGGTTGTGCGACCTGATACGTCACGTCCACATCCCGTTGCGGCATGATGGGGGGATGGTCCGCGGCGGAGGCGGGCGCGGCCAGCAGCACAGCAAGCAGCGCCGCCCGCCTCATCTTATGCCCAGGGGTACGCGTAGGAAGTTCGGCGGCGGCTCGAAGCTCGCGTCTGGAATGGGGCCGCGTGCGACCGACTGCGCCACCGCACGGCCGGGTTGCCCGTTCCAGGTACCCTCCGCGCGCAGCACCACGCCGTCGGAGGTCACGCAGCCGGTTGCGTCCACATGGCGGGCATGGACCGTCCAGTCCGTGCACTCCATCCCCAGCACATGGCTGGTTCCCTGCCGGGTGAAATGCGCGTCCGCACCGGCGAGCAGGGTCTGCGGGTCACCCCCGCGCAGTGGCAGTTCGAGCACGGAGGATTGCGCCGCGAACACCAGGTCTGCGACCCGGCGCCGCAGGTCGGTGATGGCGTAGACCGGCTGCCCCAACGGCTCCGCCCGCAACCGTTGCCCCGCAGCGTCCCACTGCAACCGCACGCCACTGGCGGCGCCGCCCGGGATCTGCTGCGCCGCGGCACCGTCGAGTTGATACAGCACGTCCACGTCCCCCGACGGGACCAGCCGGGGCTGCGCCACTGCCAAACCAGGCAAAACCATGCCGCCCATCGCCATCAGCACGACGAGGTGTCTCGTTCTCACTGCGCCATCACCCGGATCTCCGCTTCGATCGCCGTGCTATCTGCCCTCCACTGTGCAGTCTCGTCCACCGCCGCCGCGAGCAGTGCCTTGTAACGTTCGCGCGGGACTTCCTCCGTGCCGAATTGTGACAGGTGGCTGGTAACGAACTGGGTGTCCAACAACCGGTAGCCGCCGAGGCGCAAACGAGCCACCAGATGGACCAATGCCACCTTGGAGGCGTCCCGCGCCAGGCTGAACATGCTCTCGCCGAAAAACGCGCCACCCAGGCTCACGCCGTACAGGCCGCCGACTAGCAATCCGTCCAGCCGGCATTCGACACTGTGGGCCAGGCCGGACTGGTGCAACTCGCCGAACAGACGCTCGATGTCGCGGTTGATCCAGGTATCCTCCCGCCCCGGCGCGGACGCGGCACAGGCGGCGATCACGGCGGGGAAATCGGTGTCGGTGGTAACCTGATAGGGGCCACGCAGCACCGTCCGCAACAGGCGCTTCGGCAAATGGAAGCGGTCGAGCGGGAGAACGCCGCGATGCTCGGGGTCCAGCCAATACAGCCGGCTGCCGCGCCGGGTCTCCGCCATGGGGAACAGACCCACGCGGTAGGCGCGCAGCAGCAGCTCCGGAGTGACCTCGACGGTGCGGCGGGACATTGTTCCCAATCGTAGCATGCCCGCCCCCAAGGCTGGATACCCTTTCCCACCTAGGGCACAGTTGAGTTTCAGCAACAGCCAATGTGGACGGCGCCAAGTGCAAAGCTGGCTCGAGCGGCAGGGCGATCTTGCCCGGATGGCGGACCGGCAGCTCTTTTTCGTTGGCGGGGCGCCGCGGTCCGGCACGACGTGGATTCAGCGCATCCTGGATGCGCACCCGGGTGTGTCCTGCCGGGGGGAGGGTTTTTTCCTCAACCAGCTCGGGACGCCGCTGGAGGCGATGATGGCGGCGCGGACCAAGGTGCTGGAAGCCAAGAACACCAAGCTGTTCCGTGACACCGGTGGCTTCCCCCTGCCTGCCGCAGCTGACACCGAGCACCTGACGGGGACGGCCATTCTACTGGCCTTGCAGCAGCAACTCGGCAATCGGGACTGCCGCGCCGTGGGTGAGAAAACGCCGGAAAACGTGTTCTTCTTCGAGCGCCTCAAGCGGTTGTTTCCAACGGCCAAGTTCATCGGCATCGCGCGCGATCCCCGGGACGTGCTGACCTCCGCCTGGCACCTGTTCCAGACGGTGCCGGCCGGCACCGACGAGGTGGCGGCCAAAATGGCGTTCCTAAGGACCGCCTTCCCCTCCCTGGCGGAGGGCGCGCGCATTATGCTCGCCCTGGCACAACGTTACCCCGCCGACTGCGTGACCGTTACCTACGAGGCGATGTTGCAGGACCCGGCACCGCTCGTCGCGCGCATGTTCCGACTGCTCGGCGTGTCCGATGACCCGGCGCTCGTCGCCAACTGCCTGGAGCGCACAGCGTTTGGCACCGTGACCGGCGGTCGGCCAGCGGGCGTGGAGGACCGTACTGCGTTCTACCGCAAGGGTGTGGCGCGTGGGTGGCACGACACGCTTACCCCCGAGATGAACCGCCTGGTGTTGCAGGAACTCGGCTGGATGTTTCCGCTACACGGTTGGGAACCGTAGCCCGATGCGGGTGTCCCCCGGCGGCATCGCAAACCTCGGGGCGTGGGCGATGCTGGTGGCCCTCGCTGGCGTGGCGGTCGTTCTGGTGGTCGTCCTGGGCCCGTTCGGCCTGGTGCTGCTGGGGCTGCTGACCCTGTTCGTCTGCTCCCAATTCAGTCTGGACGAGCATGCGCCGACCTGGGGTCGCTCCGTCTTTCGCGCCCGGCTGACCGACGCCGTGTCTGTGGAGCAACAGGCGGCGGTGACCGCGGCCCGCCGCGCCGCCTTGTCCCCGGTGCGCTACTACGGTGTTTGCGGGGCTGCTCTGCTTGCCGCGGGCTTGGCTGGACTGGCCTGGCAGCATTGGAGCTGAGCAGGTCCGGCAACATGCATCGCCGTTCTGCGTAGGACTCGCTCAGAACGGGAGCATGGCGACGATGCGGCGGACGAGCAGGCGGCGGACGAGGAATTTGGCCGCACTCGTGGCGGTGATCACAGTGGCAGGCTGTGGCGATCTCAGTCGGATTGACCGGGGCAATCTGCAGCCGCAAACGGTCGCGGGCGCGTGCGAGGTGAAGAAGTTCTTCATTGTCAGCTTCCAGGCGCAGTCGACGGATATGACGGTGTCGAACGCCGGGCAGGGCTGCACTTTCACGATCTTCAACCCGGACCTACAAATCGTAACCAACGCTGCGCTGATCACGTCTCCGGCGTCGCACGGCCAGGCCACGGCCGGGCTGGTCGACGAGGCGCGTCAGGCCTCCGTGTCATACCGGCCGCAAGCGGGTTACGCCGGCCCCGACCAGTTCTCGGTGACGCTGGAGCCGAACGACCGCGCAGTGAGGGTCCACGTTACCGTGCAGCCGGCAGCAGGGTAACCGTGTCGCCGACCGACGGTCAGAGCGGCATCCGGAACACAGCGCCGTTCTGTGTCTGACATTGTGCGGTACCGTGCCCGGCCAGCATGTCGCCATGGCAGACCATCGACGTCCTGGGGCCACGAGCGGTCGCGCTGAAGTTTCCTGCCCCGCCGTGGCTGACCAACGTCGCACCGTTCTCGTCGACGTTAAAGCGGCCTGCCAGGTTTTCTCCGTCCGGCATGGTTACCTTCAGGAAGCCGGCCGGCAATCCGCGGGCGAAATGCAGCACCGGGCTGCCGATCGCCTCGGCCTGCTGGTTCGCCGGGGTCATGGGTACCGTGTCGCACGCGGCCACACCCAGTGTCGCGATTGCCGCAATGATCCATCCAGCCCGCATGTCAGCTTCCATTCCGTCGCAGCGCTCGCCGCCCCGGGAAAGGACTGCTGGGCGCATGAATTGGTGGGCGGTGACGGTTTCGAACCGCCGACCCTCTCGGTGTAAACGAGACGCTCTACCGCTGAGCTAACCGCCCCCGACGCCTATTCACCCGAACTGACGGCATCCTTCAACCCTCTGCCCGGTTTGAACCGCACCGAGGTGGAGGCTGGGATGGCGATTTCCTCTCCAGTGCGGGGATTACGGCCCTTCGTGGCCTTCCGCTCGCTAACCGCGAAGGTGCCGAAGCCCGACAGCCGAACCTCCTGTCCGTCTTTGAGGGCCTGCTCGATCGCCCCGAACATCGCGTCCACGGCCTGCGTCGCCTTCGGCTTCGGGATCTCGGCCGCCTCGATGACCGCAGTTACAAGGTCCAGCCGGTTGATCGAGTTCGTCACCCGTAATGTCTCCGCAGCGGTGATACCGGCGTCTTAGGGGCGCGATCGGGATGCTGAGACTACGGGCGGCGCTTCCGAGGGGTCAACGTTGGAGCGCCGAAAACCACTCGGCCGGGAACGTGTCCCGGCCGAGTGCCTCGTCTAGTGCGGCAGTGAAGCCACAGCCGGGGTCGCGGAAGGGGCCACTGGATCGGGTGGCTCCTCCCAGTGGATCGGCTCCGGCTTGCGCGAGAGGGCCCGGGCGATCACGTCGTCCACGTGGGCGACGGGGATGATCTTCAGGCCCTTCTTCACGTTGTCCGGGATGTCGGCCAGATCCTTCTCGTTGTCTTTCGGGATGAACACCGTAGTGATCCCGGAGCGCAACGCCGCCAACATCTTCTCCTTCAACCCGCCGATCGGCAGCACCCGGCCACGCAGCGTGATCTCACCGGTCATAGCAATATCGCGGCGGATCGGAATGCCTGTCAGCACGCTCACCAAGCTGGTTGCCATGGCAACGCCGGCGGACGGACCGTCCTTCGGGGTAGCCCCCTCGGGCACGTGGACGTGGATGTCCCGCTTCTCGAACAGCGTCGGCTTGATGCCGAACTGGGGAGCGCGGCTGCGGACGTAGCTCAGTGCCGCGGACACGCTCTCCTGCATCACATCGCCCAGCTTGCCGGTGTATTTCAGGTTGCCCTTACCCGGCAGCAGCACGCTCTCGATCGTCAGGATCTCGCCGCCGACCTCGGTCCAGGCCAAGCCGGTGACGACACCAACCATGTCCTCGTCCTCGGTCTCGCCATAGCGGAACACGCGAACCCCGGCGAACTTGTCGAGGTTCTTGCGGTTGAACGCGACCTTCTTCGCCTTCTTGGTCACGATCTCCATCACGGCCTTGCGGGCCAGCTTGGCGATCTCGCGTTCCAACGAGCGTACGCCGGCCTCCCGCGTGTAGTAACGGATCAGGTCGTGCAACGCCTCGTCGGTGATGGTCCACTCTTCCGGCTTCAGGCCGTTAGCTTCGCCCTGCTTGGCCACCAGATGCCGCTTGGCGATCTCCACCTTCTCATCCTCGGTGTAGCCGGGGATGCGGATGATCTCCATGCGGTCCAGCAGCGGCTGCGGCATGCGCAGGCTGTTGGCCGTGGTGATGAACATCACGTCGGACAGGTCGTAGTCGACTTCCAGGTAATGGTCGGCGAAGGTCCCATTCTGCTCCGGGTCCAGCACTTCCAGCAGCGCGCTGGACGGATCGCCCCGCCAGTCTGCTCCCAGTTTGTCGATCTCGTCGAGCAGGAACAGTGGGTTGGAGCTCTTCGCCTTCTTCATGCCCTGGATGACCTTGCCGGGCATCGAGCCGATGTAGGTCCGCCGATGCCCGCGCACCTCTGCCTCGTCCCGCACGCCGCCCAGCGACATCCGGACGAAGTTGCGGCCGGTGGCCTTGGCGATGGACTTGCCCAGCGATGTCTTGCCGACACCCGGAGGGCCGACCAGGCACAAGATCGGGCCACGGATCTTCGGCGACCGGCCTTGGACGGCCAGATACTCGAGGATCCGCTCCTTGACCTTGTCCAAGCCGTAGTGGTCGTCGTCCAGCACCTTCTTGGCGATGTCGACATCGTTGCGGGCTTTGGAGCGCTTCTTCCAGGGGATGGACAGCATCCAATCCAGGTAGTTGCGGACCACCGTGGCCTCGGCGCTCATCGGGCTCATGGTGCGAAGCTTCTTGAGCTCCGCCATGGCCTTCTCGCGGGCTTCCTTACTGAATCGGGTCTTCTTGATGCGGTCCTCGAGCTCGGCCGTTTCGTCCTTGCCGTCCTCGCCCTCGCCAAGTTCCTTCTGGATCGCCTTCAGCTGCTCGTTCAGGTAGTACTCGCGCTGCGTCTTCTCCATCTGGCGCTTGACGCGGTTGCGGATGCGCTTTTCCACCTGCAGGACGCCGATCTCGGACTCCATGTGCCCGAATACGCGTTCCAGCCGCTCGCCGACCGGGGCCGTCTCGAGCAGCTCCTGCTTCTCGGCGATCTTCAGGTTCAGATGGCTGGCAATCGTGTCGGCGAGCTTGGTCGGCTCATCGATCCCATTCAGCGAGACGAGGACTTCCGGCGCAATCTTCTTGTTCAGCTTGATATACTGTTCGAACTGGCTGATCACCGTCCGGCCAAGCGCCTCCAGCTCGGCCTTGTCGGAATCCTGGTCCGGCATCGGCTCGGTAACCGCCTCGAAGAAGTTATCGGTCTCGGTGAAGCTCGTGATCTTCGCCCGACGCCCACCTTCGACCAGTACCTTGACTGTGCCGTCCGGCAGCTTCAGCAGCTGTAGAATTGTCGAAACCGTGCCAACGCGAAAGATCTCGTCCGCGGTCGGCTCGTCCTGCGCCGCGTTCTTCTGCGCCACCAGGAGGATCTGCTTATCCTCCTTCATGACGGCCTCGAGCGCGCGCACGGATTTCTCACGACCGACGAAAAGTGGGACGATCATGTGCGGGAAGACGACGATGTCGCGCAACGGCAGTACCGCGAACGCCTCGCCCTGCCGGCGTGTCTTCTCGGATTCAGGCATTTAGACCTCCTTTGGGACAGTCAGGGGCAAGGCGCCCAGAATGGCACACCTCATCCCTACATACGGTGAAAACCCGTCCACGCTCTGAATATCGGCAGCGCGAACGAGTGCGCCAAGAACTTGAAACAGTCTTAGAGGCTACAGCAACTTAGATCAGGCGCCCTCGGCTCGCTCTTTCCCGTATGTGAACAGCGGGTTCGCACGGCCCTCCGCCACCTCACGGTTCACCACGACCTCCTCGACGCCATCCAAGCCAGGGAGGTCGAACATCGTGGACAGCAGGATCGCCTCCATGATCGAACGCAAACCGCGCGCACCGGTCTTCCGAGCGATCGCACGGGTCGACACCGAGCGCAGCGCGTCGTCGGTGAAGGCGAGCTTGACGCCCTCCATCTCGAACAAGCGTCCGTACTGCTTGACCAGCGCGTTCTTCGGCTTGGTCAGGATTTCGACCAGGGCAGCCTCGTCCAGATCCTCCAAGGTCGCCACCACCGGCAAGCGGCCGATGAACTCCGGGATCAAACCGAAGCGGAGCAGGTCTTCCGGCTCCACCTCGCGCAGGATCGCTCCGGTCCGACGCTCGTCGGGCGAGCGGACGTCCGCACCGTAGCCGATGCCACTGCCCTTGCCGCGAGCCCCGATGATCTTCTCCAACCCGGCGAACGCACCGCCGCAGATGAAGAGGATGTTCGTCGTGTCCACCTGCAGGAATTCTTGCTGTGGATGCTTGCGGCCACCTTGCGGCGGCACGGACGCCACAGTGCCTTCCATGATCTTCAGCAAGGCTTGCTGCACACCCTCGCCGGAGACGTCACGCGTGATCGACGGGTTGTCCGACTTGCGGCTGATCTTGTCGACCTCGTCGATGTAGACGATGCCGCGCTGCGCCCGCTCCACATTGTAGTCGGCCGATTGCAGCAGCTTGAGGATGATGTTCTCCACATCCTCGCCCACATAGCCGGCCTCAGTAAGCGTCGTCGCATCGGCCATCGTGAACGGAACGTCCAGGATGCGAGCGAGCGTCTGGGCCAGCAACGTCTTGCCTGAGCCGGTCGGACCGACAAGCAGAATGTTGGACTTGGCAATCTCGATGTCGTTGTTCTTCGCCCCGTGGGCCAACCGCTTGTAATGGTTGTGAACCGCGACCGAGAGAACCTTCTTTGCATGCGCCTGGCCAATGACGTAATCGTCCAGGACCTTGCAGATTTCCTTCGGCGTGGGCACGCCATCCCGCGACTTCACGAGGTGCGTCTTGTGCTCCTCGCGGATGATGTCCATGCACAGCTCGACGCACTCATCACAGATGAACACGGTCGGCCCGGCGATGAGCTTGCGTACCTCGTGCTGCGACTTGCCGCAGAAAGAGCAATACAGGGTGTTCTTGGAATCCGGACTCTTACTCATGAACACTCCACCCCCGGGACGGGCCGGGGCATCTCCAGAAGCTTAGACCCCGCTCAGGCCGAGAAACAAGCGGGAGGCTCGATCCTATAACCGAGCCACCTCTGGCAAGAATTATGCCTAGCTCTTGGACGGATCCGCCACTGGGGGCCGGTTCTCCACCACGCTGTCTACTAATCCAAAATCACGCGCCTCCTCGGCGGACATGAAACTGTCCCGCTCCAGCTTGCGCTCGATCACCTCGAGTGCCTGCCCGGTATGCTTGACGTAAATTTCGTTCAGACGATGGCGCAGCGCGAGGATTTCACGCGCCTGGATCTCAATATCAGCTGCCTGACCCTGAGCGCCGCCGGAGGGCTGGTGCACCATGATGCGCGCATTCGGCAGGGCGTAACGCTTTTCCTTGGCGCCGGCGCACAGCAACAAGCTGCCCATCGAGGCAGCCTGGCCGATGCACACCGTGCTTACCGGGCTGCGGACGTACTGCATCGTGTCATAGATCGCGAGACCGGCCGAGACGACGCCGCCGGGGCTGTTGATGTAGAACGAGATGTCCTTGCCAGGATTTTCACTCTCCAGGAACAGCAGCTGTGCGCATACGAGCGCACTCATCTCGTCATAGACCGGTCCGGTCAGAAAGACGATGCGTTCTTTGAGGAGGCGGGAGTAGATGTCGAACGCCCGCTCTCCGCGTGCCGACTGCTCCACCACCATGGGTACGAGCGAATTGTAGATCTCGACGGGAGAGCGGTCCCTCATGGACGAAGTTCCTCAAACGGCTGAAAGGGCACCGGGATGATCTTGGCGCAGGGATGTAAATAGAGTGTCACCAGACGGATTCCAGTGACACCCCTTTTCAGGCGGTGGGCGATGCCTCGTCGACGGCTTCCGGAGTCTCCTCCGGTTCGGCCGCAAGTTCCTCCGGCGTGACGGTCCGCTCCTCGATCGCAGCCTGGTCGAGGATGTAGTCGACCACCTTGTCCTCGTAGATCGGGCCCCGCAGCGACTCCGCAGCCTGTGGCGTCTTGCGGAAGAACTCCATCACCTGGGCTTCCTGGCCGCCGTAACGGGCCGCCTCGGCGCGCATGGCCCGGGTCATCTCCTCCGCCGTCACCTGCACCCCCTGGGCGCGACCAATCTCGGCCAGCAGCAGGCCCAGGCGCACCCGGCGCTCGGCGATCGCCCGGTATTCGGCTTTGAGGGTATCTTCGTCCTTGCCCTTGTCTTCGTCGTCCAACCGTCCCGCCTTCTGGTCGGCCTCGATGCGCGTCCAAATCTGCGTGAACTCGCTCTCCACCATCGAGGGCGGCACGGGGAAGTCAGCCTGCTTGGATAGCCGGTCGAGCAGATCACGCTTGATCCGCATCCGGCTCATGCCGTCGAACTCGCGCTGCATCTGGCGCGAGATCGCGCTGCGCAGGTCTTCCAGGGTGTCGAAACCGATCTTCTCCGCGAGCGTCTCGTCGATCGGCGGCACGGAAGCCGTCTTGAGCGCCTTCGCGACGATCTCGAACTGCGCCACTTTCCCCGCCAAGTCCCTGGTGCCGTAATCTTCCGGGAAGGTGACGTCGATGGTCCGGGTCTCACCGGGGGCGAGGCCTTCGAGTTGTTCGGTGAACCCTGGAATGAAGTTCGGGCCCGCAACCTCGATGTCGACATCCGTGCCGGCGCCACCCGGGAATGGGGTGCCCTCGATCCGGCCGGTGTAGTCTACCGTGAGCGTTTCGCCCTTGGCCGCCGGGCGCGCCTCGGCCACTGGTTCCAGCACGCGCTGCCGGCTCGCGATGTCGGCGAGCGCCTTGTCGACGGCCTCGGGCGAGGGCTCGGCCTTGAGCCGGGTCAGCGAGAGGGTAGCGAAATCCGGCGGCGTGATGTCGGGCAGCAGTTCCACCTCGACGTCGAACTCCAGGTCCTTCGCCGTATCGGCCGGCGTGGCACTCGCCTCCGGCAGGGTCTTCACGTCCACCTTCGGCTGGGTCGCCGCGCGCAGGCCCCGGTCGGACAGCACCTGCTGGGTCGCCTCGTTGACGCTGTCCTCTAGCACCTCGGCCATCACGGCGGTGCCGTAGCGCTGACGGATCACGCGGTCCGGGACCTTGCCGGGGCGGAACCCTGGCAGCTTCAACTGGCGGCCGATCTCACCCAGTTTCGCGGACCGGCGGTCCTCGATGGTGGCGGACGGGACGACGACGGTGAAGCCGCGCTTCAGCCCTTCGGAGAGGGTCTCGGTAACCTGCATGGGGGTGGAACTTCCTCGGTAGCCATTAGGGCGTCGGAGCCCAAGACTGGGGCCAATGAATGTGCCACGGACGGACGGCGGATGCGGGCGGAGGGACTTGAACCCCCACGGCTTACGCCACCAGAACCTAAATCTGGCGTGTCTACCAATTTCACCACGCCCGCCTGCCGCGCGGCCATGAACGCGGCGTGTTACCCCAGCAAACCCGCCGCCACAAGCAGGTCGATTCGCACATCAACAGGGGACCCCACGCTGGATGGCCGCCCAACAGCCGGATTACGGCATTGCCGCTGTGCAACGCACGGCTGCCCTGGTCTCGGCTATGATCCGTTTAGGGCCGTCTCCCTTGACCCGCCTAGCGGCCGAGGCGAACTGCACGGCGGCCAACGCCTTCCGAATCCTGCATACCCTGCACGCGCTCGGCTTGGCGGCGCAGAACGGCAAGCGCGGCCCGTGGCAGCTCGGTGTGGGTTGGGTCCCGATCGGGCGGGCGGCCGTGCAACAGGGGGCCGTCCAGCTCGCGGCGCATCCCGTGTTGGTCGAACTCTCCGAAAGCTGTGGCGAGGCGGTCAGCCTGGCGATCAGGGACGGCGAGCAGTGTGAAGTGGTCGCCGTCTACCCGGAGAACCCTGGGGTGCGGCCATTCGCCGTCGTGGGCGAGCGTTGGCCATTGCACGCCGGGCCGGGGCGGCTGCTGCTGGCGTATGCGCCGCAAGCCGTGGAGCGGGCGGTGCTCGCCAGCCGCCTGGGCCGGCTTGGGCGGGCCACCCGTACCGACGCGGCCTGGGTGAACGCCGACTTGCCCCGCATCCGGACACGCAACTGGCTGATCACGGCGGACGAAATCGCCGACGACGCCTTGACCGTCAGCACGGCCGTCCGCGATCGCAACCAGACGGTGGTCGCCGTCCTGAGTGTCGTGTCGTCGGTCATGCGCATGCGTCAGCCGCGGCCCCACACGGTGATCACGCCGCTGATCATGGCGGCCACCGCGCTGGGGCAGGTGCTCGGATGACGCCGGCGGCTAGACCCGCATCGGCATCAGGACATACAGCGCGCTGTTGTCGCCGGCATCGCGCACCACGGTGGGGGCGGCGCCGTCGCTGAACAGGAACTCGACCTCGCCGCCGATCTGGTCGGTGATGTCGTTCAAATAGCGCGCCTGGAAGCCGATCTCGAGCGGGCCTGCCTCATACTTGACGCGGTCGCCGTCCAGCTCCTCACTGGCGGTGCCTTGCTCGGGGCTGGCCGCAGACA
>CAXTWC010000134.1:0-15782 GCA_964247805.1 uncultured Acetobacteraceae bacterium | reverse complement strand
ACATGGCGTTCGGCGTGATCCCGCTGCAGGAGACGCCCGGCGGCGACGAGAACGGCGATTTCGGCATGGAGAACATCTCCGTCCGCAAGAACTTCACCCCCGTGCCGCTGTACGAGCCGCGGGTGAAGATCGGCCCGGACGGCACCGCCCATGTGCACGTGAAGCTGCCGGATTCGCTCACCGTGTTCATGTTGCGGGCGGAGGCGGTCAGCGGCCCCGACCGGTTCGGCTTCGGCACCGGACAGATGCGCGTGCGGCAGCCCGTGGTGGCGCAGCCGGCCCTGCCCCGCTTCGTCCGACCCGGCGACAGTTTTAGCGCCGGGTTGATCGGCCGCGTGGTCGAAGGGCCGGGCGGCGCCGGGCAAGCGGCGATCTCGGTGGACAATCTGGCCGTGGATGGGGCCAAGCAGGTCGCCCTCACTTGGGACGGGCAGCGACCGGCCCGCACCGATTTCACCGTCACCGTGCCCGAACCGTCGGCTGGCACCACCACGGCGCGGGTACGCTATATACTACAGCGCATCTCCGACCGTGCCAGCGACGCCGTGCAGGTCGACCTGCCGATCAAGCCCGACCGTCCCGTGATCCACCGCCGCGACCTGCTGGCCACCGGACCCGGCGGCGCGCTGGACATCCCCGCTCCCACCGACCCAGCGCGTCCCGCCAGCTACCGCCGCCAGGTCATCCTTGCCACCGACCCGGCAGTCGTGCGGCTGGTTGGCGCCGCCGGTTTCCTCGCTCGCCCGGCGGTGGACGGGGCGGCGCAACGGCTGGACCTTGCGCGCGGCGAGTTGGCGTTGCTGCCGTTCACGCCGCTGCTCGACGCCGCCGGCCTGCGCAGCCGCGTGGCCAGCGACGTGGCTGGGGCGATCGCCAGCGTAAAGCTGACCACCGACGATGACGGCCTGGTCGCGTTCTTCCCCCACACGCAGGGTTCCGTGTGGCTCACCGCGCAGGCCTACCGCGTTCTGGTGGCCGCCGGCCGCGCCGGGCTGCCGGTGGACAAGCCGACTGCCGACCGGATGGCGAAGGTCCTGCAGGCGGCGCTCCGCAGCGACTACCCGCACCTGATCCAGGGCGAGGAACTGTTCGAGCGGGTCAATGCATTGCTTGCACTAGCCGATGGCGGGCAGATCTCCGCCGAATACGCCACCGAACTCGCCCGCAGCGCATCGCTCCTCCGCACCGGCCCGCTGGCCGATGTCGCGACCGTGCTGGCCCGCCTGCCCGCCGGCAGCAGCTTGCTCCCCGGTGTGCTGGACACGATGTGGAGCCGGGTCAACCTATTGGCCCGCGACGGCAAGCCGGTTTACGCCGGCCTGACCGACAGTCCCGCGACGCCGGCCATCCTGCCCTCCGAGGCCCGCAGCCTGGCGGAAGTCACGCAGGCCGCCGCGACCGCCACCCCTGCCGACCCACGCGGCGCAGTGGTGCGCACGGCATTGGTTGGGATGGGCACGGGCCAAGGTTGGGGCAGCAGCGACGCCACCGCCGCGGCATTGGAGGCGCTCGCCGCCGCCTGGCAGGCACCGCCGAGCCCGATCACCGCCACGATCACCCTGCCCGACGCCAAGCCGGCCGGCACGCTCGACCACGAGCACCCGCTGTTCCAGGCCAGCACCACGGTGTCCGGACCGGTGCACGTGCAGGCTGGCCCAGGCATGGTCGCACTGGCCGCAACCGACTACGTGCCGGTGCAGCCGGGCGCCCAGGCCCGCGCGGACCAGCACGGCTTCGTCCTGACCCGCAGCCTGTTCCGCGTGCCACCGCCGCAGGGCTCGGTGCAGCCCCCGTTGGCCAAACTCACCCCCGACGCCGATGGCACGATCCACCTGGCCGTAGGCGACGTGGTGGAGGAACTGGACGAGGTGGTGAACCCGGACGACCGCGCCCAGGTGGCTTTGCGCCTGCCGCTGCCCGCCGGGCTGGAGCCGCTGAACCCGGCGCTCGCAACGGCCACGGCGGACGCGCAACCCTCGGCCGGGCCTACCCTGGTGCCGTCCTTTGCGTCCTATGGAGACGACGAGGTGGTGGCAGTTTGGCTGCATCTGGCGCCGGGCACCTACACGCTGCGCACCCGCATGCGTGCGACCACTGTGGGTAGCTTCACGGAGCCGCCAGCCACGGCGGAGATGCTGTATCAGCTGGGAGTGACCGGCAGCACCGATGGAGCGCGGGTCGTGATCACGCGATAGACCATGAGCTATCTGAAGGACTTGCAGGACGAAAGCATCTACATCTTTCGTGAGGTTGTGGCGCAGTGCCAATCGCCGGTGATGCTGTATTCGATCGGCAAGGACTCTTCCGTTCTGCTGCATCTGGCGTTGAAGGCGTTCGCTCCGGCGCCGCTGCCCTTCCCGCTGCTGCACATCGATACGGGGTGGAAATTCCGCGAGATGATCGCGCACCGCGACATGATCGCACGCAAGCACCAGCTGAACCTGGTCGTACACACCAATGAGGCGGCGCGGCGTCAGGGCATCAACCCGTTCGATCACGGCAAGCATTACACCCACGCGATGAAGACGGAGGCGCTGAAGCAGGCGCTGGCGACCGGAGGCTGGGATGCAGCGTTCGGCGGTGCGCGGCGCGACGAGGAGAAATCCCGCGCCAAGGAGCGGATTTTCTCGTTCCGCGATGCGGCGCAGGCCTGGGACCCGAAGAACCAGCGGCCCGAGTTCTGGCGCCTGTACAATGGCCGCCTGAACGCTGGTGAGTCGATGCGTGTATTCCCCCTGTCGAACTGGACCGAGACCGACGTGTGGACGTACATCCGGCAGGAAGGCATCCCCGTCGTGCCGCTGTATTTCGCGCAGACGATGCCAGTGGTGGAGCGCGACGGGCTGCTGATCGCAGTGCATGACGAGCGGATGCGCTTGCTGCCCGGTGAAGTGCCCAGCGAACGCCGGGTGCGGTTTCGCTCGCTCGGCTGTTATCCGTTGTCGGCGGCAGTGGAGTCGGATGCCGCCACGCTCGACGAGGTGGTGGCCGAGACGATGGCGGCACGCACCTCCGAACGCGGTGGCCGGCTGATCGACAAGGACGCCACCGATTCGATGGAGCGGAAGAAGAAGGAAGGGTATTTCTGACATGGAAGGCGGGCTGCTCCGCTTCATTGCGTGCGGCAGTGTGGATGACGGCAAGTCCACCCTGATCGGGCGGCTGCTGCACGAAACCGGGTCGGTGCCCGACGACCAGATGGCCGAGCTTGCCCGCGACAGCATCCGCCACGGCACCACGGGGGGCGCCGTGGACTTCGCGTTGCTGGTGGACGGGCTGGAAGCCGAGCGCGAGCAGGCCATTACCATCGACGTTGCGTACCGTTTCTTCTCCAGCCGGGGCCGGCGCTTCATCGTCGCCGACACGCCGGGTCACGAGCAGTACACCCGCAACATGGCCACCGGCGCCTCGACCGCCGACCTGGCCGTGGTGTTGCTCGACGCGAGCAAGGGGCTGCTGACGCAAACGCGGCGCCACTCGCTGATCGCCAGCCTGATGGGTATCCGCCACATCGTGTTGGCGGTGAACAAGATCGACCTCGTCGACTTCGACCAGCACCGGTTCGAGGCGTATCGCGACGAATACGCCAAGGCGGTCGCGACCCTCGGCTTCACGACGGTGGTCGCCATCCCGCTCAGCGCCCGCTCCGGTGACAATGTCACCCGGCGGAGCGAGCGGATGCCCTGGTATGGCGGTCCTACCCTGCTCGAACATCTGCAAACCGTCGTGCTGACGCCGGAGGCCGAACGGCCGTTCCGCATGCCCGTGCAATGGGTCAACCGGCCAAATGCTAGCTTCCGCGGCTATGCCGGCACCTTGGCGAGTGGCCGCCTGCGACCCGGCGACCGGGTAACCGCTGCGCTGTCCGGCCAAACCTCCCGTATCGCCCGCATCGTCACCGCCGATGGCGACCTGAGCGAGGCACGCTCCGGCGACGCGGTGACGCTGGTGCTTGCCGACGAGATCGACGTTTCTCGCGGCGAGGTGCTTGCGGCCAGCGATGCGCCGGTGGCGACGGCTGACCAGTTCCAGGCGCACATCATCTGGCTGTCTGGCTTCCCCCTGTATCACGGCCGCGGCTATCTGTTCCGGATCGGGACCTCCCAGGTCGGCGGCAGCATCACGCGGATCCGCCACCGTATCGACCTCGACACGCAGGAGCGGCTGAACGCGGACACACTGACCCTGAACGAGGTTGGCGTGGTCAACATCAGCCTGTCCGCATCGGTCGGGTTCGAGCCGTACGCCGAGAACCGGCATCTCGGCGGCTTCATCGTGCTGGACCGACAGAGCAACGCCACGATTGGCGTGGGCATGATCGACTTCGCCCTGCGCCGCGCGACCAACATCGTCTGGCAGGAGCTGAGCGTCGACCGTCACGCCCGCGCCGCGATGAAGGGTCAGCGTCCGATAGTGGTTTGGTTCACCGGCCTGTCCGGCTCGGGTAAATCCACCATCGCCGACCTGGTGGAGCGCAAGCTGCACGCTGCCGGCCGGCACACGATGATCCTGGATGGCGACAACGTCCGCCACGGGTTGAACCGCGATCTCGGGTTCACCGAGGCCGACCGGGTGGAGAATATCCGCCGGGTCGGCGAGGTGGCCGCGCTAATGGCGGAGGCCGGGCTGATCGTTTTGGTGAGCTTCATCTCGCCGTACCGGGCGGAGCGGCAGATGGCGCGCGAACTGCTGCCGGCTGGCGAGTTCCTCGAGGTGTTCGTGGACACGCCGGTCGAGGAGTGCCGGCGAAGGGATCCGAAGGGTCTGTATGCCAAGGCGGATGCCGGGTTGATCCGCAACTTCACCGGGGTGGACGCGCCGTTCGAACGGCCGGAGAGCCCGGATTTGCGGTTAGCTACGCTCGAGATCGAGGCCGAAATACTGGCGGACCAGGTTATCGCGAGAATCATCTTATCCCCCTCCCCTTGAGGGAGGGGGAGAAGACGCTAGCCCTCTGCCAGCACTTCCCGACTCGCCCGCACCCGCTCCACCCGGCGGCCGTCCACCGCCTGCACCTCGAACAGCCAGCCGGCGAACACCACCTTGTCGCCCACCCGCGGCACCCGGCGCAGCAGGGCCAGCAGCAGCCCGGCCGTCGTGTGATAGCTGCCCTCCGCCGGCAGGTCGGGCAGTTGCAACCGGTCCTTCAACTCGTCCACCGGCATCATGCCGTCCACCACCAAGCTACCCGGGATCTGCTCGGCATCCGGCGCCATGTCCTTCTGGGTGTCGCTGGCATCGCCCACGATCGCCTCCAGCACATCCGCCGCCGTCACGACGCCTTCGAAGCTGCCGTACTCGTCCATCACCAGCGCGAGCCCGAGCGGGTCGGACTTCAACCGCTCCAGCGCGTCGAGGGCGGAGATCGTATCCGGCACCACCATCGGCTGCCGCAGCGTGGCGGTGACCGACAGATCGCCGCCACCCAGCAGCCGGTCCAGGATGTCCTTCGCCTGGATCACGCCCACCACGTTGTCCACCGAGCCCTCGCACACCACGAAACGGCTGTGCGGCGCGCCTTTCAGCGATTGCACGATGTCCCGCCGGGGATGCGTGCGGTCGATGAAGGCGATCTCGTTCCGCGGCGTCATGATGGCGCGAACCGGCTTGTCGGCCAGGCGGAGCAGGCGCTCGATCATCTCCCGCTCGCCGGTTTCCAGCACGCCGGCCTGGGCGCCCTCGGCCAACAGTGCCTTGAGTTCCTCCTCCGTCACCGTCTGCGAGCGGGGGCGGTCCTTGCCGAACAGCCGCAGCACGACGGAGGTGGACAGGCCGAGCACCCAGACGAAGGGGCTGACCACCTGGCTCAGCACTCGCAGCGGGCGGGCGATGCGGGCGGCCACGACCTCGGGTTGCCGCAGGGCGAGTTGCTTGGGCACCAGCTCGCCGATCACCAGGGTCAGGTAGGTGGTTGCGAGCACCACGATCAGCAGCGACAATTCCCCGGCTAGCGGCTGCAATACGGTGACCCGGTCCAGCAGCGGCTCCAACCGGGCGGCCAGCCGGGCGCCTCCGATGGTGCCGGTGAGGATGCCGATCAGCGTCATGCCGACCTGCACCGTGGGCAGGAAACGCTGCGGGTCCTCCGCCAGGCGCAGGGCCGCGGTGGCGCCGGCAACGCCCTTGCGCTCCAGCACCATGAGCCGGGCGCGGCGCACCGAGACCAGAGCAAGTTCGCTGAGCGAGAACACGCCGTTGAGCAGGATCAGGAGCAGCGCGAGTATGATTTCCAGGCCGATTTCCATGGATCATTCTATCGCAGTGCACGATCCCGGGCCACACTACCGTCCATGCAACGCTCGTTACCGCCTTTCGCCCTGCTGCTTGGCATCGCCGGGCTGATTCCTTTCGCCCTTTGTGGGTATGGCGCCGTCACCGACGCCGGGGACCATGCGGCCGAGGCGCTGGCGGCGTATGGCGCCGTCATCCTGGCGTTTCTCGGCGGCGTGCATTGGGGGTTCGCCCTGCCCGAGCCGTCCGGACGGAGTGAACGCGTGCGGCTCGGGTTGGGCGTGGTGCCATCGCTGGTGGGTTGGGTGGCGCTGCTGCTGGTGATCGCGGTCAATGCCGAAGCCGGGTTGGCGCTGCTGGCGGTGGGCTTCGTGGCGCTGACGGTCGTGGAGGCACGGGGAGCGAAAGTGGGGCTGGTGCCGGCCGGCTACATGAAGCTGCGCTATGGGTTATCGACCGGCGTGGTGACGATCCTGGTGCTCGTGCTGCTCCTGAGGCTGTTCCATATCCACGTTGTCGGTTGGCATCCGGAGCTATGAACGATTTATTAACATTTTCTCTTTTATTAGATTAATGGTTCAGCTAGGATTTCGTCCTTGATGGAGGTCTCAATGGACGAGCCGGTTAGTGCCACGATCATCCCCTTCCCGCTTCGCAGCTCTGCCAAGGCCGCGCCGCAGTCGACCGAGCGGCTGAGCGAGTCACTTAGGAGCCTCTCGGCAGCGCTGACCGAGCAGCGCGACGCCCTGCATCGTTGGCGCGACGCCCTGGCCGAACTGTCGGACAAGATGAAGACGATGGGCGCCGTCACCGGGCGCTAAGTCTCGTAACCTACCTCTAAGCTTCTCCCTCTCCCCCTGGGAGAGGGATAGAGAGATGGTGTGAGCGACCTCGACCGAAGATTCTCAGCCTCCGGCCCGTTTGCGCACGCCAGCGCGAACATGCTCGAACGGGAGCGTGGATGGATCGAGCGTGACCGGCCCAGGTGCCACGGCAACCAGGATGCGCTTGGCGATCGGGGCAAAGTCGGCGCGAAAATGCACCGACGATTTCAGCGCGATGATCCGCAAAGCCGACGGTTCGAGCCCGAGATGGCGCAGAATCGCCTGATCCAACGCCTGGATCTTGCGGCTGGCGATGATAACGCGGACGCCCGGAGCAATGTCGATCAGCGCACACTGGCCCAGATCGGCAGTATTGCCCGCATTCATCGGGCCGGTCATCGAGAAGCTGCCGTCCTGCAACGCCAGCACGGTCGCGCTCACCGGTAGCACGTCGCCGCAGGAGCGCCCGCCGAGCTGCAGGTCGAGCGTCGTCCCCAAGCCGGCAGCATGGCATGCGGCGGCGCTGTCCGGGTCGTTGATGCAGCACACGACCGCCCCGGTCGCGCCCTGGCGGATCAACTCGGCCAGCAACCCCGTCGTGTCGCCGTGGCCACCACCGCCCGGGTTGTCCTGCGTGTCCGCGATCACCACCGGGCCGGCCGGTTCGGCGAGTGCTGCCGCGACGGCGTCCGCGGCGGGCAACACGCCACCGGCAAACGCCGACTCTCGCGTCAGCACGTCGGCCAGCAGGGCCTCGGCGGCTGAGTCGGCACTGGCCTGATCCTCGGCGAAGGCGGCGAGCGCCGGGCCGCAATCCGCGAAATCGGCATAAGGAAAGCCGAAGCACCATGCCAGTTCGACCATCCCTGGCGAGACTTCCAACTCGGCCCGGCGGTCCATCACGGCCACCATGGGGCCTTCCATCGTGCATTGGTTGGGGAGCGGCATCCAGTAATCGACCTGCCGGAATGCTTTCGCAAATGGAGCCCCGCGTGTGATCCGGCGCCGCAGCAAGTCCACCGCGCGGCGGCCCACAACCTTCATGTCGACGTGCGGATACGTGCGGTACGGCACGATCACGTCCGCGCAGTCCACCATCAGCGACGTCATGTTGGCGTGCGGGTCCAGCGTGATCGCAACCGGCACGCTGCCCACGATCGCCCGCACCCGGCGCAGCAACTCGCCCTCCGCATCGGGCGCGCAAACCGCCAAACCGGCCCCGTGCAGGTCCAGGAACACGCCATCCAGCTTCCCAGCCTCCGCCAACTCGGCGCAGAGCAACGCGGCAATGCGCTCGAATGCTTCGGCCTCGATCGGTCCCGCCGGCATGGCCATGCACCATAGCAGTGGGACCGGGGTGTCACCGCCCTCCTCAACCGCCGATATGGCGCCGGCCGCGGCGGCCGCACTGCCCCGAATCGCGTCGAGCAAGGCGGGCCCGTAGACGAGAGCGGGGTAGCCAGCCGGCTGCAGGAAGTCGGCGTAGCGCGTCGGCATGGGGGCGAAGGAGTGGCTCTCGTGCAGAAAGCCGCCGATTGCGATGCGTATGGTCCCGCTCCTTGCTGGCGAAAGACAGTGCCAGGCGGCATTGTCTGCGAGGTGCCAGTTTAACCCGCTCTCGGCGCTAGAGCACCCTCCTAGTCGAGCGATTCCGAGGACCTGCTCCAGCCCACAGCGTGTGTTGCGCTTGGGCAACGCACCACCGCGGCCTGGGGTGGGACGACAGTGGGGGTAGCATCGAGCCCGATTATGGCGTTCCCAAGCTGGCTTCGTCGAAGCTGCCAAGGATGCCGCCGGGCACATGCAGCCGCTTGTCCCGTACCACGGCGATGGCCGGCTCCACCAACCAAAGCGCCGGCATCTTGGCCGTGAGCGCCGCCTGCGCCTCGCGCTCCCCGGCTGGGCCGCCCCGCAGCAAGGGGGAGAGTTCGGGAAACATCGTCGCATAGGCCGCCAGGTCGATCGCCGGGTCACCCATCTGGTCGGACAGGAAGCCGGTCATTTGGTAATCCCCCGCGGCAACCCGGCGGGTCCACTCCGGCTCGGCGACGGCCTCTGGCGTCAGCTCGATCCCCACTTGTTGCAACGAGGCGCGCAGGACCGGGACCAGCCCCTCCCACGGCATACCCGGCGGATGCAAATATCTCAGCCGCGCGCGGACGCCGTCGTCGTCGGGCCGCAAACCGGCCGTGTTGAAGTGCTCCGCGGCCGCCCGGGAATCGTGCTGCGGCAGGGTGGCGGCATCGTTCCGGTTGAGGCTGCTTGCCACCGCCGGCCCGGTCGCCGCCTGCCCCAGCCCCGCCCAAGCATCGCGCAACGCACGCTGGCGGTCGATCGCGCAAGCCAGGCCGATCCGCACCTCGGCCAGGTCGAGCGGTTTTGCGGCTGGGTTCAGCAGCAGCCCTGCCATCGCGGCGGCGGCGGGGGACGCGTCGCCTTCGACCGCCAGGCTCGCCATGGACCGGAGCCGGGGAATCGCCGCCAATGCCACCGCGTCGCCGGCCAGCAGCACCGGCGCCCCGGCCTGAGCTAACGACAGGCGCGCGGCCGGGTCGGGCAGGATGGGGAAGTGGAGCGTGGCGATTGCCGGTTTGGGTCCGGCATACCAGTCGAACCGCACCAGACGCAGCCAGTCGTCGAACCGGAACGGCCCTGTCCCGACTGGCTTGGTATGGCGTGGATCCAGCCCCCAGTCCGGACGGTCGTGCACGTGTTGCGGAACGATCGGCAAGGTCAGCCCGTCCAGCAGCCGCAGGAACGCGTCATCGGCCGCGGCGAGGGTCAGGATGACGGTCAGCGGGTCGGGCGTGGTAAGGCTCGCCACCCGCTCCAACCGCAACTGGGGCTGCAGGGCACGGTGGAACCGCGTGATCGAAAACGCGACGTCCGCCGCAGTGAACCCACCGCTGTCGTGCCAGGTGATGCCCGGCCGCAGGCGAATGGTGTAGGTCAGCCCGTCGGCCGAGAGCTCGATCCCGTCGGCCAGGTCGGGTTGCAGCGTTCCGTCCGCCGCCCACCGCATCAGACCGCGATAGATCTTGCTGCCGACGAACCGCGTGCCGGCTGCGTTCGATGCGCCGGGGATCAGGACGGCAGGGGCGGACGGAAGCGGCCAGACGATCTCGGCCGGCTCGGCGGCGTGCATGGCGGCCTGGGCGAACGGTGCGCCCGAGGCGGCGGCAAGCAACAGGGCGCGGCGCGTCAGTCCCATTGCGCGCAACGCTAACCGGTTCCAGCGCGCGGTGAAACGCACTAGCGTGCGCGCAGTACGGAGGACGACACGGTTGAAGGTATTTTGGGACCCGGCGCAACTTGCACACACGCCGCGCTTCTTTCTGCAACGCGGCCAGGTCCGGAGCAACTTCGAGACACCCGCCCGTGCCCAGGCGCTGCTCAGCGGCTGCGAGGCGATCGGGCTGGCGATCACCGCCCCGGGTCCGGCCGATCGCGCGGCGCTGGAGACGGTGCATCCGGCGGATTATCTGGACTGGTTGCAGGGGGCCGCGGCGGAATGGGCCGCAATGCCGGATGCCGGGCCGGAGGTGGTGGCCAACATGCATCCGTCGCCCGAGATGCTGGGCAACGGGGCACGGCCGCCCACGTCGGTGATCGGCCGTGCGGGATGGTATGCGGCCGACGCCGCCTGCCCGATCGGTGCGGGCAGTTGGGAGGCGATCGCCGCCGCCGCCGCCTGCGCGTTGGCCGCGGCGGACGAGGCGGCGCGCAACCGCGATTGCTACGCGCTGTGCCGCCCGCCGGGGCACCACGCCTATGCGGCCAGGGCCGGCGGGCACTGTTATCTGAACAATACCGCCCTCGCGGTGGAGCGGCTGCTCAGTCACGGCGCCCGGCGTGTTGCGGTGCTGGACATCGACAGCCATCACGGCAACGGCACCCAGGGCATCTTCTGGTCGCGCGACGACGTGTTCTTCGCCTCGCTGCACGGTGATCCCGCCGGCTACTATCCCTGGTATGTCGGCCATGCGGACGAGTTGGGCGGCGGCCCGGGCGTCGGCTTCAACCGCAATTTCCCGCTGGCCGCCGGCACGGGCGATCTGGGCTGGCTCGCCGCACTGGATGCTGCGTTGCGGACAATCGAGAAATTTGGCGCGGACGCGTTGGTGGTCAGCCTGGGGTTCGACGCCTCGCGGGACGAGCCGCTGAACTTCCTTGCCGTCTCCCCCCAGGGTTTCGCGCGCGCCGGTGCCGCGATCGGCCGCCTGGCCCTGCCGGCCGTGTTCATCCAGGAGGGTGGCTACAACACCGACCTGCTTGGCTCCCTGCTCGAGACGTTTCTGACCGCCTTCAGGGGATGAGCCTCGCCCGCGTCCAATCCTTCGCGTTTGCGGGGATCGACGCGGTGCCGGTGGAGGTGCAGGTCCAGGTCTCGAGCGGGCTGCCGGCGTTCCTGGTCGTAGGCCTTCCGGACAAGGCGGTTGGCGAGGCGCGCGAACGGGTCAGGGCGGCGTTGACAGCGATGGGGCTGGCGTTGCCGCCGCGACGAGTGCTGATCAACCTGGCCCCGGCCGACCTGCTGAAGGAGGGCAGCCACTTCGACCTCCCGATCGCGCTGTGCGTGCTGGCGGCGATGGACGTATTGCCGCGTGAAGACCTGGCCGGGTTCGCGGCCTTGGGCGAGTTGTCGCTGGACGGCACGCTCAATCCGGTGGCGGGGGTATTGCCCGCCGCCATCGCCGCCTCGGCGCGTGGGCTGGGACTGATCTGCCCGGCGTCGCAAGGCGGCGAGGCGGCTTGGGCCGGCCAGGTGGAAGTGCTCGCTTTGCCCGACCTGCTCTGCGCCGTGAACCATTTCCGTGGCACCCAGGTCATGACCCCGCCGCCCCCCGCTGGCGTGGCGGAGGCGCTAGCCTGGCCGGATCTGTCCGAGGTGAAGGGCATGGAAGCAGCCAAGCGCGCCGTGGAGGTGGCTGCCGCCGGGGCGCACAACCTGCTCCTCGTCGGCCCACCCGGCGCCGGCAAATCCATGCTGGCGTGCCGGATACCCGGCCTGTTGCCCGACCTGACCCCGGCGGAAGCGCTCGAAGTCAGCACGATCCATTCGGTTGCCGGCATGCTGACCGGGGGGCTGATGATCAAGCGCCCGCCGTATCGGGAGCCGCACCACACCGCCAGCCCCGCCGCCCTCACCGGCGGCGGCCAGCGGGCCCGGCCTGGCGAGGTGAGCCTGGCGCACCGGGGTGTGCTGTTCCTGGACGAGTTGCCCGAATTCCCCCGCCCCGCGCTGGAAGCCTTGCGCACGCCGCTGGAAACCGGACGCACCACCGTGGCCCGCGCCGCCGCCCACATCACCTACCCGGCGCGCTTCCAACTGGTCGCTGCGATGAACCCCTGCCGCTGCGGCCATCTGGGCGACCCGGCGCGCGAGTGCGGCAAGGCTCCGCGTTGCGGCGAGGACTATCTCAGCCGGATCAGCGGCCCGCTGCTGGACCGCATCGACATGACGGTGCAGGTGCAGCCCATCGCTGCCACCGAACTGAGCCGTGCCCCGGCGGGGGAGCCGAGTGCCGCCGTGGCCGCGCGAGTGGCGATGGCGCGGACGGCGCAACGGGCCCGGGGCGCGATCAATGCCGAGGCGGACGTCGGCACGATGGAGCTGCACGCCGACGCCCGCGCCCTGGCGGAGCAGGCGGCGGAGAAGCTGCGGCTTTCGGCGCGGGGGTTCACCCGGGTGTTGCGCGTCGCCCGCACGATCGCCGATCTGGGCCGCTCGCCGGTCGTGCGCCGCATGGACGTGGCGGAGGCGCTGGCGTTCCGCCACCGGGTGCCCGGTCGGAGTGTTTGACCGCTGCTTCTCCCTCTCCCGTTCTTCACGGGAGAGGGAGAAGATAAGGGTCAGTCGTCAGCGTGCCCGGCCGTATTCCCCTGCCCGCGGCCCGGCGCCCAAACCGGGTCGGGACGGCGCCACATCGCCTTGTCACGCATCGCCTCCGCCAACGCTTCGGCATGCGCGTCCAGGAAACGCTCCCCCTTCGCCGCGGTGGCAGGGCGGGGATCGCCGCGCACACCGGTCACCGGGGCGCGTTCCGAAAAGCTCCAGAACCGGCTGAACCCATCGTATTTCGGCACCGGTTCCGGCCGCTGCCGCACTGCCTCGTCGAACTTGTCCGTGCGCACCAGCTCCGGCGCCACCGCCATCATCACTGACGTCTCGCCCTCGCAGGCGTGGGCCGGGGTTTCAGCCGTCTCGGCGATCTCGGCCACGGCGGCGCGGGTCAGGTACCAGGGCGTGCACGCGACCACCGGCAAGCCGAACTCATGCGCCAGTTCGCGGGCCGCGACGGCCAGCGGTTCGACGTTGCCGCCGTGCCCGTTGACGATCAGCAGCCGGGCAAAACCAACCGCGCGCAGGGAGCGCACCACGCCCCGCAACACGCCGGACAGCTCGGTGTAGTTCAGGCTGATGGTGCCGCCGAACGGTAGGTGGTGCTCGCTCATCCCGGTCCAGAGCCCCGGCAGCACCAGCACCGGCATTTCGCCGGCGACCAGCTTGGCGGCCCGGATTGCCGCGGCGCTGGCGCTGGCCGTGTCGGTGATCACCGGCAAATGCGGCCCGTGCTGCTCCAGCGAGCCGATCGGCAGCACCGCCAGGGCGTCCTTGCGGGCGGCGACGGCTCGGATCTCCGGCCCGGTCAGCTTCGCCCATTCTACCTGGTCCATCACTCGCTCCTCCGATTTGAGCGCGTAGGTGACACCAGAATGCTTCGCCGTGCCAGAACGACGCTCTCTCCCGTCCTCCTCCGTCCTTCACGTCGTGAAGAACGGGGAGGTTGCGGCGAAGCCGACGGAGGGGGCGCCGGGCACGGTCCGAGTGTGTCCGCCACCTCCACCATTCCTCGCACGGTGCAGTTCAGAAACCGGGTGGCGGAACGAAACCGCGCCAGCTTCGCTCCAGCAGTCCGGCGACCGCGATCGTGGTGCGGTCGCCATACAGCGGCCCGACGATCTGCACGCCATACGGCAGCCCGCCCTGGGTCAGCCCGAGGGGCGCCACGCTGGCCGGCAGGTGGTAGCCGCAGGTGATGCCGGCCCAGAACAACAGGTCGTTGTACGAAACATCCTGCCCACCCACGATCAGCCGCCGGTCGGACACCGCCCCTTCCGTCATGTGCGGCCAGGTCGGCGCGCCGAGCACCGGGCACAACAGCACGTCCCATTGCTGGAAGAACGCCCCCCAGGCGCGGCGTATCCGATGCCGCCGCTCGTTCAGCCCGATCCACTCGGCATGCGTCATGTCCACCGCGCTCATCATCACGGCATTGGCGCTACGGTCATCCTTGCCCAAGGCGCGCAATTTAGCCCGGGTGCTCTCCCGGTCCGCCTCCGTCGCACGGCCACTCAGGGCGGCGAACAACAGCTTGAGATACAGCATGTAACCGGTCTCGACATCGAACGCCGGGCGGGCCGAACGGTCGACCACGGCACCCTCCCGTTCCAGTGCGCTGGCGAGTTCCAGCAGCGAGGCGGTGATCGCCGGGTCGGTGATCTGGCCCGGCTGCTCCGCCCAGACCGCCACGCGCAGCCCGCGCAGGCCGGATACGCGGGGCTCGGGCAATTGGAAGCGCATCGCCGTCTCCGCCTCGTCCGGGCCGGCCATGACGTCCAGCGCCAGGCGGAGATCGTCGGCCGAGCGGGCAAGCGGGCCGATGACGGAGATATCGGTGCCGGCCGCATTCTCCGCCAGCGAGTGGCCATACAGCGGCAGCAGCGCGTGGGTCGGTTTATGACCGAAGGTGCCGCAGGCATGGGCGGGCTGGCGCACCGAACCGCCGATGTCGCTGCCGACCTCGAGCCCGGTCAGCCCGGCCGCGATCGCCGCCGCCGCCCCGCCGGAGGACCCGCCAGGCGACGTTCCCAGATCCCACGGATTGTTGGTACGGCCGTAATTGGCGTTGAAGCTCTGCCATTCCCCCAGCCGGATCGGCACGTTGGTCTTGCCGAAGATCACCGCCCCAGCGTCCAGCAGACGGTCCACCGCCAAAGCGTTCTTCTCGGCGATCTTGCCGTGGAACTCGGGAATGCCCCAGCTGGTCGGCAGCCCGGCGACGTTGAAGCTCTCCTTCACCGTCATCGGCACGCCATGCAGCGGCCCGGTCAGCAAGCCGCTATCCAATGTCCGCGCCCGATCGCGAGCGCGATCGAAATCGCGCACCACGACGGCGTTCACCGCGCTATCGAACTGCTCCACGCGTCCGATGAAGTGGTCCAGCAGCTCGAGGCAGCCGATCTGGCGGGCCCGTACCGCCGCAGCGAGGAAGGAGGCGGGCGCGAAGGAAAGCTCCATGGCCGGTTATCCCATCATCGAGTTGAAGCCGCCGCCGTCCAGCAACAGGTTCTGGCCGACGATGAAGCCGGACGAGGCGGCGCAAAGGAACACGCAGGCATCGCCGAACTCCGCCGGGTCGCCGGGGCGGCCGGTGGGGGTGGCGGACATGCGGAACGCGATCTCCGCCTCCACGCTGCGTCCCGCCTTACTGGCGGCAGCGGCGGAATTGGCGCGCAGGCGGTCGGTCAGGAACGGGCCCGGCAACAAGTTGTTGATGGTGACGTTGTGCCGCGCCACCTGCCGCGCCAACCCGGCGACGAAACCGGTCAGTCCGGAGCGGGCGCCGTTGCTCATGCCCAGGGTCGCGATCGGGGACTTCACCGAGGCCGAGGTGATGTTGACGATGCGGCCGAACTTGCGGGCGATCATGCCGTCCACGGTGG
>CAXTWC010000133.1:0-15818 GCA_964247805.1 uncultured Acetobacteraceae bacterium | reverse complement strand
CCCCCACCTCGTGCAGCTCGTTGCCCGGCCGCTTCCATATCTTTGCCGTCGGATTATGTTGCTGGCCGTACATCACGTTGTGCACCGGGCTCTCGAGCGGCTCGTAATATGTCGGCAACGGCCCGTCCTTCAGCCCCGACGGTACAAACAATTGGGCGTAGCCGTCCGACTCCATGATGAACGGCAGTTGCCCGCCATGGGCGTCCATACCATGCGGATGGCGGGCCCAATCCGGGCGGTAATCCGGGTGGCGATCGGGCAAGAAGTCAGGAACGTCGTTGCCGGTCCATTTGCCTTCTCCGTCGTCCCACCAAATCAGCTTCTTCCGCTCGGACCACGGCTTGCCTGCCGGGTCGGCGGAGGCCCGGTTGTACAGATTGCGCCGGTTAGACGGCCACGCGAAGGCCCAGCCTAAGTGGCTGCCATTGCCCCCGGGGCCGTCCGGTTTGCGGGAGCGAGCGACGTTGTGCCCATCTTTCGGGTAGATCCCGCAGTACATCCAGCCACCGCAGGCCGTGCTGCCGTCATCCTTCAGGTCCTGGTATTTCTCGACCTGCTTGCGGTCCGCCACGGTATACCCGTTGATCTCGCGCAGCACGGCCTCGGCATCGGGCTCGTGCCGCTCGCCACGCTCCGGATAGTCCCAGGTGAGGTCCTGGATCGCGCGGTCCTTCGCCTCGGTGCTGTCCGCGTAAAGCTGTTTCAGCCGCTTACCGAGATGGTAGATGAACCACAGGTCGGACCGGCTGTCGCCTGGCGCGTTGCACACGACGTCGTGCCACTGCACCAGACGCGCCGTGTTGGTGACGCTGCCGTCCTTCTCCGCGACCAAGGCCGCCGGGAGGAAGAATATCTCGGTGTCGATCTGGTCCGGGGTCAGTTCGCCACGCTGCACAAGGCGGCCTTTCTGCCAGAAATTCGCCGTCTCACTCATCGCGAAGTCACGCACCACGAGCCATTCGAGCTTGGACAGCCCGCGCTCGACCAGGTCGGAGTTCACCGCGCCCACCACCGGGTTCTGACCGACGATGAACTGGCCCTTCACCACGCCGTCGGCCATCGCCATCGTCATCGGCAACTGCGACAAATCGCCCGTCAGCTTGGGGATGTGCTGATAGCCATACTCGTTCTCCGCCGTGGCATTGTCGCCATACCAGGCCTTGAGCAGACTGACGGCATATTTCGGGAAGTTGTTCCACCAGCCGGTCGGCGGTGTTTCCGTCTCGATGTAGTCCTTCAGCGTCGCGTGATCATGCAAGGCATTCGGTTGCGGCAGATAGGTTGGCAGCATGTTGTACAGCGTCGGAATATCCGTGCTGCCCTGGATGCTGATGTGGCCACGCAGGGCCATGATGCCGCCGCCGGGTCGCCCGATGTTACCCAGCAGACTCTGCACGATGGCGCACGCCCGGATGATCTGTACCCCCGTCGTGTGGTGGGTCCAGCCGACTGCGTAACAGAACGCTCCGGTCTTCTCCCGACCCGAGTTCTTCGCGATCAGGTCGGCAATGCGCAGGAACGTGGCCGCGCTGCACCCGGTCACCCGCTCCACCATCTCCGGCGTGTAGCGCGTATAGTGCCGGCGCATGATCTGGTAGACGCAATTCGGGTGTTCCAACGTCGGGTCCATCGGCGGCGGAGAGTCCGACATCGTCTCCTTGCTCGGGCCGCCGGATTGCTCGGGAGACTGCACCCGGTGCTCGGCGATCGAGGACGGAACCTTCTTGCCCTTGTACTGCCAGGTGTCTTCCTTGTAGGTCTCGGTTTCAGTGTCGAAGCCGGAGAACAAGCCGTCCCCGGCTTCCGGATCGGCGTAGTCATCCTCGATGATGTGGGCGATGTTCGTGTAGTTCAGGGCAAAGTCCCGGAACCACAAATCGTTCTCCAGGATGTAGTGGATCAGCCCACCCAGGAAGGCGATGTCCGTCCCAGGCCGGATCGAGGCATGGATGTCGGCCATCGCACTCGTACGGGTAAACCGTGGGTCCACGTGGATGAACGTCGCCCCACGCCGCTGCGCTTCCACCACGAAGCGGAACGCAATCGGATGGTTCTCCGCCATGTTGGAGCCCATGTTGACGATGACGTCCGAGTTCTCCAGGTCCCAAAGGGCCATGGTAGCGGCGCCGCGTCCGAAGGAGGTGCCTAAACTAGGCACCGAGGAGGAGTGTCAGATTCGAGCTTGGTTCTCGATATTGACGACGCCCAGCCCACCTCCGAGGAGCTTCTTGATGAGGTAGTTTTCCTCATTGTCCAGCGTGGCGCCGCCTAGCGATGCGATGCCCGTCGTGTGGTTCACCACCCGGCCATCCGGCAATGCCGCGGTAAACGTCTCGTCGCGCGTGCGCTTGGTCAGTTGCGCGATCCGCTCCATCGCCCAGTCCAGCGGCTTCTCCTCCCACTCGGTCGCCTTCGGGGCGCGATACAGCACCGAGGTCTGGCGGAGCGGGGACAGCAGCACGCCGAGCGTAGAGGCGCCCTTGGGACACAAGGTGCCCTGGTTCACCGGGCTGCGCGGATCACCCTCGATGTGGATGGGCCTACCATTCTTGGCATAGACGAGTTGGCTGCAACCGACGGCGCAAAACGGGCAGACACTGGTTCCGACGGTATCCGCCTGCTCGAGCCTGGGACGTAGACCGCGGGAGGTGGCGCTCTCCGCTGCCTTGCCCATGACGCTTTGCCCGGCGAGTTGACGCGGAAGGGACCAATCCGCAAGGAAGTTGGTGACCCGGTCGCCGATGCCTCGCCGTAGCTTCTTCACTGCCGTACTCCTTGGCCACGTTCGCAGAACGCCAGGGTTCTTACGGAGTTCGATATCTGGATGCCACTGGCTCGGCCATTCGGGAGCGCTGGGGCGTATCGGCACCCTAACCCATCTTGGCACACCCCCCTGTCATTCACGTATGATCATCGCCATGCTCCCTTCTCAGCGCCCCCTGTTCGAAATCCCCCGCGAGGTCGCGTATCTCAATAGCGCCTCGTATTCTCCCTTGCCTCGCTCGGTGCGGGAGGCCGGGGAAGCCGGGGTGGCGACCAAGAGCACCCCGTGGAAGATGGATCCGACAGCCGCCACGATAAATGCCGAAGCCGTGCGCGCTGCGGCCGCCGGGTTCATCGGTGCGACCGCGGATGACATCGCCATCGTGCCGGCCGCTGCCTATGGCGTTGCGACCGCAGCCGCCAATCTCGCGATCTTGCCCGGCACCCGCATCCTGCTTGCCGCCGGCGAGTTCCCCTCGCAGTCGCTCGAATGGGCCCGCCAGGCCGAACTCCGGGGGGCCACGCTGGACATCGTTCCCGCGCCCGAGGATGGCGACTGGACGCACGCCCTGCTCGCCCGCATTCAACAGCCGGGCCTGCCACCCATCGCCGTGGCTGCCCTGACGCCGCTGCACTGGACGGATGGCACGCTCATCGACATCGGGCGTCTCGTTCCGGCCTTGCGCGACCAGGGCGCGGCCATCGTGGTGGATGCGACGCAAGCCGTGGGCATCCTGCCGATCGATGTGGCCGCCCTCGCCGCGGATTTCCTGGTATTCCCCACCTACAAGTGGCTGCTCGGCCCCTACACGCTGGCCTTCCTGTACGCCGCCCCAGCGCGGCAGGGCGGCACGCCGCTGGAACAGCACGGGGCCAACCGCGTGGATGGCGCGGGTCCGTTTGCCGGGGCGCTGGGCGAGCCGATCCCCACCGCGCGGCGGTATGACATGGGGCAGCGCCTCAACCCGGTCAGCCTGCCCATGGCGCTCGCCGGGATGACCCTGCTGCAGGGATGGGGCCGGGACGAGGTGATGGCCCGGTTGCGCCACCTGACGGATCTGCTGGCGGTCGAGGCCGAAGCGGCGGGGTGGACACCGGTGCCACGCGCGCTCCGGCCGCCGCATATCTTGGGATTGCGCCCGCCTGCCGGGGTCGACGCCGCGTCCAGTCTGGCCAGCCTCGCCAAGCACGGCGTGTACGGGGCGGAGCGCGGCGGCATGCTGCGGCTCGGCGTGCATGCCTACAACGACGAAGAGGACGTTGCGCGGTTCGGGGTCGCCGTGCGCGGGCTCTAGGCATCGTTCTTGCCTCATTCCCATACGACCTAGAGGAGCGCGCCCATGCCCAACCGTTTCCACCTCGCCTGGTTCTGCAACTTCTCCGCCGGCGAGTGGAACCATCCCTACGCCCCCGTCACCCCGCCCTGGGACGGCAAGTTCTATGTCGAGATGGCGCAGGCGATGGAGCGGGCCTGCTTCGACTACATCATGCTCGAGGACACGCTGATGGTGTCCGAAGCCTACCGCGGCACGGCCGAGGCCACGCTGAAACACGCCCTGCAGGCCCCCAAGCACGACCCGATGCCGCTCGCCGCCATGATCGCCTCCCAGACCAGCCGGATGGGCGTGGTGGCGACCATGTCCACCATGGCCTACCCGCCGTTCATGCTGGCCCGGCTCGCGACGACACTGGACCACATCGCCGGCGGGCGGTTCGGCTGGAACATCGTCACCTCCGGCGAGGACGCCGCTGCCCAGAATTTTGGCATGGACGAGTTACCGCCGCGTGAACAGCGCTACGCCATGGCCGACGAATACGTGGAGCTGGTCTGCCGCCTATTCGACTCCTGGGGGCCGGATTCGGTGGTGATGGACCGCGCCACCGGCACCTTCGCCGACCATACCAAGATCAAGCCGATCAACTTCGAGGGCAAGTTCTTCAAGTGCCGCGGACCGCTGAACACGGTGCCATCGCCCCAGGGCCGCCCCACCTTCGTGCAGGCTGGCGGCTCGCCACGGGGGCGGGAGTTCGCCGCCCGCACCGCGGACAGCATCATCGCCACGGCCAACGGTTACAGCGGCATGAAGTCGTATCGCGACGACGTCCGCGCCCGGGCGGCCGCGGCGGGGCGCGATCCGGACGACATCAAGGTGCTGTTCCTGATCTACCCGGTGATCGGCGAGACCAACGACGAAGCCTGGGCGAAGTATCGCCGCATGGTAAACAACCCAGCGTTCATCGAGGCCGGGCTGGCGGCGATCGGCACCGTGACCGATATCGATTTCTCCCAGTTCGACCTGGACAAGGAGCTGCCGCCGCTGACCACCAACGGCGAGCAGGGATCGCTCGACAAGTTCGCCCAGTGGGGCAGCGGCAAAACGCTGCGCCAACTCGCCACCGAACGATACGACGGCGGGCTGCAGCTGATCGGCACGCCGGACGAGGTCGCGGAGAAGATGGGCGAGGCGATGGAGGCGATCGGCGGCGACGGGTTCCTCGTGAGCACCCCGTTCCAGCGGTCCAGCCGCCGGACGGTGGTGGAGATCACCGAGGGGCTGGTCCCCGCCCTGCAACGCCGCGGGCTGGTGCGGACGCATTACGAAGGCAGCACGCTGCGGGATGTGCTGCGTGAGTTCTGAATCGGTGGCACCGTTACAGAAGCGGTAAAGCGACAAACTCGCCTATCAGACCGACGCTTTGGGCATAGCGAAGGCTAGTTCCGGGTAATATTTCGTTTATAGTCTCATCCCAGGATAGAGTGATCTGTACTCGCCGGGGCTCACCATGCTTTTCGTATCGGATTTCGCGGACCAGGCGGTCATGCTCCCGCTGGCCATTGTCGTTGCTGTGGTATTGGTCGTGGTCGGCTGGTGGCGTGGCTTTGCCGCCTGGCTGCTGGTGATCGGCAGCGTATTCGGCTTGATGCTCGGCCTGAAGTCCGGGCTCGTCGCGCTGTCGGAGAATTATGGTAGCGACTACTCGATGAGTCCGAGCGGCCATGCGGCGGCTGCCAGCGTCATGTATGGCGGACTGGCGGTGCTGCTGTTCCGGGGCAAGGTCTCGTTTGCGGTGATCGCGTGCGTGCCGCTGGTGGCCGCGCTGATCGTTGGCTACAGCCGGGTCAGCCTGGGGGCACACAGCGTCGGCGAGGTGATCGCGGGGGCTGTCGTGGGATGCGCGGGTGTGGCCGCTTTGGCCGTTGCGGCCGGCCCACGGCCCACCTTCACAAGCTGGCCGCTCGTCGTCGCAAGCTGCTGCACGGTCATGGCGCTCCACGGCCTGCATCTCCCGGCCGAGGAGGCGATCCGAATGGCCTCCTCCGGTTGGTAGCGCCCCGTTAATGCGCCTTGCACGGGCCTTTGCTGACGACCTGCCCCAATGGGGGGCAGAACCGTGGGCGGCAGAGCCCTACCCGCAACCGGTGCAACAGCGGCGAGGCCTCTCGCTTTGGCGGATCCTGGTTCCGTGCCTGGGCTTGCTGACAACTGCGGCAGCGGCAACAGGGGCGTGGTTCGCCATCGCGCCGACGACGGTGGTGGAGACCCGTATTGTCGCGGACGGCCCGGGGCCTGCCGGCCGCGCGGCTTTGGCAGAGGCCGCGATGCGCATCGGCACCGCGCCAGGCCGATCCGCTTTGTTGAGCGAACATGGCGATGCCCTGCTGATCGAGGTGGAGGACGAGCAACCCGCGGCCGCCTGGCAACGCGCACGCTCGCTGGCCAATTCCCTGCTCGACCTGTCCGTGGCGCAGGCTCCGGCGTCCGCACTGCACCCGACCGGTGGCCAACTCACGAGCCCCCGTGCCGCCTTGTTGGCCGAGCGCGATCGGCTCACGTCCATCGCCGACGCAACGGATGCACGGGCAGCTGCGGTCTCCACATCGATGACGAATTTGACGCGGGACATCGCGGCCGGCGCACGTTCGGTGGCCGAGCGGAACGGCGGGCGGGAAACGCTGGATAAGGGCGCCTCGGCGCTGGCCGACCTGCAACTGCAACGTATCCAGCTGGCGGGCCGCTACCTGGATGATTACCCGGCCGTGGTTGCGCTCGACGGACAGATCCGGAGTTTGCGCAGCTTCCTTCAGGACGAGACGCGCCGGGTGGACGCGGCCGCCAAATCGCTCCCGTTCGACGCCGGCGCTTCGACGCTGGAGAGCGAGCGGGATCGGTTACGGGCCGAGTTGTCGCAGCTGAACGACCGCCGGGTCGCCGTCGGTGCGCAATTGGCTGCGGTCGGCCGGACGCTGGCCACAACGCCCGCGGAGATCGCCGTCACCGGCCGCGTTGCGGTGGCGATCACGCCGGCCCCCCTGCTGATCGAGGCCGCGACGACGATGGCGAGCGGCCCGGATAAGCGCTGGCTCACGATGTCGGCCGTTGCTGTCGTTGGCTTGGTGCTGTCGCTGCTTGCGTGGTTCCAGCCGCGTAGCCGGCCGGCACCGGATGCAACCGAACAGCTGCTGCTACGGCTCGAGGCGGCGATGCGGTTGCAGCCTGCTGTCGGGGTTTTGGCGTCTGCGGCTTACCCATCGCTGGCCGGGTCGCAAACCGCTTCGCTCATGCGGTCGCCTCACCCGGAAACACTCCGGCAGCGGTAAGGGCATGCAAGAGAGTAACGCATGACGCGTCCTCAGCGCGCGCTAAAGCCGATCGTACGCCGCGCGGGGGACGTAGAAGCGGCGCTTGTTCAGGATCACCCCCGCCGTGTCGCCACCCGCCTCCGCTATCCGGTCCCGCAGGTTACGCGCCGTGCTGGCCCGCGTGCTTTCCGCCGCCACAACGATCGCCGTGGTGTCGATCAGCGAGGCAAGCATGATCCCGGTATAGGACCGAGACAGCGCCGGCGTGTCGATCACGATGAAATCGAACAACGCGCGCAGTTCGGCGAGAATTGCCACCCAGCTTTGGGCTTGCAACGGCAGGCTCGCCAACGGAGCGGCCAAAGTCAGGCTCGTTTCGCCGACCCGGACCACCTCGAGTGCCGGCGGACCCTCGACGGGCCGTAGCCCGCTCGGCATGCCGTAGATGCTGCGCGGCCAATCGACGCGCCGTCCCGGCGTCTCGGCCGCGAACAGCAGGGTGCGGTAGCCGTTGGCAGCCGAGACGAGGCAGAGATCGCGCGTCAGCGTCGACACGCCCTCACCATTGCGCGAAGCCAGCAACTGCACGACCGACGCACCCCGCTCGGCCCGAAGCACGAACACGAGTTGGCTGGCGTCGGTCACGCTCATCAGCAGAGGCGGTGGCAGCCCGGCGGTGACGGCCTCGCCGTCGATGGTGCTGCTCAAACGCCGAAGCTCGGCCGTCCCAACACGCCGCGGCCCTGAGCGGGTGCGGCCCGGGCCGGGCGGCGAACGGAGAACGGCACGGCAAGCAGCACCGGTAGATCCATCTGCCGCTCGACGTCATGCACGCTGATGAAGACTTGCCGTGTCGCGTTCAGGAAGGCGAAGACCGCTGCGGCCGAAAACAGTCCCAGCACGAAACCGGCCATATAGATCACGCGGCCAGGATTGCGGCCCGCCAGCGGCGCATCCGCCGGCTGAACCACCCGCACGTTGTCCCCGCTGGCACGCTCGATCGCGCCCGACAGTTGGGTTTCCTCGCTGGAGCGGGAGATCGCACGGTAGCTCTGGTCCAGCACGTCGCGCGTCCGCTGCAAATCACGGTAGTGCCGCGCGAGTCCGGCCAATTCGTCGTAGCGGGCCTGGAGGCGAACGCCCTCGGCCGCCAACTCGGCTTTCTTTGCGACGTAGCCCTGCAACTGCGCGGACTGCGTGATCTCGTCGCGGTGCAACTCGTCATAGACCGTGTTGCGGCCGAGCCGGGTTATGTTGCCTTCGCGGGCCGGGTCACCACTGATCTGTCCGCGAACCGCGGCGATCTGCCGGTCCACATCGCGCACCAGGGGGAAGTCGTCCTGATAGCGCGACATCAGGTCACGGCGCTGGATCTGCAGCTTGACCAAGCTGTCGGTCAGCCCGGTGGTCTGCTGCGACCGTGCGCTCTCGGCGAACATCTGCACGTTGGGCGGCACGCTCGCCAACTGCTTGCGCAGGCCATCGAGGCGGGCCGCCGTCTCGCTAATCTGCTGGTCGTTGGTGCTCTGCGCTGTCGCATTGTCCGTCTTGAGCCGCAACTGCAGGCTCATCTGCTCGTCGAGGTTCGTGATCCCGTGATCGATGCCGAACTGCGCCAGATTATCTTCGGCATTGCGCAGCCGTAAGCCGAACTCGTCGCGCTGCGTGTTCACGCCGCCGGTCTGCTGCTTCTCGAAGATGCTCGTCCGGTACGTGAGGTAATGCGCGATCAACTCGTTCAGCACGCGGATCGCCATTCCGCGATCGGCGTTGCGCAGGCTCAGTTCGACCACGTTGGACTGTGGGATGCTGGTGACCACGAGATCGGTCGCGAACCGCGACATAGCGGTGCGCAACGTGGACGCGTCGTCCTTGAGGTTCGGGTAGACGGTGGTGGGCCCCACGGCCTGCAGCACTTCGGCAGCCAGAGCGGGGCTTTGCAGGATCTGCAGCTCCCCCTGGATGATCTGGTTGCGGTCCAGCGTGATGTCGTTGCCCGTGTCGCGGTTGCCGGGATGAAACACGTATTCGCTGCCGTACAGCACGAGTAGACGGGCCTGCGACGTGAAGGTGGTGTGCGCCATCGTGCCGGCAACGATGCCCAGCAGCACCGGAACGATAAAGGCGACCGCCACCAGCCGCTTATAGTAGAACAGGGCCGTCGCAAGATCGCGCAGTGTGAAGCCGCCAAACGCACTGGAGCGCAACCGACCGCGGTCGAGCCGCATAGCAGCGTCGCTCAACGGCGGAAACAACCCGAGATGGTCTTGCTGGATGCCATGATCGCGGAACATACACGATTTTCAGCCACACGAAAAGCAGTCGTGCGAAGCGGCGAGCCGTCGTGCTGGCTAAATAACCCGTCTTCTGGCAATCGTTGTGCGATAGAGCAGTGAACTCGTGGAAGGCCCGAGATTGCAACCACGTTCCTTCGTCATAGTCGGCATATTGGCCTGCAATTTTCTTGTTATGGGTTGCACGCAATACACCACCGTCATCCCACAACACGTTAATGGCTTTGCCGCGTGGTCCGACACCCTGCCGCCGCATCGGATCGCATCCGGCGACGAGATCGAGCTGCGATTCCTGCTCAATCCGGAGCTGAACGACACACGGCTCGTCATCGGTCCGGACGGGCGGGTGACGGTGCCGCTGCTCGGCCCGGTGACGGCCGCCGGCCTGACGGTCGACCAGTTCCGCACACAGCTCGAGCAGGGCTACGCGTCCAAACTGCGCGTGGCAGACTTGGACGTGGTGATCCGCACCTACGGCTCGTCCCGCATCTTCGTGGGCGGCGAGGTGAAGACGCCGGGCGTGCTGCCGCTTCAGGGTCCGACGGACGTCATGCAGGGCGTGCTGATGGCGGGCGGCTTCCTGAACACGGCGCGGTCCAGCGAGGTGGTGATCATCCGCCGCCGGGCCGACAACGTGCCGATGCTGCGGACCGTGAACCTGTCGCGGTACGCCGGGACGGCGAATGCGAAGGACGATATGCCGCTGCAGGCGTCGGACGTGATCTTCGTGCCGAAGGCTCGGATCGCGGAGTTCGACCTGTTCGTCGACCAATACCTGAACCAGTCGCTTCCGTTCACGAAGGGGCTCGACTACACGCTCGGCAGCGGCGGTTCCGTGTTCTGAGCGGCCGCCACTGACCCTCGGAGGCTGCATGACGAAGATCGCGGTGCTGGACGACTATCAGGGCGTGGCGCTGCACTACGCGGATTGGTCCGCCGTGCAGGCCCGGGCCGAGGTGACGGTGTTCCGCGACCACCTGCACGAAGCCGACGCGGTGGTGGATCGCCTGCTGCCGTTCGATGCGGTCTGCGTGATGCGGGAGCGCACGCCGCTCACCCGCGGAATCCTCGAGCGGCTGCCCAACCTGAAGTTCATCGGCTCCAACGCGCCCCGCAACGCGTCCATCGACCTCGAGGCGGCCAAGTCGCTCGGCATCACCGTCAGCGGCACAGGTTATACGTCGCACGGCGCGATGGAGCTCACCTGGGCGCTGATCCACGCCGCGGCCCGGCACATCCCGGCGGAGATCGCATCGTTCCGGTCGGGCGGCTGGCAGGTCGGCGTCGGGGCGGACCTGGAGGGCAGCACGCTCGGCGTCATGGGACTGGGCAAGATCGGCGCCAAGATGGCCGCGGTGGGACGCGCCTTCGGCATGCGGGTGATCGCGTGGAGCCAGAACCTCACGGCGGAGGCAGCCGAGGCGGCGGGCGCCACGCTGGTCGACAAGGCGACCCTGCTGGGGGAGGCGGACTTCCTGACCGTGCACTTGGTTCTGTCCGGCCGGACGCGGGGCATCGTGGGCGCGCAGGACCTCGCTTTGATGAAGCGGTCGGCATGGCTGGTGAACACGTCCCGCGGCCCGCTGGTGGACGAGCCGGCGCTGATCGACGCCCTCACCCGGCGCAGCATCGCCGGCGCGGCGCTGGACGTGTTCGATACGGAGCCGCTGCCGAATGGCCACCCGCTCCGCACGCTCGATAATGTGGTGGCCACTCCACATGTTGGCTTCGTTACGACAAGGACTTATGCGATATTCTTCACAGACACGGTGGAGAACTTACTCGCTTGGATGGACGGCGCGCCAGTTCGTGTGATGTAGCCCGGCCGCTTGGTGGTGGATGGGCTGCCGCCTGCCTGGCGGCAGCCTTGCTGTGGCTGCCTGCTGCGTCGGAGCCCACGCCGCAACAGCTGCGGGATATCGAGCGGACCCGCGCCGCGGAGATCGCCCGAGCGCAGGATGCGTCAGCCCGGCGCCAGGCGGCACAGGCGGAGGCCAAGCGCCTGGCCGATGCCCGGGTGGCGTCCACCGCCGCGCTGCGCAGCCTGGAAACCGCCACGTCGGACGCCGCGGCGACGATGGACGGCCTGGCCCGCCGCCGGGCCGAGGCGGAAGCGCGGCTGCAGGCCCGCGCCGCCGAGCTTGCCCCGCTGCTGCCGTTGATCGAGCGGCTGTCCCTGTATCCGGCCGAGACCCTGCTTGCGGTACCGGCCCGGCCGGAGGATTCGCTCAGCGGCCTGCTGGTGCTCCGCGGCCTGGCACGGCAGCTGGAAACGGAGGCGGAGGCGTTGCGGGCCGAGCAGACCGAGGTCGCCCGGCTCACCGGCAGCATGGCGCAGCAGGAGAGCCGCCTGGCTGCAGCGCAAGCGGCGCAGGCAACGCAGGCCGCCGGGCTGGACCGGCAGATAGTGGACGCCCAGGCACGCAGCCGGGCCGCAGAGGACGCGGCCACGCTCGCCGCCCAGCACGCGGCGGACCAGGCGGCCCAGGCCGCGACCCTGCGCGCCGCGCTCACCCAACTCGATGTGGCCCGGCGGGCGGACGAGGCCCGCGCCCGGGCAGACGCCGCCTCGGCCGCACGGCAGCGGCAGGATGCGACTGCGGCGGATGCCCGCCAGCGGCAGGTGGCGCTGACCCAGCCAGCCGGCCCGGGCCTTGGCGAAGCGCACGGCCAGCTCGGCTCCCCCGTGGCGGGCAACGTTGTGAAAGCGTTTGGCGAGGCGGGCGAAGCGGGGCCGGCGACGGGCGTGTCCTACGGCGCACCCCCGGCGGCACGGGTGTCGGCGCCGTGCGGCGGGCGGGTGGTGTTCGCCGGGCCATTCCGCTCGTTCGGCCAATTGATGATCATCGACTGCGGCGGCGGCTACCATTTCGTGTTAGCGGGATTGGACCGGCTGGATGTCGCCGTGGGCCGTCCCGTGCAGCCCGGGGAGCCGGTCGGCATCATGGCGGCGTGGGATCCGCGCACGCCGGGCAGTCGTCCGCAGCTCTATGTCGAGTTGCGCGATCACGGTCAGCCGATTAATCCTGCGCCATATTTGCGTGGCCTACCATGACGGTGGCTCAACCCGGTCCTATGTGACACACTAGACTTTCGAACAGCAGACTTTCGAGTAGCGCTGGGCAGCTCCGAACAGCCCCGGGCGGGCGCCAAGAGGGATAATCGCATGAAGTTCCGTTCCGGCCTGCTCGTCGGCGCCGCCTTCCTGGCGGGCGCCGCCATCGGCCCCGTCTACGGCGTATTCGGCGGGGAGTCCCCGATCGGCTCGGCTCTGGCCCAGGATGCCGGCGGGCGCGGCGACACATACCGGCTCCTTGCCCTGTTTGGCGACGTGTTCGAGCGCATCAGGGCCGAATATGTCGAACCGGTCAGCGACCGCGACCTGATCGAGAACGCGATCAACGGCATGCTCACCGGGCTGGATCCGCACAGCTCGTACATGAACGCCAAAGCTTACCGCGACATGCAGGTGCAGACGCATGGCGAGTTCGGCGGCCTGGGCCTGGAAGTCACCCAGGAGAATGGCATCATAAAGGTGGTCTCGCCGATCGACGACACGCCCGCCTCGCGCGCCGGGATCAAGTCCGGCGACCTGATCACGACCATCGACAACACGACCGTTCAAGGCCTGTCGCTGAACGACGCCGTGGACAAGATGCGCGGGCCGCCGAACAGCACGATCCGGCTGGTGATCAAGCGTGAGGGCGTGGACACCCCGATCGACGTCTCGCTGCAGCGTGAGGTGATCCACATCCAAGTGGTCAAGAGCCATCTCGAGGGCGACATCGGCTACGTCCGCCTCACCCAGTTCAACGAGCAGACGGATGCTGGACTGCGCGCCGCGGTGGCCAAGTTCCGCCAGCAGATCGGCGACCGGCTGCATGGTATCGTGCTCGACCTCCGTAACAATCCCGGTGGACTGCTGGATCAGGCCGTGAGCGTGTCCGACGACTTCCTCGACAAGGGGGAGATCGTGTCCACCCGGGCCCGCCACCCAGAGGACAGCCAGCGCTGGAACGCCAAGCCCGGCGACATCACAGGCGGTTTGCCCCTGGTCGTGCTGACGAATGGCGGCAGCGCCTCCGCTAGCGAGATCGTGGCGGGCGCCTTGCAGGACCAGCACCGGGCGGTGATCCTGGGGACGCGCACCTTCGGCAAGGGGTCGGTGCAGACCGTTATCCCGCTGCCAGGGAACGGCGCGATGCGGCTAACCACGGCGCGCTACTACACGCCATCGGGGCGGTCCATCCAAGGCTTGGGCATCACCCCCGACGTCCCAGTGGCGTCCAGCCGGACTGAAACGCCGCATTTCGGGCCGGAGCGCGAAGCCGATCTGAACCACACCATCACGAACCAGGGTGGCACGCCCCCAAGCGCCGCCGCTGTGCCGCGCACTGACCTGCCGGCGATCGCGTCGTCCATTCCGAAGGTGCCGCCCGAGACCTGGCCGACCTTCGACGCAGCGAAGCCCGACACCGACTTCCAGCTGCAGCAAGGCCTGGTCGTCGTTCGTGCGATGGCGGTTCAGCAGCAGACGCACGCCGCCCGGTGAGCCTGCGGCCGTGGCCCGGTGGCGCACCCTAGGGCTGTTCTGGCTGGCGGTCCTAGTCGTCGCCGCGGGAGCTGGCGCCGCCTTGCAGGTCATGGGTCCGCCGCCGACCCGGGGGGCGCCGGCGCCCGCCGAGCCACCTCGAGCATCGGCGGACATCTCGGCACCGGCTGCCCCATCGGCGCCCGCTCTCGCCGGCCCCACCCAGGCGCCCGCCGTCGAGCGCGATGCGTCGGCCGCCACTCCTCCGCCAAGCCTCGTAGTGCCGGCGCCGCCCCGGCCTTCCGTAACCCACGCCGCTGACGGTACCATCCCGCCGCCCGACCCGGCGCTGCTAGAACAGGCGCCCGACTTCCCCGGCGCCCAACTGCCCCGGATAGCCGCCGATGGTCGGACATCCATCCAGGTATACGCACCCGCGGCGAACCCCGCGGACACCCGGCCCAGAGTCGCATTCCTGCTCGTCGGCATCGGCCTGTCCGACGCCGAGAGCTGGATCGCCATGAACACCCTGCCACCAGCCGTGACACTCGGGGTGTCACCCTACTCGGCCAATCCGGAGCCGCTGCTCGCGGAGGCGCGGGCGCATGGGCACGAGTTCCTCGTCACGCTGCCCATGGAGAGTCAGGGATATCCGCTGAACGATTCGGGCCCGCGTGCGCTACTGACCGGCGCGGCGCAGACCGACAATGCCCGCAACCTGGAATGGGTGCTATCGCGCTTCCAAGGGGAGGCGGGCGTATCGGGTGCCTCGGACGGCTTGCGCGGGGAGCGGTTCGCGAATTCGCCGGCAGCGTTCGGCGACGTGCTGAAGGAGATTGCGCAACGTGGCTTGCTGTATGTCGACCCCCGCCCCAGCGCTGCCGTCACTGGGGGAACCGTCGTCGTGACCACCGTCGTGGACGATCCGCCGGTGCGAACTTCGATCGACGCGAAGCTTGCCGATCTGGAGCAACGTGCCCGCGACGGAAAGCCCGCGATCGGGCTCGCCGGCCCCCTGCGGCCGGTCACCGTCGAGCGCATCGCCAATTGGGCGCGTGGCCTCGACAGCCGCGGGATCAACCTGGTTCCGGTGAGCGCGATGCTGCCGGCCGCGAAATGAGCGACCTTCCGTATCGCGCCAACGTGGGCGCAGTCCTGTTCGATGCGCAGGGCCGGGTGTTCGTGGGCCGCCGGGCCGACCAGGCGTTGGCCGGGGCGTGGCAGTTGCCTCAGGGCGGCATCGACGGTGACGAGGAGCCGCGCGTGGCCGTGTTCCGCGAGTTGCAGGAGGAAATCGGCACGGCGGATGCCACGGTGCTCGGGGAGCATCCCGAATGGCTGACCTACGACCTGCCGGACAACATCCTCGGCAAGGCGTTCGGTGGCCGCTACCGTGGCCAGCGGCAACGCTGGTTTGCCCTGCGCTTCCTCGGGCAGGACAGCGACATCCGGCTCGATCTAGACAAGCACCCGGAGTTCGACGCCTGGCGTTGGGCCGCGCTCGAGGAGTTGCCGGGCCTCGCCGTCCCATTCAAGCGGCCGATCTACGAGGTCCTGGTGCAATCTTTCGCCCGCTTCGCCCTCTCCCCCTCCCCTTGAGGGAGGGGGCCGGGGGGAGGGGTGTTTTGGCACTAGCCTTGATAGCTTT
>CAXTWC010000132.1:0-15890 GCA_964247805.1 uncultured Acetobacteraceae bacterium | reverse complement strand
GCACGCGGTCCAGCAACGGGGTCGACGGACGCTGCGGGAGAATGGGGGCGTTCATAATGCGCTCATGTGGGTCGCGTACTCTCGGTTACGGCACAGGGCGCAAAGCAAGCGTCCCGTCGGCTCGCTGGACGATCGCTTGCACCCGGGCCTCGGCCTCGGCGAGCTTCGCCTCGCAGTGATGACGGAGCTGGGCTCCTCGCTCATAGGCGGTGATGGCGTCTTCCAGCTTTTGCTGGCCGCCCTCGAGGCCTTTTACGATTTGCTCCAATTCGGCCAGTGCGTCCTCGAACGACAGGCCGGAGATGTCTTGCGACATGCAGGCTCCCCTTGGTCTACCGTGATTACGCGCTCGGAGCCGGACCGACAACACCTCGACTGTGCAACGAGGTTACAGTGTGGCTTGTGGGATGCAGTTACGACCGCATTAGACGGCGCACATGGGCTGCCGACGACGCTGCGAGGGCGCCAAGGTCGTAGCCGCCTTCCAGGATCGAGACGACCCGCCCACCGCATTGCGCATCGGCGACGGCCAGCAGCCGGTCCGTGAGCCACGCGAAATCCTCGGTCTCCACCCGCAATTCGGCTAGCGGATCAGCACGATGCGCGTCGAACCCGGCAGAGATGATGAGCAACTCCGGGCCCCATGCTTCCAGCGCAGGGATGATCCGGTCGACCCAGGCGGCGCGGAACCGCTCGCTGCCGGCACCCGGCGCCAACCGCACATTCACAATATTGTCAGAGACGCCACTCTCACGCGGCGATCCGGTGCCTGGGTAGCAAGGGTGCTGGTGGCTGGAGCCGTAGAACACGGCCGAATCGGGTGCGAAGATGTCCTCCGTGCCATTGCCGTGATGGACGTCGAAATCCACGATCGCGACCCGGCCCAGACCCCAGCGCGTGCGGGCATGGCGGGCGGCAATGGCGGCATTGTTGAAAAAGCAGAACCCCATGGCCCGGCTGCGCTCCGCATGGTGACCCGGCGGGCGGGCGGCCACGAAGGCGGCGCTGGCCCAGCCGTCCATCACCGCGTCGACCGCTGCCACCGCCCCTCCTGCCGCGCGCAGGGCTGCCGCCATGGTGCCGGAGCTGACCACAGTGTCGGGATCGATCGCCAGCAACTCGCCTTCGGCCGGGTGCATGGCGAGCAGACGATCCACGTGCGACTCGGGGTGCGCCAGGCAGAGCTGGGTGCGGGTGGCCTCTGGCGCCTGCTCGCGAAGCAGCGGCACGAAGTCCGGATGTTCCAGTGCCTGCAACACGGCCCGCAAGCGGTCGGGACGTTCCGGGTGATACGGGCCGGTATCGTGGCCGAGGCAGGCCGGATGGGTAAACAGCGCGACCGGCTTCATGCCGGGTCCTCCGCGCGGCGTCGGATGGTGAAGGAGAACACGCCGGCTTCCTCGCTCAGACTGACCAGCGTGTGCCCGGTTTCGCGGCAAAAGGCGCGGAAGTCGGGCACCGCGGCACGATCAGTCGCGAGCACCCGCAACTTGTCGCCGGGTTGCAGGCCACGGAGCGCCCGGTTGGCACGCAATACGGGGAGCGGACAGTTCATGCCCTTGACGTCGAGCAGGGTTTCAGCGGCCATGACCCTATCCTGAGGGTGCCGAGCCAGCCGGGCAAGACCCTCGCACGTGCAACTGAACTACACCGAACTCGGTTCGGGAACTGGCTCCAACTCGTCGAAATAGGAGTGGTCGATCACCAGCCGTCCTTCCGGCGTGTAGCCGAACATGTCGCGAAAGCGCTGGCCGAATCGTATCTCGTCAGCCGTGTAGCTGGCGCGCGCGTGGATCGTCTGGCTCATGGTCTCGTCCAGCCCAGTGACCGTGACCAGCAATTCCGCGTCGTTTCCCTCCAACGAGGCCGGGTCTTGACCATGGAACGGGCTCGCCTCGTCGATCGTATGCATCGCCGTGAAGGTCAGCGAAAACACCGGCGTATGGCCCCGCGCCAGCGGCAGATCGTAGAACCGCCGCATCATGCTCCCTTCCTTGGTCCGCTCGCTTCGCAGCAGCACGAGACTGACGTCGGCCTCCAGGATCTGGTTCCGCCGACCGTTCGACAACCTTACCGACAGGGTTGGCTGCCCGTTATACGGCGCAATCGTTGCGACTTTGCTAAAGGTCACCCGCGCAGTCGGGCGGGAAAAGCGCGAGAACGTCAGCCCCGTGATGAAGGCTGCGAACAACAGCGAGACGATCGTCTCCGCCGTCATGACGATGTTGGCGTAGGTACCGGACGGGGTCAGCACGCCGTAGCCGATCGTCGCCATCGTCTGGATGCTGAAGAAAAAGGCGTCGGCAAACGAGCCGGGGCGGGCGTGGTCGATCGCGCCGGGGTGCAGCATGAACAGACCCGCGAACACGACGTTCAGGGCGAGGTAGAAGCTGCAGCCGATTAGCAGGAAGACCGGCCAGTGAATGACCAGCGTTCGATGATAGAGGTCTGAGTACCACGGGATGCTGTAGCCCAGCCGAAGCGGCCCCTGTTGGTTGCCTCGGGATACCAACAGCACCTTGCGCTTGGTACCCGGCGGCAAACTTGGCAGCACGACCGGCGGTTTTCGGCCCGAAGATCGCGTCCTCACGCCATATCCTCACCGAACAGGGGTCAGCGCGCGAACCAGTCGGCGATCGGGCGCACCGCGTCCATCGTCTTCGCACCCCACGCAACCTCCGCCCGGGCCTTGCGCACCGCCCGAATATAATCGGCGCCCTGCAAGGTCGTGGAACGCAGCATCTCCTGCGCGTTGGACACCAGCCGGTCGATGCGCTGGAACACCACTCGGCCGATATCGGCTACGGCCAGCTTCTCCACCCGGATAGCCTGGAAGCGGCTGCCCTCGGTCGCGACCACGCGGTTGCGGAACTCCGTCCAGTCCGGCACCGGGCCGTCGAACCGACCAAGATATTCCTGCTCCACCGCGAACACCTGCACCTTCGGCCCCCAGCTGATAGCGGCCTCGATGGCGCTGATCGCGGACTCCACCGAGTCGGTCGCTGTGGTCACCGGCACGACGACGCCCATCATTTGGCCGCCCTCGGGGAAGATCGGCCGCGGCTCCTCATCCAGGATGCGGCAGATCTCGGCGAAGATGTTGGCGCCCAGATCAACCACCAGCCCGCCGGCGCCCAGCGCGAACAACAAATCGTCCCACGCGGTGGCATTCGGGTCGAACGCCAACTCGCGGCTGCGATCGAAGGCTTGTGCATTTCGGGCGTCGTAGTGCGTCATGCTGCCGAGCCCGTCCTCCTTGCGGAAGATATTAGCCAGACGGGGCTGCCGATCGTACTCGCGAACCGCCACCGAGCGCATGAGCATCGGATAGCGGTCCAGCAGGCTGACCAGCACCGCATTGGCCGTCGTCGTCTTGCCGCTCGACTTGTCGTTGGCGAAGACGATCGTCTTGCGGGTGTTCGATGGCACACTCGCCGCGGCCGGTTCTGGCGGAGCGTCGGGGCTGAAATCGTCCGGCGGGGCCATGGCAGAGTCCTTGATGCGAAGACTGGAGGGTCGAAAACTGGATATTTCCGTGGTTCTAACACACGTAGTTGCGATATCCAGTGCGCGTTGCAACCAGGCGTGCTAGCCCCCCTTCCCTCCCCACATCCGCTTCCCTTCCAGCACCAGCCAGGCCGAGACAATGCCCCGCAGCGACTTCCTGAACGAGGCCACGCTCCGCGGCTTCGTGAACCAATGCACCGACACCGAGGCACTCGATCAGGCTTGCGCCGCCGGAAGCATCGCCGGGTATATCGGCTTCGATTGCACGGCGGACAGCCTGCATGTGGGCAGCTTGGTGCAGATCATGATGCTGCGGCTGATGCAGCGCCACGGTCACCGGCCGATCGCGCTGATGGGCGGCGGCACCTCGCGGATCGGCGACCCCTCGTTCCGCGACGAGGCCCGGGTCATGTTGGACGACGAGCGCATCGCCACCAACAAGCAGGGCATCCGCAAATGCATCGAACCCTTCGTGCAGTTCGGGGACGGTCGTAGCGACGCGCTGATGCTGGACAATGCGGAGTGGCTGGACCGACTCGGCTACATCGAGCTGTTGCGCGACGTCGGCCCGCATTTCTCCATCAGCCGCATGCTGGCCTTCGATAGCGTCCGCACCCGGCTGGAGCGGGAACAGGGGCTGACCTTCCTCGAGTTCAACTACTCCATCCTGCAATCCTACGACTTCCGCGAGCTCGGCCGGCGACACGGCGTGGTGCTGCAGGTCGGCGGGTCCGACCAGTGGGGCAACATCGTCTCCGGCGTCGACCTGGTGCGGCGGACCGACGCGAAGACGGTGTTCGGGCTGACCACGCCGCTGATCACCACCGCCTCGGGCGCCAAGATGGGTAAGACGGCGGCCGGCGCGGTGTGGCTCTCGGCCGCCCGGCTGTCGCCCTACGACTACTGGCAATTCTGGCGCAACACCGAGGACGCCGATGTCGGGCGTTTCCTGCGTCTGTTCACCGACCTCCCCGTGGCCGAGATCGAGCGGCTGGCTGCCCTGGGCGGCGCCGAGGTGAACGAGGCGAAGAAGCTGCTGGCCACCGAAACCACCGCGCTCGCGCATGGCCGCACCGCCGCCGAGGCCGCCGCCGAGACAGCCCGGACCACGTTCGAGTCTGGTGGCGCCGCCGACACCCTGCCTACCCACATCGTGCCCGCGGCCGAACTCGCCACCGGCATCCCCGTGTTCCGCCTGCTGGCCGAGAGCGGCCTGTGTGCCAGCCTCGGTGAAGCGCGGCGGTTGATCCGAGGGGGCGGCGCCCGGGTCAACGACACGCAAGTGACCGACGAGGCGGGTACGGTGACGGCGGCGGATTTGCGCGACGGTGCAATCAAGCTATCAGCCGGCAGGAAGCAGCACAGGCTGGTCAAGTCCGACCGCCACGCGTGAGACACGAACGATGGCGCTGAGTGGAGGCATCGACCTACTGGACCGGCACGGCCTGCAAGGCTGGGTGCAGGAGCCGGAGGACCCCGACAACCCGGTCAGCCTCCTCATCAAGGTCGACGGCCAGGTAACGGCTCGGACCCTGGCCAATCTGTATCGCTCGGATTTGGAGAATGCCGGTATCGGCAACGGTCGCTATGGATTCGCGCTCAAGCTGGAGGGCGTATCGCCGCTCGAGCCGCACCGCATCGAGGTGGTGCGGGAGGAGGATGACGCGCCCCTCCCCGGCACCCCCCGGCTGATCCCTGCCTCGCCCGAGTTGAACGAGGCGCTGCAGGACCACCTGGTGGAGCTGCTCTCCCACGCGGAATCCGACGAGACGTTCAAGCGCTGGGCCGCCTTCCTGGCGCAACAGGCGGACCGGCTGCTGCAGCGGCGTGCCGATGTCGCCAGCAACAAGCCGCACCCGACCGCGCCGCGCGAGTTCCGCGTCCGCTGGTCCGGCCGTGGCCCGGCGCCCGACCCCGACCCGGCGCCTCGCGCGCTGATCATCGACGAGACCTTGCCGGTAGCGAACCGCGACGCCGGGTCACGCGCCATGGTGTCGCATATCCAGTCGCTGCAACGGCTCGGCTTCAAGGTCTCGATCGCTCCATCCGACATGAAGGGCGGCCCGGCGACCGCGCCTTTGGAGGCAGCCGGAGTCACCTGTTGCTGCGCGCCCTGGTGCGCCTCGGTGGAGGAGGTGCTTCGGCGCGAGAACAGCGGGTTCGCTCTGATCTACATCCATCGCGGCACCAACACGCGCTATTTGTCGCTCATCCGGCACTACCAACCGCGTGCCCGCGTCATCTACAGCGTGGCCGACCTGCACCACCTGCGGCTCGCCCGCCAGGCCGAGGTCGAGGAGCGGCCGGAACTGCTGGAGGCGAGCAAACGCGTACGCGCCGTGGAGATGGCGGCGGTCCGGTTCGTCGACAGCGTCATCACGCACTCGACGTACGAGCAGGCCATGATCAAGCGGGATGTGCCGAGCGCCCGCGTCCAAGTCGTGCCCTGGTCGGTCGCCACGCAGCCGGTGACCCGGCCGTGGGCGGAGCGCAGCGGGCTCGCCTTCGTCGGCAGTTACGCCCATCCGCCGAACCTGGACGCAGCCTGGTGGCTGATGCAGGACGTCATGCCTCTGGTCCGCGCGCAGAACCCGGCCATCGAGTGCATCCTGGCCGGCAGCGGCATGCCGGACGCGCTGCAGGCGGCCGTCGCCCCCGGGATCCGCCCGGTTGGTTTCGTGGAGGATCTGCCGAAGCTGTTCGCTCAGATCCGGCTGACGGTCGCTCCGCTGAACTTCGGGGCGGGGCTGAAGGGCAAGGTGCTGGACAGCATGGCGGCCGGGCTACCGTGCGCGTGCACCCCGATGGCGGCGGAGGGGATGGATTTCCCGCAAGTGCTGCAAGCGATGGTCGGCGTTGGCGCGAAGGGCCTCGCCGACGTGATCCTGCGGCTGCACGACGACGAGGCGTTCAACGCGTCCTGCAGCGAGGCAGGGTTGGGCTATGTAACAGCGAACATGTCCGATGCCCGGGTCGACGCCGGGATGCGCGAGGCCGCTGGCCTACCCGCCTAACCGATCGTTCCTCCCCCGTCCTTCACGGGGAGGTGGCGGCGCAGCCGACGGAGGGGGTGCGGCCACGGACTGAGTGTGTGGCCGCACCCCTCCACCATGCTTCGCATGGTCCCCCTCCCCCGCTTCGCAGGGGAGGACCTGAGGTTCGCAGGCTAAACCCCGAGCCGGTCCGCCAGTTCGTCGATGCCGCCCACGACATAGTCCCAGTTGCCAGTCGCTCCTGTGTCGCGAACCTGCAACGGCCCGTATTCGGTAGGCCGGGGCACGAACGCGGTCTGCAAGCCGTGGCGCTGCGCCGCCCGCAGGTCCTCGTTATGGGCCGCGCACAACATGACCTCACCCGGCTCCAGCGACAGCAGGCGGCACGCGCCGAGATAGGTCTCGGGATCCGGCTTATAATGCCCGGACACTTCGGCGCCGAAGATCATGTCCCATCGTAAGCCATTGAAGCGGGCCAAATCGATCAGCAGCGACACGTTGCCATTCGAAAGCGGCCCGGTGATGTAGCGCCGGTTCAACCGCTCCGTCCCCGCTACGGAATCCGGCCACGCATGCAGCCGGTGCCAGCCCATAGTAAGATAGACACGGTCCACCTCGGTCAGCCCTTCGATCCCAGCCTCGGCCACAAGGCGGTCCAGCGAGGCGCGGTGCAAATCGTCGAGCTTGGTCCAAGGCAGCTCACCACGGCGCACACGGTCCATCGACGGCGCATAGGCAGCGCGCCACTTGTCCACCAGCGAGACCCAGTCGGCCGCGATGCCCCGCCCGGCCCCGAACGCCGTCAGGTCGGTGATCAGGCTCGTTCGCCAGTCCACGACGGTACCGAACGTGTCGAACAAGATGGCGCGGAGATCAGACATGAACGGACTGTAGCCGCCGTTAACGTTCGAGCAAGGCTTGCTCGGCAAGATGCTGGCATGCGGATGAAGCTTTACCGAGCACCTGGCATGAAGGAGGCGATGGCTCGCCTGCGCGAGGAATTGGGGCCCGATGCCCTGATCCTGGCAACGCGGCGCGTGGCTGACGGGGTAGAGATCACTGCAGCCTTGGAGCCGCAGGACGACGTCCCTCCGCTGCCCGATCCGGCGCGCACCAAGCTGCTGGCCTGGCACGGCGTGCCCACCGAACTCGCGGACAAGCTCGGCGCCGGAAGCCTCGCCACGGCGCTCACCCAGGTTTTCCGCTTCGGCGAGGTCGACTGGCAAGGGGAGAAGCCACGCCCCCTGATGCTGGCCGGGCCGCCGGGTGCCGGCAAGACGCTGACGGTGGCGCGCCTGGCCACGCGCATGGTGATGGCCGGGTTGTCGCCGCTGGTCATCACCACGGACGGCCAACGCGCCGGCGCTACCGAGCAGTTGGCGGCCTTCACCCGCCTGCTCGGGCTGACCCTGATCGTGGCCAGCCACCCTGCCACGCTCGCCCGTGCTTTGCTCCGCCGCCAGCCGGGCTGCCCCGTGCTGATCGACGCGCCTGGCACCGACCCGTTCGACCCGGCACAGCGGGACGAAATCGCCGGGCTTGCCGCCACTGCCGACGCCCGCACCGCGCTCGTGCTCTCCGCCGGCCTGGATCCGAGCGAGTCGGCTGAATTGGCCGAGGCATTCGGCGGCTCGGGCGCCACCTTGCTGATCGCGACGCGGCTGGACCTGACGCGACGCCTTGGCGGTGTCTTGGCCGCCGCGTCCGCCGGCAAGCTCACCATGGTGGAGGCCGGGATCGGCCCCGGTGCCGCGGATGGATTGACGTGCCTCACCCCGGCACTGCTCGCCACACGTCTTGAACGCACCGGCCCCTCGGGCACCGGCTCGCATCCGGAGATGCTAAAATGAGCGCTTCCATCCCTTCGGCGCTGCCGCCCGATCCGCGCCCGCGTCCCCGTCTGCTGGCGATTGCCTCGGGCAAGGGTGGCGTCGGCAAGACTTGGCTGGCAGTGACCCTCTCGCGCGCCTTGGTGCAAGCTGGCCACAGCGTGATGTTGTTCGATGGCGATCTCGGCCTGGCCAACGTGGATATCCAGCTCGGATTGATGCCGGAGCACGATCTGACCGCCGTCATCGCCGGGCGCCGCACCGTTGCGGCCACTGCCATGGCGTATCCGGCGGGCGGCTTTAAGGTGCTGGCCGGCCGCTCCGGGTCCGGGGCGCTGTCCACGATGGACCCGGCGGCGCTCGAGCGGTTGCTGGAGTTGCTCGCGGCGGAGACCTCGGTCAGTGACATCGTGCTCGATCTCGGCGCCGGGCTGGACCGGTCGGTGCGGCGCATGGCCACCGCCGCCAACACTCTGTTGGTGGTCGCCACGGAGGAGCCGACCAGCCTGACGGATGCCTATGCCGTGCTCAAGCTGGCGGAGGCGGACCGGCCCGGTGGCGACGTGCGGATCGTGGTTAACCAGGCCAGCACGGTTGCCGCCGGTGAACGGACCTACGCCACGCTTGCCCGAGCCTGTGGCACGTTCCTGGGCCAGAAGCCGCCATTGGCCGGCATCATCCGGCGCGACGACAAGGTGCGCGATGCCATCCGCCGCCAGATGCTGCTGCAGGTGCGCCACCCGAACACTGCGGCGGCGCAGGACGTGGAGCGGCTCGCGGCCACATTGTGACAATTGCTACCCGCCTTGCGCAACGAAGCAGCCGGGCCTTATGTCTCGCCAGCCGAAGCCGGGGAGGCAGCATGCAGTTGATCCGTGCTGGCCGGGATATGCGGGTGGACTTCTTCCGCGGTCTCGCCCTGTGGTGGATCTTCACCGACCACATTCCGGACAACTGGATCAACCAGTTCAGCCTGCGCAACTTTGCCCTGTGCGACTCGGCCGAAGTGTTCGTGCTGCTAGCCGGGTATGGCGCCGGGCTCGCCTATGGCAGGTCGATGGATCGCAACGGTTGGGTCTACTCCGCCGCGGACACGGCCAAGCGCGCCTGGACACTGTACATCGCCCACATCTTCCTGTTCGTGGTGTTCTCCTCCCAGGTCTCGTACTCCGCCACCACGTTGGACCGGGCCGACTACCTGGACGAGATCCACCTGGACGTGCTGGGGGAGGAACCCTACCGCGCCATGCTGCACGCGCTGATGCTCCACTTTCAGCCGGCCTATCTCGATATCTTGCCGATGTACGTGGTGCTGCTGCTCGCGTTCGCCGTTGCGATGCCGCTGCTGCGCTGGCCGCCCATCCTGGCTCTCCTGTCCTTCGCGCTGTACGCGACCGCCCGGTTGGCCGGGTTGAACCTGCCCTCGATGACGGGGGGTGGTTGGTATTTCAACCCGCTGACCTGGCAGTTGCTGTTCGTGCTGGGCGCGATCATGGCCTATGCCCCGGCGGAGCAGCCGAGTCGCCGCGTGCGATACGGTGTCGATGCGCTCAGCGGCCTGTCGATCCTGTTCGGACTGGTGATGCAGTTCATCGTCTGGGAGCATCCGGAGCTCACCGCCCATCTCCCCGCCCAAATCGCACGGATCCTGCTTTCGGTGGACAAGGGCGGGCTGCATCCATTCCGGCTGATCTCCATCCTTTCGTTCGTTTGGTTGGTATCGCGCACTATCCCGATCGGCGCGCGCTGGCTGTCGTCGCGCTGGGCAGCTCCGTTCATCCTGTGCGGGCAGCATTCCTTGCCCGTGTTCTGCTCCGGCATCTTCCTGTCCTTCCTGGGGCGATTGGTGATGGAGGAGGAGGACGGGTGGTGGGTGCAGATCACGGTGAATATCGCCGGGGCGGCGCTGCTGGTCGGGGTGGGCGCGCTGTCCGCCTATTACCGTGAGAAAGGCCGGCCGGCTCCGAAGCAGCTTGCTGGAGGGGTGACGCCCTGATAACGCTCACATCCGTGAAAATCGGTTTCCCGGCTCTTCGCCGTGCCGCGATGGCCGGCTTGATGGTATGTGTTGCGTGTCCGGCGATTGCCGCAGATCGCTGCGATGCGCCTGACGACATCAATGCTAGCATCTCGCCACTTCCGCACGTAGCGTCGACGCTCAAGCCTGACAGCACCCTCAATGTATTGACCGTCGGGTCCGCGACCGTGTTCAGCCCGACCGAGTCGCTGCAGCCTGGAACCGTCACGGGCCTTGCGCTCGGCTTGGGCAATGGCCCCAGGAACGGCAGCTTGATGCCGTCAGACGAGGCCTTTCCCATGCAGATGGCCAAAGACCTGCAACAAGCCGTGCCGGGATTGACCGTGACCGTCACCGTCAAGGGCGGCCGCGGCATGTTGGCATCCGAAATGTTGGACATCCTCCGGACGGAATTGGCCGCCCATCGCTACCAACTCGTGATCTGGCAGACGGGAACGGTCGAGGCGGTGCGCAATGTGCCCACCGGATCCTTCTCCGACACGCTGGGCGACGGTTCGGCGATGGTCGCCAGTGCCGGGGCCGACCTCGTGATGGTCGATCCGCAGTTCAGCCGCTTCCTGCACGCCAACACGGATCTCGATCCCTACTCCCAGGTGCTGCAACAGATTTCGGCCCAGCCAGGGGTCATCCTATTCCACCGCTTCGAGCTGATGCGTTATTGGTCAGGCGAGGGTCAGATCGACCTCGAGCGGACGCCGAAAGGTCAGCGGCTCAAGACGGTAGAGCTGCTGCACAGCTGCTTGGGCGCCAGTCTGGCCCGCATGGTATTGGCGGCTGCTCACCTTCCACCCTGAAGCCGGTTCACGCTAACGCTACCACCCTCACGCGCTTGACATTCGCTGAAGCAATAACAGACGGGAACTGACAGTGCGTTGCCCGGCTTAGCATTTCATGGACAACAGAGATCCAGGGAGCGCTAAAATGCCGATTCCGCGCCCACAGGACAAACGGGCCATCGAGGACTGGCTTCAGCAGTCGCTGAACGAGCGTTACTCGGCCACGCTTCGAGAGCCGGTGCCGGAGTCCATCCTGAAGCTGCTGGACGAAGCGGGGCGCTGACCGCCCCGCCCGTTAGGCCGGTGAGAGTACGTGAATGACGCGGCTGTCGAGCATTTCCTTCGTCTTTGCTCCATAGGCGACCATGTGCGGCGACTGGGCGTGCGCTGCTAGCGCTTCCGGGCTCTCCCACTTCTCGATGACCACGAAGGTGTTGTCGCCGAGCTTGGTCTGAATGGGACCAACACCTTGGGCGTCTATGGCTGGGCCATACTCGATGCAGCCTGCTTCGGCATGCACGGCCGGCATGTTGGCACGAAACGCTTCCAACACGGCTTCGCGTTGGCCAGGCTTCGTGGTGATCATGGCGAGGATATGTATCATCTTTGGCGCTCCATCTCCGAGCACCGTACAACGCATGCGACCGCCTCGCTAGGCTCCGAGCGCGGCAAGCGCGACCGGCGGCTTCGCCAGCACAACGCGTCTGCTGAATAGGATTTAAACGGCGGGTTGTAGCGTCCTCAACCGGAACCGCTGCAACTTGCCGGACTCGGTCTTGGGCAACGCGGCACAAAACTCGACTTGGCGCGGGTATTTGAACGGCGCGATCTCCGCCTTGACATGGTCCTGGATCGCCCGGGCCGTATCCTCCGATGCCGCGGCGCCGGGGTGCAGGACGATGAACGCCTTCACCACCACCCCCCGTGCCTCGTCCGGCACCCCGACCACGGCGCATTCCGCAACGGCCGGGTGCGTCAGCACTGCCGCCTCCACCTCCGGGCCGGCAATGTTGTAGCCGGAGGACACGATCATGTCGTCGGAACGGGCCTGGAACCAGAAATACCCATCCTCGTCCTGCCGGTAGGTGTCGCCCGTGACGTTCCAGCCATTCAGCACGTAGTTGCGCTGCCGCTCGTCGGCGAGATAGCGGCACCCCGTCGGCCCCCGAACCGCCAGGCGACCGGCCGAGCCCCGCGGCAGATCCCGCCCCTCGTCGTCGATCAGCTTGGCTTCGTAACCGGGCACCGGCAGCCCAGTGGCGCCGGGCCGCACTTTATCGACGGGAGCCGCAATGAATATGTGCAGCATCTCGGTGGCGCCGATGCCGTCCATCAGCGCGATCCCGGTCGCATCGTGCCAGGCGTGCCAGGTCGGCATCGGCAGCGTCTCCCCGGCCGACACGCAAATCCGCAGGCTGTCGAAATCGCCGGGCCGGCGTAGCGCCAACATCGCACGGTAGGCGGTGGGCGCGGTGAAGCACACGGTGGGACGAAGCGTGCGAATGGTGTCGAGCAGCACTTCCGGCGACGCGCGCTCCAGCAGAATGGCAGCCGCCCCGATCCGGAGGGGGAACAGTACGACCGCGCCCAGCCCGAAGGTGAAGGCCAGCGGCGCGGTGCCGATGAACACATCCTCCGGCCGGGCGCGCAGTACGTTCTTGGCGTAGCCGTCGCAGATCGCCAGCATGTCGCGGTGGAAGTGCATCGTGCCCTTCGGCTCACCCGTCGTACCCGAGGTGAAGGCGATCAGGCACAGATCGTCGGCGCGGCTGTCGTAGGCGGCGAACTGACCGCTTTCCCCCTGCATCATAGCGCAGAGGTCGTCCTCCCCGGGCCCGCCTATCGGGATGATCGCGCGCAGGCCAGGTTGCATCGCGCTCGCCTGGTCCAATTCAGCGAGCAGGCGGTGATCGCACACGGCGATCTGCACCCGCGCCTTGCCCAGCATGTACGCCAGCTCCTTGGCGCGCAGCAGCGGCATGGTGGCGATGGTGATGCCGCCCGCCTTGATCACGGCCAGGTAGGTTGCGACCATCATCGGCGTGTTCGGCGCCCGCAGCATCACCCGGCCGCCCGGCACCAGCCCGAATTGGCCCGTCAGAACCTCGGCGATGCGGTTCACCCGGTCGGCCAGGTCGGCGTAGCTCCACTGCACATCGTCCAGCCGCAGACAGGGGCGCGCGCCCTGCCCGGACTCCACCCAGCGGTCGAGCAACTCGGTGACGCAGTTCATCCGCTCCGGATAGGTGAAATCCGGCCCGCCCAGCAGCAGATCCGGCCAAAGATCCGGCGGGGGCAGATTGTCGCGCGCGAAGCTGTCCATCACATCGTCGGTCACTGTCACGCCTCGGCGGAAAGAAGGAGAGTGGCGCAGCGTGACCCTTGGCCGAAAATGCTTCAAGCCTAAAATAGTTTGATCTTGAAAGGACGCCGCCTTGCCCGGCTACTCCCGCCTGTTCACCGTGCACTGGAACGAGTGCGACCCGGCCCGCATCGTGTTCCACGCCAACTTCGTCCGCTGGATGGATGAAGGTTTCTCGGACTGGGCCGCATTCCTGGGCATCGACTTCCCCGCCCTGCAGGCCGCCGACCCGGCATTCGTCGGCTGTCCGCTGGTCAGCGTCCGCTGCACGTTCACCAGCCCCGCCCGCTACGGCGACGTGCTCGAGCACCAGATCGGCCCGGCGGTGATGGGCGGCCGCTCCTTTCGGGTGCCGCATCGCTTCGTGAAGCACGGCGTGCCCGTGGCAGAGGGCGAACATGTCCGCATCTGGGGGCGGCTGGACCCGGGCGAGGTGCTGCGGGCACTGCCCATCCCCTCCGATGTCGCAGCCCTGCTCGGTTCGGAACCGCCACCTCGAGAGTTGCCCACCCCTTCGCCAGCCCCACCTTGAGGCAAGTTGGAGCATGGCCATGGCAGTCGAGCATTTTGACGTTCTGATCGTAGGCGCCGGTCTCTCGGGCATCGGCGCCGCATGCCACCTGACGATGAAGTGCCCCGGCAAGAGCTTCGTGCTGCTGGAGGGGCGCGACACGATCGGCGGCACCTGGGATTTGTTCCGCTATCCCGGCATCCGCTCCGACTCCGACATGTACACGCTGGGCTACTCCTTCCGCCCCTGGACCGAGGCGAAGGCGATCGCGGACGGCCCCGCCATCCTGAACTATGTCCGCGAGACCGCCGCCGCCTATGGCGTGAACCGCAGAATCCGCTTCGGCCATCAGGTCAAGCGTGCCTCCTGGTCCTCCGACGAGGCGCGCTGGACCGTCGAGGCGGAGCATGGACCGGACAGGGAATTGGTTCGCGTCACCTGTAACTTTCTATTCACCTGTAGCGGCTATTATGACTATGCCGGCGGCTACACCCCCGTATTCGCCGGCACCGAGCGTTTCCAGGGCCGCATCGTCCACCCGCAGAGTTGGCCGGAGGATCTGGACTATGCCGGCAAGCGCGTGGTGGTGATCGGCAGCGGCGCGACCGCGGTGACGTTGGTTCCGGCCATGGCAAAGACGGCGGCCCACGTGACGATGCTGCAGCGCTCGCCGACCTACGTCGTCTCCCGTCCGGCGGAGGACGAGGTGGCAAACTGGCTACGGCGCAAGCTGCCGGCCAAACTCGCCTACGGGATCACGCGGTGGCGCAACGTGCTGCTGACGATGTTCTTCTACAAGCTGGCTCGGAAGCAACCAGCCAAGTTCAAGGCCGGCGTGCTCAAGGCGGTACGCGCCCAACTCGGCCCGGACTACGACGTCGCGACGCATTTCACCCCACGGTACAACCCATGGGACCAGCGGCTATGCCTGGTGCCGGACTCGGACCTGTTCCGCTCCCTTCGCGCCGGCACCGCCTCCGTCGTGACCGACCGGATCGAGGCGTTCACCGAGACGGGCTTGAAGCTGACATCCGGCGCGGAGCTGGACGCCGATGTGGTCGTGACCGCGACCGGGCTGAACCTGATCCTGCTCGGCGGGATCGAATTCACCGTGGACGGCGTTCCCATCCAGCTCGCCAAGTCTATGAGCTACAAGGGTATGATGTTCAGCGACGTGCCCAACCTGGCAACCGCGTTCGGCTACACCAATGCATCGTGGACGCTGAAGGCGGACCTCACCAGCGAATATGTCTGCCGCATGCTGACCTACATGGACCGCCACGGCTACGGCCAGGCGACGCCGAAGAAGGACCCCAATGTGACGGAGGAGCCGTTTGTGGATTTCACCTCCGGCTACATCCAGCGCTCGAAGGAGCATCTGCCGCGGCAAGGCAACGTCACGCCATGGAAGCTGCACCAGAACTACGCGCTGGACCTGGTGGCGCTGCGGTTTGGCCGGGTGAACGACGGCACGATGCAGTTCACCAAGCGGCCGCAGACGGTCTGCCACGCTGCCTGACGGAGGGACCTCCGCGTCGCCGAAGCTCCGCCTGCTGCTCGGCGTCATCGGCCACGTCGATCACGGCAAGACCGCCTTGGTCCGCGCACTCACCGGCATGGAAACCGACCGGCTGGAGGAGGAAAAGCGGCGCGGCATCTCCATCGCACTCGGCTTCGCCCATCTGGATCTGCCCGGCGCCGTTGCCGACCTGATCGATATGCCCGGCCACGAGCGGTTCGTGCGCATGATGATCTCGGGCGCCACCGGGATCGACGCGGTGCTGCTGGTCGTCTCCGCCGCCGAGGGCATCAAGCCGCAGACGGTGGGGCATGTGGACATGGCCGGGTTGCGCGGGGTGCGCCAGGCGGTCATC
>CAXTWC010000131.1:0-15926 GCA_964247805.1 uncultured Acetobacteraceae bacterium | reverse complement strand
AATCCGACGGCAAAGATATGGAAGCGGCCGGGCAACGAGCTGCACGAGGTGGGGGACAAGCGTTTCCCCTATGTGTTCACCACGTATCGCCTGACCGAGCTGCATTGCGGTGGGGTGATCGGCCGGGTGACGCCGCATACGGCCGAATTGCAGCCGGAAGCGTTCGTCGAGATCTCTCCCGAGTTGGCGAAGGAGTTGCGCATCAAGAGCTTGGACTGGACCGTGCTGACGACATTGCGTGGCGAGATCGAGGTGCGTGCGATGGTTACGGAGCGAATGCGCCCGCTGCAGATCGACGGGCGGCAGGTGCACCAGGTCGGCATGCCGTGGGTATTCGGTTGGGAAGGATATGCGCGCGGCGACATCGCCAACGTGCTGCTCGCGATTTCAGGCGACGCCAACACCAGCATCCACAGTACGAAGGCCGTGACCGTCAACCTGCACAAGGGACGGCTGTATCGGCCGGGGGGCGTCAGCCGTGGCCAGTAGCACGCCGGGTCACAAGGCGCTCGAGCACATCGATCAGGTGCTGGCAGAGCGGCCCAAGAAGAATGACCATGTCCTGTCCCACGCGACGGTGTGCCTGTCTGAGTTTCGCGACCGGCTGGTGGCGGAATGGCGCAGTAGCGGTGGCATCGCGCCTGCCCAGCGCAAGCAGTTGGATCATGTCAACGCTGTGATCACCATCGTGCTCGGCGTGCATTTCCCCCTCGGTGCCGTTCCATGGTCCGACTTGGAGAAGGCGCGCGATTGGCTGGCGGAGGCCGTCGAAACCCAGGAGCCGGTGGCATGAGCCAAGTCCGGGGTGTGACCCAGAGCATGGACGGCGTGATCACCGTGGTGCAGGAAGGCCGCTTCCAGCTCACGGATGACCGCGGTGTCTCCCACCTGTTCATCATGGGCCCGAATGCTGCTGCCGAGACCGACCAGTTGCCACCGCTGCAACGGCGGCAGGCACGGGTGCGGGTGCGCTATTCGCCGGCCAAGAACGTCATTGGCAATCAGCTGTCCTCCATCACACTGCTGCCCTAAAGGACGCATCCCATGGACATGCACCCCCGCGCATCGGAGGAGACGCGTTCCCAGTTCGACCACGTTATACCGAACGAGTCGGAGCTCACCTGCGGGACGCTGATCGAGCCAGGTAAATCCTACGGCTTCTTCACCGACACCACGGTCTGTATCGGGTGCAAGGCTTGCGAGGTGGCGTGCAAGGAATGGAACAACCTGCCGGCCGACAATATCGGCATGACGGGGCAGAGCTACGACAACACGGGCGCGCTATCGGCCAACAGCTGGCGCCACGTGAACTTCATCGAGAAGGCCGGGCCTACGGGCGTGCGGGCCGACGAACAGCACGCCTTCCAGTCCGGCTGGCTGATGATGAGCGACGTGTGCAAGCATTGCCACAATGCGCCTTGCCTGGAGGCCTGTCCCACCGGTGCGCTGTTCAAGACCGAGTTCGATACCGTCGTGGTGCAGCAGGATATTTGCAACGGCTGCGGCTATTGCGTGCCGGCCTGTCCGTTCGGCGTGATCGACGTCAGCCTGCTCGACGGCAAGGCGCATAAGTGCACGTTGTGCTACGACCGGCTGAAGGGTGGGCTGGAACCGGCTTGCGCCAAATCCTGCCCAACCGACTCCATCATGTTCGGCGAGTACGGCGATTTGGTGGAGCGCGCCGAACGGCGGGTGGAGGACCTGAAGCGGCGCGGGGTGGACACGGCCTACCTGTACGGCACGCCCGGTGCGCCTGGCGCCACGGGTGGCATTGGGCATCTGAATGCCTTCTTCCTGCTGACCGATCGTCCCGAAACTTACAATCTGCCCGCGGCACCCACCCGTCCTTCGAACCGGGTATTGCCGAGCCTGTTCACCGGGCTGGCGACGATCGCCGGATTGGCGCTGACGGCGGCCGTGTTGTTTGCCGGCAATGCCGGGGAGCGACGCTGATGCCGGAGAACCCCACCCCGCACCAACCCGACGACCCGGCTCTGGTGCCCGCGCAGGCGCATGAGGTGGACCTGCATGACAAGCGGGAGTGGGCGGGCCCGACCTATTACGGCCGCTCGCAACTGAAGGCCGCGCCGTTCAACAACTGGGTCGTCGGCGGCTATGTGGCGCTGGCCGGCCTGTCCGGGACGTCGGCGTTGATCGCGGCCGTCGCCGACATGGCGGAGGGCCGGGCGGCGGAGGCGACCGTGCGGCATGGGCGGTATCTATCGTTGGCCGCCCCCACCATCGGGTCGCTGTTGCTGATCTGGGATCTGCACACGCCCAAGCGGTTCTACAACATGTTCCGCGTCGCCAAAGGAACCTCGCCGATGTCGATCGGCACGTGGATCCTGACGGTGTTCAGCGGCTTTGCGATGGCGACAGCGGCGCTGCAACTGTTGGCCGATCGGGCGCCACGTTTTACCTGGGCCCGGCGCTTGGCTCGGGGAACGCAAATCCCGGCAGCGATCGCCGGAGCAGGGCTTGGCACCTACACCGCCGCGTTGCTGTCTGCGACCAGCACTCCGCTTTGGGCAGCCGCGCCGCGTGCGATGGCGGCCCGGTTCGGGTCGTCCTCCGTTGCGGCAGGTGCTGCGGCTCTGTCGCTGCTGGAGGGATCGGGCCGGCGTAGGCGCAGCCTGGACGCACTGACGCTCGCCGCGCTGTCGGCCGAACTGGCGGCAACGGTCGCATCGCACAAGACGTACGTGCAGCGTGGCGTGGACGGCGCCCTCGAGGGGCATTGGGGCCAGGTGGAGAAGGTCGGCGCAACCGGGTTGGGCGCAGTCCTGCCAGCCGTGCTGCAATCCGTGTCGCTGGTGCTGGGAAAGGGCCGGCCTGGCACGATGTCGGACCTCGCATGTCTGGCGTCGATCGCCGGCAGCCTTCTGACGCGCGTTTCGATGATGGAAGCGGGGGACGTGTCTGCCTCTCGGCCGGAGATCAGCTTCCGTTTCAGCCAGCCGGAGAACTTGCCGCGCACCTGAGCTGGGGGTGAGGGGCGGCAAAGCTACGAACCGGCGACGGTTTAAGCCGCTAGCTCCCTCACCCCTGCCCTCTCCCAGGGGGAGAGGGAGAAGACTCTTGCCGTTGGCTAGGCGGTGCCCGGACCGCGAAGGAGGAAGTGACTTCCCCCAGCGGCCCCATCGCTGAGTCAAGGCCTTTCTTCTGGCGCCGTCCGGGGTATGGTCGGTTCATGCTGCACATGCGAAGAGGCGGGCTTAGCAGGGCGACGAGGGCCATCGGCTCCGTCGTGGCCGGGCTGCGTGACCGGGCGATCTCCTCCGACCCCGGGCTGCTCCGGTTGGTAATGGCGGCCCGTGGCACCTCGTCGGTGTTCCTGACCACCGTCGTGTCGATCGGGCTTGGCACGCTGCTTCACACGTCCCCGGTCGAATTCGCTTCGGGCATCGTGCTGAACATGATGGCCAGTTTTTTGATGCGCGAGCCCACCTGGCAGCAGAGGTTGCGCACGCTGGTGGTGCTGGCAGTCCCCGCGGTGGTGGCGAGTGTGCTCACCAGCTTGCTGCATGGGCAGGGCAGGGTGGGGGATACGTATTTCCTGGCCTTGGTGTTCCTGGCGTTCTTGTTGCAGGCCCGCGGCCCGCGAGCGATCGGCATAGGGCTGGTGGCCGTCGTCGTCAGCTATATCGGCCTCTATCTCGAACTACCGCCCTCGACCTTGCCGGTGCAGATCCTTTCCATCCTCATCGCAGTCCCGGTCGGCGCCTTCGCCAATTTCGTGCTGCTGCCGCTGCGCCCGGCCACGACCCTGAAGCGGACGGTGCAGGCGGTGCAGGGGCGGGCGGCGCTCGTCCTGCACGATGCAGGGGGCTTGTCGGCGGAGGATCCGGCCACCGTTCGTGGCCTGCGCCGCAGCCTGGCGCGGCTGAACGAGGTGGCCCTCGCGGCGGATGATCAGCTCGCCTTGCTCTACCCGGTGCGCAGCATCCCCCTCCGGCTGCACCTGATGGATCTGGAGCTCGCCGCCGCCCGGCTGGCCGCGGCGCCGCTGGATGGGGCGACCGTCAGCGGGGCAGGTAACCCCGCCCGCGTCCGCCGCGAGGAGGCGCAGTTGCAGGTGCACGAGCGGCGGTTGCGCCAAGGCCGCTGGACCGCGCGGCACATGCGCCCCGGTGGGGGATCCGCGTCGGAGATCCGGGCCGGATTGGCCGATATCGCACGCGCAGCAGCAGGGTTTGGGCAAGCCGCGGCGGAACTCCCGGTGGCCGCCAAGCCGCAACCGGTGCCGAAAACGGTGCCGGGCCCGCTGGCGTGGCGGGTGGCGCTGCGGGTGACCTTGGCCTCCGCCCTTGCCATGGCGGGCGGGATGGCGCTGTCGCCGCAACGCTGGTTCTGGGCGGTGATCACGACCTATGTCGTCTCGCTGGGAACACGGTCCCGCGGCGACACGCTCTATAAGGGTATGCAGCGGCTCGGCGGCACCCTGCTCGGCCTGGTCGCCGGCCTGACCCTCGCCGTCCTGCTGGAGGGCAGTGGCCCGGCGGAAGCGATCGCCCTGCTCGCCGCAGTATTCGGCATGTATTACCTGTTCCTCCTGTCCTACACACTGGGCATCTTCTGCGTGACCGTGCTGCTCGGGCTCATCTACAGCCTGCTCGGCGCGTCCATGGCGCCGCTGCTGGTGTTGCGGCTGGAGGAAACCGCGATCGGCGCCGCCGCGGCCGTGCTGGTCGCGGTGTTCGTGCTGCCCCTGCGCACCCGCGACCAAGTGAGCCAGTCCGGCACCGCTGTGCTGAAGGCGCTGGCGGAGGCGGTGGGGGCATGCCGCCGCACCCTGGCGGGCGAACCCGGCGTGCAGCCGGTACCGGCGATGCGGGCCGTCGACCGCCAGGTGGCCGACCTGCGACTGGCCCTGCTGCCGCTTACGGTCGGGCGCTTCGTGCTGCGCCGGGCGGAGGCGGAGCGCCCGGTGCCTGCCCTGCTGGAATGCGTGCATTGGGCGCGCCGGCTGGCCGTGGCGGCGCGGGCCCCCGACACGGTGGCCGCATCCCATGCCGCGGTGATCGAACAACGCCTGCAGGCCCTGGCCCAAGGGGAACGTCCGGCGCCCGGCCCGATCGGGCCGGAGCATTCGCCACCTGCCGAGGCCGACGCCGGCGCCATCCTGGACGAGTTGGACCGGGCGACGGCGATCCTGACGGAGCGGCTTGCCATCGGCGCCATGCACGCCTTCCAGTTGGAGGGATGAACCAGCCAGTGGAGCAGCCCGCATGACCCTGGACGCAAAGAACCCGGCCCGCATCGATGCCGACCGGCTTTGGTCCGACCTGATGACCATGGCGGCCATCGGCGCCTTGCCGGCCGGCGGGTGCGATCGCCTGGCGCTCACCGAGGCGGACCAGGCGGCGCGCAACCTGTTCGGCCATTGGCTGCAGGAGGCCGGGCTCGCGGTCAGCATCGACGCGATCGGCAACATGTTCGGCCACCGCGCGGGCACCGACCCGGCGTTGCCGCCCGTGCTCATGGGCAGCCACCTCGACACGCAATCGCCCGGTGGCAAGTTCGACGGCCCGCTCGGCGTGCTGGCCGCGTTGGAATGCGTGCGGACGCTGGATCGTGCCGGCGTGCAGACCCGGCACCCGATCGAGGTGGTGAACTGGACGAACGAGGAGGGCGCGCGGTTTGCGCCGGGGCTGATGGGCTCGGCCGTGTTCACCGGCGTGCTGGACCTGGCCACCGCCCACGCCAGCCGGGACCGCAACGGCCGCAGTGCCGGGGAGGAGTTGGCGCGCATCCGCTATCGTGGGCCCACCGAGCCCGGCGGCCGCCCGGTGGACAGCTATTTCGAACTGCATATCGAGCAGGGTGACCGCTTGCAGACGGCCGGCCGCACCATCGGCGTTGTCGCGGGCAGCGAGTACAACGCCTTCGCCCTGGTGGACTGTTACGGTGCCAACGGCCACGCTCAGGCGACGCCGATGGGGCAGCGGGTCAACGCGCTGGCAGCGGCTGCCGAGTTGCTGGTGGCAATCGAGCGCATCGGCCGCGAGAGCGCACCCGCCGGGTCGGCTGGGGTGGCGACGATGGATGTCTGGCCCAACAACCGCATCAACATCCCACACCACGTCCGCATGAGCTATGCCGCCACGCATCCGGACCGCGCTGGGATGGCCGCGATCCGGGCGGCGATCGCGCAGGAAGCCGCCTCGATTGCGGCGCGGACGGGGGTGCGGATCGAGGTCGAGGCCTCGCCCGACCGGGACGCGATCGATTTCGACCCGGCGTTGGGGGCTTTGGTGGAGCGGGCAGCCGGCGAGTTGGGGCTGAGCACGATGTCGTTGCGCACCCGGGCTGGGCACGACGCGATCCGGATGGCGCCATACTGCCCCACGCAGATGATCTTCGTGCCGTGCAAGGACGGTATCTCGCATAGCGAGCTCGAGGACTGCACGCAGGCGGATGCCACCGCCGGTGCCGAGGTGCTGCTGCGGTCTGTGCTTGCGCGGGCGGGGTAAGGGGCGGGGCGCGTTTGTCTGGCGCAATGCCATCGATTGTCTCGATACCAGCGGCCTGAACGACTGATCCGAGGCGCCCATCGTCGCCACGCTACGCTCGCGATGACGAGTCAAACAAAGGGTCGGTTGGTAGTACGTCGCCCACACCCCTTCTCCCTCTCCCGTGAAGAACGGGAGAGGGAGAAGGGGTGTGTCGACCTTGATCGGTGAGGCGGCCGGTTCAGACGCGTCCGATGGTAAACCGTTCGGCAGTGATCGACATCGTTGCCGTGATCGGCGCCATGCTCTCCTCGACCAAGGTCATCGTCGCCCCGGTGATCGTGCTCGTGCTGGCCAGCATGCTCTCGACCGAACTACGCATGAGCGCCTTCTGCATCTCCATGGCGTCCTTGAGCGATCGAGCGCCGCTCATTGCCTTCAGGCCCGACATCATCTGCTCGACATGCGCTTGGGAGTTCGCAGCGACGGTCTGACCGATCGCTTGACAGCCCGACATCCAGATTTGGCCAGCCCTCATGAGGGCACTGCTATGGTCCTGGCCGAACGAAGCCATATTGCTGCCGGTCTTCATCATAGTATCCACGTCGTTCATCCTTTCGAGATGGTTGTTCCAAGATCGATCAATGGGTTCTGCGACCCCGCCGCTCAGCGTTCAGGTCGCTGGCATACAAAGGTCATCTCGCGCGCAGGCGAGCGCTAGCCTCGGAAACTACTCACGCGTGTGCGTCAGCGGCCCAGCCACCCCAGCAGGGCGGCATCGAACCCCGCCGGGTCGGAGAGTTGTGGGGCGTGCCCTAGCTCGGCGAAGCGGACCAGCGTGGCACGGGGAATCATCGCCGCGGCGTGCTGTGCCAGCACCGGGTAATTGCCCAGGGTCGGCCGGATGTCCGGCGGCGCCAGGTCCTTGCCGATGGCGGTGGTGTCCTTGTCCCCAACGATCAGCAGCGTCTGCGGCTGGATGGCGCCCAGCTCGTAGACCACCGGTTGGGTGAAGATCATGTCGTACAGCAGCGCCGAATCCCACGCGACGGCTTCCTTGCCCGGTCCGTCGTTCAGCCCCGCCAGCATGTCCACCCAGCGATCGTACTCCGGCCGCCACTGCCCGGCGTAATAGGTCTGCCGCTCGTAGCCGCGGATCGCGTCCGCGTTCGTCTTCAACTCCCGCGCATACCAGTCGTCCACGCTGATGGAGGGCACGCCCTTGGCCTTCCAATCTTCCAGCCCGACCGGGTCCACCAGGACCAGCCGGTCCGTGGCTTGCGGGTACATCAGGGCATAGCGCATCGCCAGCATGCCGCCGGTGGAGTGGCCGAGCATGATGGCGTGCTCGATCCCGAGCGATTGTAGTAGCGCGCGCGTGTTGCGGGCGAGCTGCTGGAAGCTGAACTGGTAGTCGCCGGGCTTGCTGGATTTGCAGAAGCCGATCTGGTCGGGCGCGATCACGCGGTAGCCCGCCTGGGTCAGCACGCGGATCGTGTCCTCCCACGTCCCGGCGCAGAAGTTCTTCCCATGCAACAACACGATCGCCTGCCCATTGGCGGCCCCGGCCGGAGGGACGTCCAGATAGGCCATCGACAGCGCCTGCCGCTGGGAGGCGAAGCTGAAGCGGTGGACGGGAAAGGCATAGTCGAACCCCTCCAACTCCGGCCCATAGGCAGCCTGTTCCGCGGCGTGCACGGGGGGCACAGGGGAGAGCAGCAGGGCCGCCGCCAAGCCAAGCAGCTGCCCGATCCTCGTGAATGGCCGCGTCATTCGATCTCTCCGTTGAGCACTCGCCGCGGCTTAGCAGATCGCCCCGGCGTGGCGGCAAATACATCCTTGTTGTCGGCGCAAGCCGTTCCGTCTACGGGATTGGGGCGTCGAAGTGCCGAGGAAAATCATGGCGTTGGTCAAGACAGCGAACCTGGCCGGCAAAGCCCCGCCGGTCTCCGTGGCGGAGGAAGCACCTGCTATGCCCGTCGCCAACCATCGCCGGTCCCGCGAGCGTCAGCGTGCCCGGCGGGAAAAGGCGGCCGAGCGGATCGGCGCCGCCACCGAGGAGCTCGCCAGCGGCATCACCGAGGCATCGGCTGCGGCCGAGGAACTGCGCCGGGCCCTGATGCAGATCGCCACCGCCTCGGAGGAGGCCGCCGGGGCCGCGCAGGAATCGCAAGCCGCCGTGGCCAGCCTGAGCGGCGTGTTCTCCCAGGCGCGGGAGCGGGCGGAGCACTCGCGCCGCCGCACCGAGGGGCTGCAGAGCTTGCTGGCCGCCGTGGGGGTGCAAATCGAGATGCTGGTGGCATCGGTCACGGACCATACCGCCCGCCAGCTCCGCCTGGTGGAGGTGGTGGTGGCGTTGGATGCCCAGGCCGGCAATATCGGCGAGATCACCGCGGTCGTCGGTGACATTGCCGACCAGACCAACCTGCTGGCGCTGAACGCGGCGATCGAGGCAGCCCGCGCCGGCGACGAGGGACGCGGTTTCGCCGTGGTGGCCGACGAAGTGCGCGCCTTCGCCGAGGTCTCGGAAAAGCGCGCCGGTGAGGTGCAGACCCTGGCGGATACGATCGCCACCGACGTGCGCGCCATCGCCGCCCGCATCAAGCACGCGGCCGAACAGGCGCGCTCGGAGGCCGAGAGCGGACAGGCCGTCATCGCCAGCCTCGGCGTCATCCACGCCGACATGGGCGCGCTCTCGGACGGCTCGCAATCCATCCTGGCAGCCTCGATCGAGGCTGAGACGGGCGTGCGCGAGGCCCAGCGTGGGGCCGAGCAGGTGGCCAGTGCCGCCGAGGAACAGGCTTCGGCCACGACCGAGGCACAACGGGCCGTGCAGCAGCAGGCCACCTCGCTGGAGCAGAGCCAGCAGACCGCGCATGCACTGGCGCAGATGGCCGAGGCGTTGCTGGCCGGGACCGCGTTGGGGGCGGGCGCCGAGCAGGTCGGGGCCGCGGCGGAGGAGCTTTCGGCCACGGTGCAGGAATTGTCGGGTGCGGCGGGAGAGATCCTCATCGCGATCGACCAGATCAGCCGCGGCGCCCACGCGCAGGCCGCTGCGACCCAGCAATCCACCACGGCGATGGCGCAGATCGAGCGAGCCGCCAGTATCACCCGAACCGTGGCGGCCGAGGCGGTAGCCCGGACCGACGCGCTCACCCCGCAGCTGGCAGCGAACCGCACCGGCGTGGAAACCCTGGCCCGGAGCGTCAGTCACTCGCAGCAGGACACGCGGGCGGTGATCGACCTGGTGGGCGGGCTCAATGTGACCTGCCGCCGGATCGAGAAGATCGTCGACGGGATCGCGCTGATCGCGGTGCAGACCAACATGCTGGCCGTCAGCGGTGCGGTGGAGGCCGCGCGTGCCGGGGAACGCGGGCGGGGGTTTGCCGTGGTGTCGGCCGACATCCGCAACCTGGCGCGGGATGCGAGCGAGAACGTGGACCGGATCCGCGACGTGGTCCGCTCCATCCAGGACCAGGTTGGCGCGGTCGGGCGGGGGCTGGAGGACCTGGCCGTGGCCGCCCAGGCGGATATCGGCCGCCATCGCAGCGTCGTGGACCAGTTGGCCACGGCAGATGCCGAGTTGGCCGGCATTCGCGTCACCGGTGCGGACATCCAGAGCAGCTCCGAGACGATCGTCACCTCGGTGCGCGAAGTGCTTACGGGCACGGCGCAGATCGCCCAGGCGGCCGAGGAGATGGGCGGCGCGGCCTCGCAGGCGGCTACAGCGGCCCGCCAGCAAGCCCGCGGCTCGGAGGACCTCGCGGCCGCCATCGAGGAAATCGCCAGCCTGGCCGACGAACTCCAGATCGCCGAAGGCTGACTTGGTGATGGGATCGGGGGTGCTGACCGTACGGGTATCCGGCGAGACGCACGCCTTGCCTGCCGCCGAGGTCGCCGAAATCGTGCGTCCCAGCGGTTGGACGCGGGTGCCGAACGCGCCGCCCAGTCTGCTCGGCCTGGCCAACCTGCGCGGCGCCGTCCTGCCGGTGGTTTCGCTGGCCGCGCTGCTCGGCCATGCGGAGCCGGCGCCGTCTCGCACCCGCCGCGTGGTGGTGGCCGGGAAGCGGGAGCGGGTCGGTTTCCTGGTCGATGAGGTCACCGCCCTCTTGCCGGAGGGACAAGGCAGCACACTCGATCTGGATGGCCTGCTGGCACGCGATTTCACCCGCGCCGCCCAGCCAGCCACCCGGGCCACGACAGTGCGGATTGCGGCGCTGGCCCCGGAGGCGGAGGACGACGACGTCGCATTGGTCGTGCTGACCGTTTCGGGCCAGGATTATGCGCTCGGCCTCGACCAGGTCAGCACCATCCTCACGCTGCCCGCGAGCGTCACGTCCGTAGCCGGTGAGGACGGCGCGATCCTCGGCGTCATACCGTGGCAGGACGAAATCCTCCCGCTCGTCTGCCTGGCCACGCTGCTGGGGTTGCAACCTGAGACCAAGGCCGCCCTTCGGATCGCGGTGGTGCCACTCGGGGGCATGTCCGTGGGCCTGGTGGCGGCCGGGCTGGATACCATCATGCGGGTTCCCAAGCGCAGCATCGGCCCGGTCCCCGCCGTCCTCACCCGCGGGAAGGGGGAGACCCGGCTGGAAGGGATCTGCCACGTGGATGGCGGCCGGCGGCTGGTCTGCCTGCTCGCGCCCGAGCGGCTGTTTGACGAGGCCACGACACGGCGCATCCTCGCCCAGGCCGGAGGAGGGGCACGTATGGCGGAGCAGCGAACGGGGGCCGGAAGCCGCGAGCAGTTCGTGCTGTTCTCGCTCGGCGGCGAACGCTACGGCCTGCCGATCGCCGCGGTGGACGAGGTGGTGCGCCGTCCCGCCAACCTCACGCACGTGCCGCGGGCGCCCGCGTTCATCGAGGGTGTGATGAACCTGCGCGGCCGGGTCATCCCGGTAATCAACCAGGCGAGCCGGTTCGCCTCCAGCACCGGACAGGCGGGGCACCGGATCATGATCGTCACGATCGGTGGCGTGCAGGCCGGGTTCGCCGTGGATGCCGTCACCGGGATCCTAACTGTCGACGTGGACCGCCTGCAGCCAGCCCCCGGATTCGCCGGGCAAACAGACATGTTCGACCGGGTGGCACTGGAGGGCGAGGGCGGCATGACCCTGCTGATCGACCCGGCAGCCCTGCTCGACCAGGTCGAACGGGAGATGCTGGCCGCGATTGCCTTGGGCCATCAAGCCGCGTGACCAGGGTTCTTGTCGTCGACGACTCGGCCCTGATGCGCCGTGCCTTGGGCGGCATCCTGGCTGCCGAACCGGGCATGACGGTCGAGTTCGCGCGTGACGGACACGAGGCGATCGCGAAGCTGCACAGCTTCCAACCGGATGTCGTGACGCTGGACGTGCAGATGCCGGGGATGGATGGGCTGGCGTGCCTGGACCGCATCATGCTGGAGCGTCCCTGCCGGGTGCTGATGCTCTCCTCGATGACCGAGGCGGGGGCTGGGGTGACGTTGGGTGCGCTGGAACTGGGCGCGATCGACTTCATCGCCAAGCCTGCGGGCACGATCTCCCTGGCGCTGGAGGAGTTTCGCCCGGCTTTCCTGGACAAGCTGCGCAGCACGGCCTCGGCGCGCCTGAACCCGGCCACGCGGCTGATCGAGCGCGTCCGCCTCCGCGCCCAAGGACGGCTGACCGAGCCCCCAGGGACGAGGGAACCTAGTCCCCCTCCCCTCAAGGGAGGGGTTAGGGGAGGGGTAGCTGCGGCACGGACCGGGCCTTCATCGAGTAGACCGTCTGGATTGGTGCCCGAGGGCCCCCTCCCCCCGCCCCCTCCCTCGAGGGGAGGGGGAGTAGCAAGCAAGGGCGGCTTTCCTGGTGGGGCCGGCCAAAGCGTGGTGCTGATCGGCACCTCCACCGGCGGACCGCCGGCCCTGGACGCGGTACTGACCGCGCTCCCCGCCGATTTCCCCTGGCCCGTCGTCGTTGCCCAGCACATGCCCGCCACCTTCACCGCCTCCCTCGCCCGCCGGCTGAACGGCCTGTGCGCGCTCGAGGTGCTGGAGGTCACGCAGCCGATGGCCCTGGTGCCCGGCCGCGTGTTCATCGCGCGGGGCGACGCCGACATCATCGTCAGCCAGCGGCCCGGTGGCCCCGTGGTCATGCCGGCGCCCGCCTCCGCCGAGCACCGCTGGCATCCGAGCGTGGACCGGCTGGTAACCACGGCGCTGCGCCATCTGCCCGCGGCGAGCCTGGTGGGTGTGCTGATGACCGGCATGGGCAACGACGGCGCCGCCGCGATGACCCGGCTGAAACAGGAGGGCGGCCGAACCATCGCCGAAGCCGAGGCAACGGCCGTCGTGTGGGGCATGCCCGGCGAGTTGGTGAAGGCAGGCGGCGCGCAGATCGTCGCGCCGGTGCATGACATCGCCCGCCAACTCATGGCCTGGGCGAATTGAGCGCGCCGCCCGACCTCAGCGCCGACTCGCTCCGCCGGGTGTGCGACTTCCTGTACCGGCGCACCGGCATGTCGTATGGCGAGGCCAAGCGCTACTACATCGAACGCCGGGTGGCGGACCGCATGCAGCAAGCCGGCACGCCGTCCTTCCCAGCGTATATGCTACGGCTGGCGACCGACGCAGCCGAGGCCGAGGCGCTGATCAACAGCTTCACCGTCAACGAAACGTATTTCTACCGCGAGCATCACCAGCTCGCCTGCCTGAGCCGGTCGTTGCTGCCGGAGATCGTCGCCAGGCGCGGCCCCGGCGACCTGGTCCGCATCTGGTCGGTCCCATGCTCGACGGGGGAGGAGCCGTACTCGGTCGCGATTTGGCTGCTGGAAAACTGGGCGATGGTGGACGCCTACAATATCGAGATCGTCGGCTCCGATATCGACACGGTCGCGCTGGCGACCGCCGAGCTCGGTCAATACGGCGCGCGCGCGCTGAGCCGGCTGCCGGCCGACGTGCTGGCCCGCTATTTCGAGCCTGTGCGAGGGGATTACCAGCGCATCATCGAGGATCTGCGGCAGTCGGTGAAGTTCACCCAAGTCAATCTGATCGACCCGGCAGCCATGGCGGGGCAGGGCCGGTTCGACGTGATCCTGTGCCGCAATGTGCTGATCTATTTCGACGACGCCTCCCGCCTGGACGCCGCCAACACCCTGTTCGAGGCGCTGGAGCCCGGCGGGTTCATCTGCCTCGGTCACACGGAATCCATGTCGCGGATCTCGCCCCGGTTCCAGCTACGCCGCTTCCCCGACGCGATCGTCTTCCAACGGCCGCTGCAGTGAGGAGTGGTCAGTGAGCGACGACCTGCTGGAGCAATTCGTGATCGAAGGGCGCGAGCTGACGCAGCAGGCGACCGACGACCTGTTCGCGCTGGAGGTGTCGCCCGGCGACTCCGCCCGGCTCGACGCGGTGTTCCGGGCGTTTCACACGCTGAAAGGCTCGGCGGGGCTGTTCAGCTTCGGCCCCATGGGGGAGGTGATGCACGCGGCGGAGGACCTGGCCGACGCCGTGCGGGCGGGCGAGGCAGCACTGGTCCCCGCGACCATCGACAGCCTCCTCGGCTGCATCGGCCTGGTCGAAGCCTGGATCGAGGCCGTGGCGCAAACGGGTACGCTGCCGGACCGGGCCGCCGAGGAGGCGCGGGACTTCACCGCCCGGCTACACTCCCCAAAGCCCGCGGCCGAGGTTCCGGTGGCCGCACAACCGGCGTGGATGCCGGACCTGGTGGCGCGACACCCGGGCGCTGCGGCCGCGACGGCGGTCCGCTATGTTCCTACGGCGGATTGTTTTTTCCGCGGCGACGATCCCCTCGAACTGCTGCGTGGGATGCCGGGGCTGGTGGCCGTCGATGTCCGCCAAAGGGACGCGGTGGATCCGGCGGCACTCGAACCGTTCACCTGCAACCTGGTGATCGAGGCGCTCTCCACCGCGCCCGCCAGTGACGTCCGGCCGATTTTCCGCCTGGTGCCTGACCAGGCCGAGATCGCCACCGTGCCGCCGGTCGAGACGACGCCCGAGATGGCTCCCCTGGCCGGCCCAGCCTTGGGGCGGGAGCGCAGCCTGCGGGTGGACGCCGCCCGGATCGACCGCCTGGCCGACATCGCGTCCGAGTTGGTCGTGGCAAAGAACCAACTCGGCCATCTCGCCCGCGCCGCCGAGGCGAACCCGGCGGGATTGCACCGCGCCTTGCTGGCCAACCAGGCGCAGATCGAACGGCTGGTGGGCGAGCTGCACCGCGCCGTGTCGGCCGCCCGCATGGTGCCGCTCGCGCAGACCTTGCAGCGTTTGCCCCGCCTGGTCAGGGACACGGCCGCCCGCCTGGGCAAGCTGGTGACGCTGGAGCTGCAAGGCGGGGAGACCGCGGCCGAGAAACGCATCGCGGACGGCCTGTTCGAGCCGCTGCTGCACACGCTGCGCAACGCGATCGATCATGGCATCGAGCCTGCGCCGGTCCGGCTGGCGGCTGGTAAGCCAGAAAATGGCCGGGTGGTGGTGCAAGCGCGCCAGGATGGCGACCGGGTGGTGATCGAGGTCAGCGACGACGGGCGTGGCATCGATCCGAATGCAGTTCGGCAGGCTGCGCGTATCCGCGGCCTGATGGATCCGGCCACGCTGGATGCGCTGGATGATGCGGCGGTGATCGACCTCATTTTCGTGCCTGGGTTTTCTACGGCGCAGACGGTCTCCGACATCTCCGGCCGCGGCGTTGGGTTGGACGCCGTGCGCAGTTCGCTCGCGGCGATGGGGGGGCGGGTGGCGGTGGCAAGCACGCCGGGGCGGGGCGCCACGGTGCGGTTCACGGTGCCACAGGCCGTCGTCGTCACCACGCTGGTGCAGGTGTCCGCCTGCGGCCAAAGCTTCGGTATCCCGATCGGCGCCATCGCCGAAACCGTGCGTCTGCCCACCGCCCGTATCGTGCCCGTGCGGGACGGGGCGGCCTTCGCGCTGAAGGGCGTCACGGTCCCGCTGTTGCAACTCGCGCCGCTGCTTGGGCTGCAGCCGGCGCCGCGGCCGGGCGTGTATGCCAAGATCGTGGTGGTCAGCTGCGCAGGCGAACTGGTCGGGGTGGAGGTGGACGATTTTGGCGAGCGCCTGGATGTCGTGTTGCGGCCGATGACGGGGTTGCTGGCCGGGTTGCCCGGCGTGCTCGGCAGTGCGCTGACCGGGGATGGCACCGTGCTGTTGGCGCTGGATCTGCCGGCGTTGCTGGCATGAGCGTGGTGCTGGACGGCGACACCATCCGGCTCTCGGGCGATTGCGGAGTGGAGGAGGCGGAGTTGCTGCTATCGTTCCTGCTGTCCGGCTCGGCGGAATTGGGCCGCGAGCGCTGGGTCGACCTCTCCGCCGCGCGTCACCTGCATACCTCGCTGTTCCAGATTTTGCTTTCGCTTCGGCCCCCGCTAGCCGGCTCGTCGGCTGACGTATTTTTTAATAATTGGTTGTTGCCGGTTCTGCTACATCCTGCCCGTGATGGTGAAGTTCTGGACATGACTGTGACGATGACGGCATAGCTC
>CAXTWC010000130.1:0-16025 GCA_964247805.1 uncultured Acetobacteraceae bacterium | reverse complement strand
AGCTTGAATCACCCCAGCCCGAGCCGCCACAACCATTTTCAAACGGTCTCTTAGAGGCCTGGCGGACTTCCTTATGGAAGACCGCTTCAATAACGCCTTCTCGTGCCATAACAAGCTTTAGACCTAGAAATGGCGATCAGGTCAAATGACGATACCTCACCATAAATATAACACAGACCGTGGTTGACACCAGAACGGTCGTTGCGCAACAACAACGGGTGTTTATGAATTAGAGGGACGTACAATGGCACTCGACGGTCTTCACACATATGCCGACGATAACCAATACGCCCTCGAACTAGATGACTTCTTAGAACTATCCGAGAATCTTTCATATAATGGTAATACCGTAAATGTACAAAGTACAGAAGATGTAAATGGCATAGTCACCGACATAAATAGACCTACGATCGGCTATGGTTTCGACTTCTCTGAAAACACATGGGAGAACATCCGCTACTTGCTTTTAACAGTATTGGGATATACCGCAGCGGCAAATAACGAGGATTGGGAGGGTAATACACCTGGTACAACCGTGCCGCAACCGCTTCAAGACGCCCTTGCAGCTATTCAATCTTACAAAAACAACAGCGGCTCCACTCTCAACACCGACAACGGCCCAGTCCACGGCTCTAAACCTGACACAAGACGAAGCCTTAACCTTACTTAATATGACAGTCTTTGGAACCACGACTAGTAATCCGAACGTCGAGGTGCCCGGCTATGATGCAACGCTAGTAAATTACTTGAATAAGCATGGCGTGACCGCACCTGTAAATTCTGACGAGAGGATTGCCCTAGAGTCACTTTGGTATCAGGGAGGCGCGAACCTTGTCGGCGGGCTGACTATCGCAGCGCTTCAGCAATCAGATCCGGCGAGATCAAGAGCAGACCTATGGTATGACATTCGATACAATAATAACCCTGTAAAGAACGTACAGGCGGGAATCGACAAGGGTATCGCAACCAGGATGTATCTCAATAGCGCTATGTTGGATCTCTATGGTAGCGATGCGGAAGCAAATGAAGCCGGAACACCCCAACTCGTTGGCGCGTCCAAGAGTCTTGCTGATGACGATGCTGCATCCATCTATCAAATGTATACTATGCACCGTGATGGAATAATAAAATACGACTTGACCTACGCCGCACAGCTCACTGCCGCAAACAATGACGTACAAAGTCAGCAACAACTAGACCTGTTTGTCCCAACTTGGACCCAGAGTTTTAGTCCTGCCTACACTTACCTTCTGTCTTTGTTTTCGGGAAAGGCTCAGGGAGTGACTGAGGGAAACATCTGGGCGGCACCGGATGATACGTCAATGCCCGTCCCGTGGACTGCTCCCTTAGACAATGGAGACGTCATGGTAATTGGGGGATTGGGAGACTATACCGGAACCCTCTGGACCGACACGTCAAATCAATCAGCTGAGGGGCTCTTTCTAGTTTCAAACAGTGGAACGAACCCATCTGGAGGATACGATACCCTGTCGGCATTAGGGAAGATCGAAGCATCAGCTTGGTCGGACCCATATTTTACGCAGGGTCTATTCCAGGTAACGCTCTCCAACGGCAGCACTCTCATCGCAAATATGTCCACTGGACAGACAGCCTTGGGATCGAACCCGTCAACGCTGAGTCAAGAAGTTACCGGCGAGCAAGAACCAAGCTTCTCATTTGGCGGTAACCTCCGCCTGTCTGCAATCAACGGTCAATTTTGGAACCTATCAGTCCAAAGTAACAATACTTCGGAGTTTAAGTTTACAAGTGATCCGGAAGTAACGCTGTTTAAGACGACATCGGATGTCGTCTTGGGCTCAACTGGTCAAGAAGATGCGCTCTCCCTAGCCCCGAATGCAGACGCATTACTAATCGGTTCAGCAAGCGGATATTCCACGGTCGATGATGCAGCCAACGTCGACGAGACTGTCCTCTTGGCACTTGGTGATGGCAACACTCTCCGGGGTAATGAAGGAGATACACTCGTTGCAGCGGGGAACAATGAGACCTTCGAGGTCGTCTCGTCTGCAGCTGTCTCGACAGTCAGTCTAGAAGGTGAAGGAGGTTCCTCAAGCATCCCGGTGACGACTTTCATTGGTGGTGCCATTGACGCGGCCGCCTCGACTGGTGACACCTTTGATATTACCGCTCGCAACACAATAGCAATCGGCAGCAGCGGGACGAACACCTTCAACATCGGGGGGGGAGACTTCGATCAGCATGACTCAAATCCACGCGTGGACGTCATTTGGGGCGGTAGCGGAGTTAGCACTTACAATTTCTCAAGCTACAACAACCTCCTGATCGTTGACATTCCCAATCTAACAACTTCTGAGCTCGCGGCAGTACCGCAGGCAGAGTGGGACGCCCTTGCCTTAAATTATCAGAGCGATGGGCCGTTCTCCTATACAGCCGGCGGGCCTACGACCATTATTGTCGATCCTGGTTCGAAGGACGTCTACGAATTAGATGGTGTCGTGATTCAAGGCGGGGCGTTGGCATACGTCGCGTCTGATGGTGACTTCGGGGCACCTCAGGATGTGACCAACGTCTACGCTACTCAGTCAGGATTTCGACTCGAGTACTCGCAGGACGGTCAGACAGACGACGGAGACTCTGCTGTCAATCTTGTTGTCGACGACGGTATCGGCGACGTCGAGTTCGACAATTTCCAAAACGGAATGGGAGGGATGAACTTTCAGGGCGCCGGTTCGGCAAACACTATTCCGGACTTGGCCATCGGGGCGGCGACAGGAGACGTGCTGACTGCAAGTTCAAGTGTTGACACCCTCACTGGTGGTGGATTTGACGTAGATTACGACGTGGGCTCGGATCTGACGAGCACAAACGGCTTTCCCGCGCCGCCAGTCACGACAATCTATAACCAGCATGCTTCTACCAGCAGCACACCGCTTGGCACGCTGGCGTTCGGAGATGGCGTTGGTCCCAGCGAGATACGGCCGACCGCACTTCCCGCGTCGGGCCAAGACCTGGCCTTCGTCGACACCGCGACGGGTCAGGTCGTCGATGTCGCTGATGGTCTGGATCCTTCCTCTGGTGGCCTTGCTGAGGTGACGTTCGCGGACGGTACGGCCTGGACCTACGCCGATGTCCTCGCGATGCTGGAGTCTCCCACAGGCGCAGAGGCAGTTACAGGCTCCATCGCAGGCGACACCACAGCGAACGTGCTGGATAGCCAGGGCTTGGTAGGCACCGACATAGGCAACGGCGGCGGCGACACGTTTATCTTTAACTCCGGCTATGGGCAGCTCACGATCGAGGAGCAGGATCCGAATGCATCTGACGTCAATATACTCCAGCTCGGGACCGGCATCTCCCCATCTCAGGCAGTCCTGAGCTCAGACGAAACAAACGTCTATTTGAGCCTTGGCGGCAGCGACAAGGTCACCCTCGAAGACATGGCTCTTGGGGGTGGAAACGGGGTTGAGCGGATCACCTTCGCTAACGGGACCGTGTGGAGTGAGTCCGAGATCGCCAGCATGCTGGCAACCGGCACCCCCGGCAACGACCAGCTCTATGGGATTGAGCCCGGCCTGACCTTTGACGGGAAGGGTGGATCGGATTTCGAGCAGGGCCAGGGTGGCGGCGATACCTTCAACTTCAACTCTGGCTACGGCCAGCTTGAGATCAATGAGCACGATACCGGCTCAGATCCAGATAACACACTTGCCCTCGGCGTTGGGATCGACCCGTCGCAGGTCACGTTGGCCAGTGCGGCGGGGAACGTCTACCTGTCGGACGGCATCGCCGGTGATACCGTTACACTTGAAAACATGGCCCTTGGGGGCGGGGACGGGGTTGAGCGGATCAGCTTTGCCAATGGGACCGTCTGGAATGAAACTGAGATCGCCAGCATGCTGGCGACCGGCACCACGGGCAATGACCAGCTCTATGGCATTGAGCCGGGCGAGACCTTCGATGGCAAAGGGGGTTCGGATTATGAGCAAGGGAGGGGCGGCGGCGATACATTCATCTTCGACCCCGGCTACGGTCAGCTCACGATCAGCGAGGATGACACCAGCCCGAACCCAGAGAACAAGCTAGAGTTTGGCGCGGGTATCGACCCATCCCAGATTGCCGTCTCGGAGAGCTTCTTTGGACTGACGATCACGGACGGCGTTCCCGGCGATTCGATCAGCTTCGCGGGTGGTCTGCAGTCCCCACAAGACGGCGTACAGGAGTTCGTCTTCGCGAACGGCACGGTCTGGGACCGTATGGATCTCTTCAACCAGATAACCACCGGGACGACCGGCAGCGATCGACTCAACGGGATCGTTCAGGGTCAGACCTTCGATGGCAAAGGCGGCTCTGACTACGAGCAAGGCTTGGGCGGCGGCGACACCTTCATCTTCGATCCTGGCTATGGCCAACTCGAGATCAATGAGCGTGACTACACCTCTGACTCGGACAACACGCTGGCGCTAGGTGCAGGTATAGACCCCTCTCAGGTCACACTGACTGCTACAGCAAATGCCGTCTTCCTCTCAGACGGCATTGCCGGGGACGAGGTGACGCTGGACGGCATGACGATGAGTGCCTCTGCGGGCGTGCAGCAGATCACCTTCGCCGACGGCACGACGTGGAACCGTGCCGAGATCGCCAGCATGCTGACCACCGGCACAACGGGCGATGATCAGCTCTACGGCCTCGCCCCCGGCCAGACCTTCGACGGCAAGGGCGGCTCAGACTATGAGCAGGGGCTGGGTGGCGGGGACACCTTCATCTTTGACCCAGGCTATGGCGCGCTTGAGATCAAGGAGCAGGACAGTAGTGCCAACCCGGATAACACACTGGCCCTCGGGGCCGGCATCGATCCCTCGCAAGTCACGCTGACTGCCACCGCGAGCGCCGTCTTTCTCACCGACGGGATCTCTGGCGATGAGGTGATGCTCGATGACATGACGGGCAGCACGGCCGATGGCGTGCAGCAGATCACGTTTGCTGACGGCACGACGTGGGACCATTCAAAGATCGCCAGCATGCTGGCGACCGGCACGACCGGCAACGACCAGCTCTACGGCATCACGCCCGGCCAGACCTTCGACGGCAAGGGAGGCTCCGACTACGAGCAAGGGCTCGGTGATGGCGACACCTTCGTCTTCGACCCAGGCTACGGCCAGCTCGAGATCAACGAGCAGGACACCAACACCAACCCACATAATGCGCTGGCTTTCGGCGCCGGCATCGACCCATCGCAGGTCACGGTGACGGAGATGGCAGGCTCAGTCTACCTCTCGGACGGCATCGCCGGCGACCAGATCACGCTCGACGGCATGACCCAGAGCGCAGCCGACGGCGTGCAGCAAATCACCTTTGCTGATGGCACGACGTGGAGCCGTGCTGACCTCGCCAGCATGCTGACCACCGGAACAACCGGAGACGACCAGCTCTATGGCATCGCACCCGGCCAAACGTTTGATGGCAAAGGCGGCTCGGATTATGAGCAGGGACTAGGCGGCGGCAATACCTTCATCTTCCAACCCGGATATGGCCAGCTCACGATCAGCGAGACCGATACGAGTACGAACCCGGATAACAAGATTGATTTTGGCGCCGGCATCGACCCGTCCCAAATCACTGTCTCCGAGGGTCCCACTGGATTGACGATTTCGGACGGCATCTCCGGCGACCTGGTTACCATTCTTGGGAACCCGGCCAACGCGCAGGCGGGTGTTCAGGAGGTCGACTTCGCCGAGGGCACAAGCTGGACCCGGATGGATCTTCTCAACCAGCTGACGACCGGGACGTCCGGCAACGACAGTTTGTCTGGTGTTGTCGAGGGCCAGACCTTCGATGGCAAGGGCGGGTCTGACTATGAACAGGGCCTGGGTGGTGGCGATACCTTTATCTTCAACGTCGGCTATGGTCAGCTCGAGATCGGTGAGCTGGACTCTACCTCTGATCCGGATAACACGCTTGCCCTTGGCGTGGGGATTGATCCCTCGCAGGTCGTGCTGACGGCAACAACCACCAATGTCTACCTGACAGACGGGATTGCCGGGGACGAGGTGACGCTCGCCGAGATGGGCTTGGGCGCATCATACTACGGCGTCCAGAACATCAGCTTTGCCGATGGCACCACGTGGAACCGCGCCGAGATCGCCAGCATGCTCGCGACCGGCACGACCGGCAACGACCAGCTCTATGGGATTGCCTCTGGCTTGACCTTCGATGGCAAGGGCGGTTCAGACTACGAGCAGGGCCTGGGTGGCGGCGATACCTTCATCTTCGACCCTGGCTACGGCCAGCTGGAGATTGCTGAGCAGGACGTCGGCACCAACCCGGACAACACGCTTGCACTAGGAGCCGGCATTGATCCGTCGCAGGTCACGCTGACTGCCGATGCAACAAACGTCTATCTTTCGGACGGAATTGCTGGCGACGAGGTAACGCTGGACGCCATGAGCCGGACTACATCCGGCGGCGTGCAGCAGATCACCTTTGCCAACGGCACGATGTGGAGCCGCGCCGAGATCGCCAGCATGCTGGCAACCGGCACGACCGGCAATGACCAGCTTCATGGGGTTACCCCTGGCCTGACGTTCGACGGCAAGGGCGGATCGGACTATGAGCAGGGCCTGGGTGGTGGTGACACCTTCATCTTTAACCCCGGCTACGGCCAGCTCGAGATCAACGAAAAGGATGGTAGCGCCAACCCGGATAATACGCTCGCACTCGGTGCGGGAATTGATCCATCTCAGGTCGCGCTGACGGCTACAGCAGACGCCGTTTACCTCACAGATGGGATCGCCGGCGACGAAGTAACGCTCGACGGTATGACCACCGACACGGACGACGGCGTACAGCAGGTAACCTTCGCGAATGGCACGGTTTGGAGCCGCGCCGAGATGGCGAGCATGCTGACCACCGGGACAACCGGTAATGATCAGCTCTACGGTATCGTCTCCGGCCTGACCTTCGACGGCAAGGGTGGCTCGGACTACGAACAGAGTGAGGGCAGCGGCAATACCTTTATTTTCAACCCCGGTTATGGACAACTCGAGATCAACCAGCAGGACGAGAGTCCCTATCAATCGAACATATTGTCTCTAGGAGCAGGTCTCGCGCAGGGAGACATCACCCTGCAGGCAAATGACAGCACTGGCAACCTGACCATCCTGGATGGGATCACCGGCGACAGCATCGTCATCGACAACGATCTCTACAACCAGTGGGGCGTCAATAGCCGAATTCCGGATATTACATTCAGTGATGGCTCGACGCTTAGCCTGAGCCAGCCGCTTACCTTCACTTGGTCTGGATCGACATCGACGACCAGCCTGACCGGCAGTGGCTATGGTGCCAACCTGTTCAACCTGGCACCCGGTGGCGACAACGTCACCTTTGGCAATGGCTCGGGCGGCGGTTCGAACAGCAATTTGGTGAACTACGCAGCCGATGACGGGGTAGTCACGATCAACACCAACGGCGGCAGCGGCAGCATCGCGATGGCGGCCGGGATCACCCAGAGCGACATCACCCTGCAAGCCGATGACAGCACCGGCAACCTGACCATCCTGGATGGGATTACCGGAGACAGCATTGTCGTCGACAACGACCTCTCCAACAACTGGGGTGTGCAGAGTGCGCTTGGTGAGATCACCTTCAGTGACGGCTCGACGCTGGATCTGACCCAGCCGCTGACCTTCACCTGGAGCGGAACGGCAAGCGAGATCAACCTGACTGGCAGCGGGTATGGCGCCAATGTCTTCAACCTCGCACCCGGCGGCGACAGCGTCACCTTCGGCAATGGCTCGGGCGGAGGCTCGAACAGCAACCTGGTGAGCTTCGCGTCCGGGGACGGAGCGGTTACAATCAACACCAACGGCGGCACCGGCAGCATCGCCATGGCGGCTGGGATCAACCAGGGCGACCTCGCCCTGCAGTCGGACAGCGCCGGCGATTTGACGGTGTTCGTCGGCAGCACCGGGGACTCTCTGACGATCGCCTCCAACCTCAGCGGCGGCCAGTCGATGATCAGCCAGATCAGCTTTAGCGACGGGACAGTCGTGACCGGAAGCCAGCTCGTCGATCTCGCCTCCTTGTCCACGTCCTACCAGGCCGCGGCCGGCGAGGCACCCGACCTACCGACCTTGTCGCTGATGGACACCGCCTACCTCTCCGGCACCAGTGTCAGCCAGATCGACACGGCGATCAGCAGCGAGTTCTCTGGCGCTGGCCCGTCGACCCTGACGGTCTCCCCAGTGGTGGACGAGCAGCCGGTGGCGCTCGGCAACACGCTGCTGCCGTTCGCCACCACCACCCTGGCGGACAGCAACAGCCAGCAGGTCGACATCGCGACCGTCACCCTGTCCTCCGGAGCCGGCAGCCTCTCAAACCTCGGCTCCGGTGTCCTGACCAATAGCGGCCTGACCTACACTGCTAGTGGCTCAACGGCGTCCGTGCAGGCCGATCTACAGGGCCTGACACTGACTCCGGCGGCCGGTGCGGCCGGGTCTTCCTCCAGCCTGGGGCTCACGATAAGCAACCTCTCGGGCGGGAGCGTCAGCGCCAGCGTCGACGTGCCGATCCAGGCGGCGGGAAGCACGAGCGGCCTCGCCTTCATCTATGGCTCGGCCGACAACAACGCGCTGACGGCCACCGCCAGCCCGGATCAGTTCGCCTTTGCCAACCTGAACATGGGGGCGGCCTCGATCAGCGGATTTGATCCATCGGCCGACGTCCTGCAGCTCAGCCGGTCGCAGTTTGCGGACTTCTCGGCCTTGCAGAACAGTCTCAGCGATACGTCCGGAGGCGCAATGATTTCGATTGATCCGAACAACTCGATCCTCCTAAAAAACGTGACCGTCGCCAGCCTGCATGCCAGCGACTTCCAGTTCGCTTAGACCACCCTGAGCTGAGGGCCGGCCCGATGGGACACGCTAACTCCTCTCATCGGGCTCGCTTCGTGCCCGTCCGCTTCAGCGCCTGCTCTGCAAGCTCTGCTGAGCTGACCTCCTCAACCACACTCCGGCTGCGCGGCGACCGCCTCCTGTCCGCTCCACAACCGGTCGGCACGCTTCCTCATGTGCCACGGGAAGACTCCGCTCGATGAGACCCCTGTCCGTTGTCATCGTCGGCGGGGGCACCGCTGGCTGGATCACCGCGAACGTGTTGCTGCATCGGCTGGCCCAGAACCCGGCCTGCCCGGTGCGCATCACTCTGGTGGAGTCCAAGCGCATTGGCATTCTTGGCGTCGGCGAGGCAACCCTGCCGACCCTGCGCAAGCTGCTGCTGTCGCTCGCGATCCCGGAAGACGCCTTCATGCGCGCGACGGGTGCCACCTTCAAGCAGGGGATCCTGTTCAAGGACTGGCTGCACGAACCGGGCACGACGGAAGACAGCAATTTCTATTTCCATCCCTTCGACTACAGCAACGTGGTGACCTTCAACACCTCGCTCTGGTGGCTGTCCGCGCGAGCCGGTCGGCCCGGCGCGCACTATGCGGACGATGTCTGCGCTCAGGTCCGCGTAGCGGCTGCGGAGAGGGCGCCGAGAAACCCCGCCATGCCGCAGTTCGAGGGGCCTGTCGGCTATGCATATCATCTCGATGCCGAGCGTCTGGCGGAGTTCCTGGCACAGACGGCGGTGAGCCGGGGAGCGATCCGGGTGATCGACGACGTGCTCGACGTCGCGGTCGCGGACGATGGCGCTGTCAGCTCGGTGACGACCCAGGCCAACGGGACGCTCGAGGCCGACTTCTTCGTCGACTGCACCGGCTTCGCCAGCCTGCTGATGAACAAGCGCCTCGGGGTCGGCTTCACCGAGTGCGGTGACAGCCTGTTCTGTGACCGCGCCGTGGCTCTACGGGTTCCGGCGGACAGTCGGCGGTCAATCCGTCCCTACACCACGACAGCCGCCAAGTCGGCCGGATGGGTGTGGGAGATCGACCTGCAGACCCGCAGCGGCATTGGCTACGTGTATTCCAGCAATCACATCTCGTCGGACGCCGCGGAGATCGAGCTGCGCCGCCATATCGGCAAGCCGGCGGAAACGCTCGAGGCACGCCACCTGAAGATGCGCATCGGGCACTCAAATTGCTTCTGGAAGAAGAACGTGGCGGCGATCGGCCTGTCCGGCGGGTTCGTCGAGCCGCTGGAGTCGACCGGGATCTTCCTGATCGAGGTTGGCGCGACGCAGCTGGCGGATGCCCTGCAGACCGTGCTGACGCTTGTCCCGATCTCCGCGGCTGATGAGGGCGGCAATGCCGGCGCGGATATGCCTGCGGCACGTGGTGCGTATCTGGCGGCCATACAGCCGTTTGCCGACGCCTACGACGACCACATGATCACCCTGTACCGGGAGATCATCGATTTCATCAAGATCCACTACTCGCTGACACGGCGGCGCGACACCGCGTTTTGGCGCGACAACGCCGATCCGGCTTCGCTGCCCGACACGCTGCGCCAGCGGCTGATGCAGTGGTCGCGGCGACCGCCGCAGGCGACGGACTTCCCGAACCGCTTCAACCTCTTTAAGGAGCATAACTGGCTCTACGTCATGTTTGGTATGGGGTGGGTGCCTGAGAAGCTCGATCTGAGCCGTTGCTTTGTGCCGCCTGAGGCGGGAAACCGCCTGCTCTCGCTGCTCCGCGAGAAGTCCAAGATGGCGCTGTCGGTGCTGCCGGATCATGGTGCCTACTTTGCCCGTGGGGCGCAGACGGCCCCAGTCACGCAGTCAATACCGGCGCATGCCCTGCCCGAACGGGTCTGATGCCGCCGATGGATGGCGACGTCCAGCATGTAACCGAGCAGGCCGAGCAGCAGCTCATCGGCACCGGTACCGCCTTGCCCGATCTGGCCGAGCTCAAGGCGCTGCAGAGGCAGGGGGACGAGGAGAGACTGCAGCGTAGCTGCGACCGCATCATGCGGTCGCACACCATGGATGCGCGCCTGCTGACAGCGGTCAGTGGCTACTACAACCTGCTGGGCCGGCCTGAGCAGGGTGTCGGCGCTGCGCTTCGGGCTGTCAAAGCGGCTCCGGCTGCATGCAGCGCCCTCATCAACCTGGCGGCCGGCCTGATCACGCTCGGACGGTATGGGCTGGCTACCAAGGCCTGTCAGCGAGCGCTTGCCCTGCAACCGCGGTCGGCGGAAGCCGCCATCAACTTGACCAAGGCGTTGCATGAGAGTGGGCGCTCGGAGGAGGCGCTGCGAGCCGGGCGGTTCGCTTTGCAGCTCGCGCCGCGCAGTCCTGCGGCGGCATTAAGCCTAGCGGTCGTCTGCCTGTCCCGTGGCGACGTTCGAAATGGCTGGCGTCTCTACGACGGCCGCCTGGCGCTGAGGCGGTCCCGCCTCGCCGGGAGCGCCAGGATCGAGAGCCGCAAGCCTGTCTGGACTGGGGAGCCGCTGCAGGGGCGCAAGCTCCTGGTGGAGGCCGAGCAAGGCCTTGGCGACATCATCCAGTTCACGCAGTACGTCCGGCTGCTTGAGCGGCGCGGCGAGAACGTCCTGTTCAAGGTTCCGGATCGGCTAGTCGCTCTGCTCCGCCCCGCCGTCGCGACCATCTCGGTCATCGGCTACGGCGCTGCAGAACCCGAGCATGACCTCATCTGCCCACTGCTCAGCCTGCCCGGGCGTCTTGGCCTTGGGCGCCCCTCCTACACTGGAGGAGAGCCCCTGCTGCGCGCAGAGGCGGCACGCTGCCTGGTCTGGAAGCAATGGGTCGGCGACCTCGGCTTCAAAGTCGGGATCTGCTGGCAAGGCAATCCGACGCATGAGCAGGATAGGCACCGCTCCCTTGGCCTGCGACACTTCCAGCCACTGGCTACCGTCCCGGGTGTTCGGCTCATCAGCCTGCAGCGGGAACACGGGGCGCCCCAGCCTCCCGAGGTAGGCTTCAAAGTCGAGTGGCCCGGAGAAGGCTTCGATACTGGCCCGGATGCCTTCTTGGACGCCGCCGGCCTCATCATGAACCTGGACCTCGTCATCACCATCGACAGTGCGATCGCGCATCTGTCTGCCTCGCTTGGGCGGCCTACTTGGTTGCTGCTGAAGAAGGTGCCCGACTGGCGCTGGAGCCTGCACGACGAGGGTGCGGATCCTGATGGACCGGTCCGGCTGTTCCGCCAGAGCGTCCGCGGCGACTGGACCACGGTCTTCCGCGATGTCGCGGACGCGCTTGGCTCTGCCGCGGCCACCAGCCGTTGTCTCGCGCTGTCCGCCGGTACAGCAGGCGCGATGCACAGCTACCCCATACGCATCTCGCCAGGCGAGCTCATTGACAGAGTGACGATCCTCGAGATTAAGGCGCAGCTGGTTCCGGATCCAGCGGGGCGGCTGATCGCAGCGGGTGAACTCGCGCTGCTCGTGCAGCAGCTCGGTCCTGACGGCGTTCGTGCCTTCGGGCATGGCACCACGCAGATGCGCCGCATCAACGGCGCCCTGTGGCGGCTGGAGGAGCGCGCACGGGCCTTAGAGCTGGTCGACGACCCCAGCAGTCTGTTCTACAGGACCGTCCGCATGATCCTGCGCATGAACCGGCAGCGCGCGCGCCTGAAGGCACGGATCAATCGCGAAAAGCAATCCTCGATCGCAGAGGTCAAGTCATACATGCCTGTAGCTGGAGAGACCGGCTGTGCAAAAATTGCAGCTGTGGGAGACGCCGGTTAACGCCTCGATTCCACTCCCGATAACAAACCTTATCAATAGTGAGGGCCATGGCAAAGCCGCCTGCCAGGCCATCTCGCAACCAGCGGCCGGCCGGTTCATCCTCGTGACCGGCTGCTGGCGGCGGCCGACTTCTATCGGCTGGCGGACGTGGCGTGGCTAGCCAATCTGAGCGACCCATGCACGCGGCGGGCATACACGACGCCGTCGCCGGTTGAGCCCGCCTGAAGAGCAACTGCCCCCGGCGCTGCCTGCCCTGCCCGCTCGACGGCCGCCTTGGGAGATCCACCCCTGCTCTGACTGAGGACCGGCTTCGCGCCTGTGCGCTGCTGCTTACCCATGCCTGACGGGACGCCGTCAGGCTGGCCGCCTACGACATGGGCGACGACAGCTGGTCAGTCGGGTGCCGTGCCTACGCCTTCGGGCGGCAGCGACTCCGGCGTGCTGCTGAGCGCGGCACCTACAACTGGCTTTCCCTGCTGGACGAGAGCCACCACTTCGTCTTCCTGATCGAGGACGTGCCGGTGCGGTTCTACCGGGGCTCCGCGGATGAGCCGACCACCCGCACCCTCCGCCGCCAGGCCGTCGAGGCTCAGCAGCTGACCCTGGCCCTTGATGAAAAGAAGGCCGAGGGCTTGGTCTTTCGCTTCGCCCTAGAGGCGTCGGCTGCGACCAGTGTCGAGCGCGTCGTGTTCCTGGCATTGCGCGGCGAAGAGGGGCAGGTGGAGTGCTTCTGGCCACTGTCCCTTGAGGTCCACCCAAACGACCACACCCGGCAGGAGTTGACTCGATTGAGTCTGCTAGACGACGACGCCCAGGTCCCGACCATTCCGCAGGCTCCACGAAGGAGTTCTCGTCCGTCGCATGGCTGGGTGGAAGCCATCGACTAACTCAAGAGGACGGGCTAGAGCAATTCAGACAGTAAATGGCTAGCCAGAGACACGACGATGAGTAATCAACCCCCTACCCCGCTGGGCCTCGTGGCATTGATTGTTAGTGCCTACGTCAGCAACAACAAGGTGGAGACGCAGGCTCTACCCGTTTTGATCCAAGAGATCTGTCAGACCATGACCTATTTGCACATGAACCATGGAGTTGGAGAAAGCTCAGTGGAAAGTGCAAAACAGGTGCCGGCAGTTCCTCCAAAGAAGAGCGTGTTTGCGGACTACATCATCTGCCTTGAGGATGGCAAAAGGCTTAAGATGCTCAAGCGGCATCTGAACTCAGCCTATGGTCTGACGCCGGACGCCTATCGTCAGAAGTGGGGTCTTCCAGACACGTATCCGATGGTCGCACCCAACTACGCCGAGCGGCGGAGTGCACTGGCCAAAGCGATCGGGCTGGGTCGGAAAGCCAAAGTGGCCGGAAACGAGGGCGAGCCGGCTGCTAGACGCCGGCGGCGGATTGCGGCGGAGTAGGACACGTGGGGTCGAGCGGGACCCCGCTACCAGAGCCAGTCGGCGAGCCTTCTCCAAAGTCTTCCCTGGAACGGTGATCCGCACGCAGGGTGAGTACCGGCAAAGATGAAGAGTCTCGAAGAGACTTGATATTGCCATGCTCTGGACGCGCGATCAAAGACTGCGGACGCGGCAACCGAATTGCTGATACGCGCAACCCATTGGCCAGCCGGCTCGGAAATAACATGCGCTACTACTACATAGCTCTTCTCGTCGCTACCGTCCTACCAGCGGCGTGTGTTTCGCCACCAAGCCGTGTCGATGAAGCCGCCGAGAACAGGGCGGCGCAGGACCCCGAAGCACTTGGCCCGATTGCCTCCGCTGCCGAGCAGTCTGGAGATCTGCAAGCGGCACAGGCTTTCTACGCCCGGGCTGCGGAGCTGGCGCCAATGTCTCAATTGAGAGGCTTGCAAATGGATCAATCGTTTGCTTGGAGGAAGGTGACGCTTCATCTGGATTGATCCATATCCTCCAAGTTCATGGCTCGGAGTTCATTGGAGCCGGAATCGCTGAAAGCGAGATTCCAGACTTCCTGATGACAGCTCTTCGAGAGGGAGATGTTGTTGGTATACAAGGAACTGACCGAGAGATTTATCGGGTAGTCTTTCAAGGGAAGACTTATAATGTGGCTATTACCACTGGTAGTAACGGTTATATAGTGGGAGCAAATATGGCAGGTTTGGTCCCATGATACGGCGTGAGTTGGTTTTAATGCCGGACTATGGCTGTTTTCCGCTATGGGAGTTCGGAGCTCCCATCTCCAACTTCAATCCGTCTACCCTCCCCATATCTATAGGCTTGCAGGCGGATCTGCGCTCTTGGTCATCAACTTACGATGCTCTACTGAACAAGGAAGATCCACGAGATTCCGGTTTCCTCTCAAAAGAGGATAAGGCTTCATACACACTGGAAGGCACCAAATTAAAGGCTAGGCTAATCGACGAGTTGGGGCCGGGTTTCGCCGTGACTATGAGGTTAGTCATTAGGGTGAAGTCATCACCTTAGGTGTGGTAGCCCAAGACGCCGTTCTGGTAAGCCTCAGCCTCTGTCTCCGATCAAGTTCGCGGCGTTGTTCGACGGCCTTGGATTGGTCGCGTGTGCAGGCGCCAAAACGGATTCCCACACCGACGGCGGCCGCATAGAGTCATGGCGTGACGCACGCCGCGCCGACCTCGCCCGACCTGCCCACCGAGGCCGCGGCACTGCGTGCGCTGGTGCTGGCGATGCAGGCGGAGCGGGATCTCGCGGTGACTGAGCGCGATGCGATCACGGCCGAGCATGCAGAATTGCAAACCGCCCATGACGCGCTGACTGAGCGCGCCGAGCGGCTCGAACATCTCCTGCGCAAGCTGCGCCGCCTGCATTTCGGATCGAAATCCGAGCGGCCGCCCGAGGCGCAACTGCAGCTTGGCCTGGAGGATGTCGAGGCGGCGATCGCCCAGCTCGAGGCCGAGGTGGATAACCCCTCCCGGCGCTGCACAGCGCCGGGAGGGGTTATCCAGCTGTCTCAGGCTGCCAGGTGCTCACCGGCATCCGCCAGTCGATGCCCTCAAGCAGCATCGACAGTTGGGAGGGTGTCAGTGACACCGCGCCGTCGCGCGCCTGCGGCCAGACGAACCGGCCGCGCTCCAGGCGCTTGGCGTAGAGCACCAGGCCCTGGGTGTCCCAAAACAGGCATTTCAGCAGGTCACCGCGCTCGCCGCGGAACACGAACAGGTGGCCGCTGATCGGGTCGAGTTGCAGCACCTCCCGAACCTGACGGGCCAGCCCATCGAAACCGCTACGCATGTCGGTCGTCCCGGCGGCGAGCCAAATCCGCGCACCAGGCGGCAGCGCGATCATCACGCAGCACTGCCACAACCCGGCGCAGCGCGACCAGGCTGACCTGCGCCCCGACGCGTAGACGGCTGCCATCCGGCAGCTCGATCTCGATCTGGTC
>CAXTWC010000129.1:0-16286 GCA_964247805.1 uncultured Acetobacteraceae bacterium | reverse complement strand
GCCTGCTCCGGCGTCACCAGGTCGTCCTTGAACTGGCCGATCTGCCGGCACACCAGCTTGATCGGGTCGCAGTCGCTGCCGAGCTCGGCCGGGTCCACCGCCATCGCCTTCAGCACGCGCCTGACCAGCCGCTTGCTGTCCTCGGCGTCCAGGATGTCGAAGCCGGTTCGCAGGCCCGCCACCTCCGGCTCCGCTCGCAGCTGGCGGGCGCCGAGGCCGTGGAAGGTGCCGCACCAGGATGGCACCTCCTGCCCCGCCAGCATGCGGCGGATGCGCTCGGTCATCTCGCCCGCCGCCTTGTTGGTGAAGGTCACGGCCAGGATGCGGCTGGCCGGGATGCCACGGGCCTCGATCCGCCAGGCAACGCCGGAGGTCAGGGTCTTGGTCTTGCCGGTGCCGGCACCCGCCAGCTCCAGCACCGGCCCTTCCAGCCTGGCCGCCTCGGCCTGAGCCGGGGTGAGACCTGCCAGGATGGAGGCTGGCGCCGTGTCGGCCTTGAGGGCGCTACTGGACCTGGACATCGAGATTCCACCCGTTGCAGTCGATGAGCTCTTCCCCGTCGGTGAACACCGTGAACCGCTCGCCGAAGTCCCAGTGCCCCTCCTCGTCGCGCACGCCATCGACCACCACGCCCTCGACGTGCTGCGAGCAGTCATGCGCCACGGCGTAGACTAGGGTGTCGGTGAGGCTGCTGCCGGTCAGGGGCACGGCGAACCGGCGCAGCTTGGCAGGGGGCAGGCGGAGGGAGGCGGCGTGGAGACGCGTGACGGTGTGCTCGCGCTCGACGGCCGCCTTCAAGGCCGCCGGGTGATCCAGCTGCGCCCCGTCGTCGGTCAGCTCGCGCAGCTTAGCTAGGAACAGGGCCGCCGCCAGCCTGGCGGGCCAGGGCTCCCAGGGTCGAAGGCCGTCCAGCCGCGGCAGCGGGTCGTCCATCTCCGGGACGAGGTCGATGCCCAGCGTCTCGACCAGGTCGCGCCGGGACCAGCCGGCGACGTGCAGCGCCTCCGAGGCCGCGGCCAGGCGGTCGGCGCGCTTGTGCAGTACGTGGTCGTCGCCCTTCCAGGCCGGCAGGCCGTAGCGGCGCCCGATCGCCGCCTGCAGCCGGCCGGCGACGTCCTCGAACTCCGGACCGAGGTACGGCTTCACCGGGGCGATCGGGTCGAAGGACAGGAAGCCCTCGTGCCCGTCGTGCAGCAGCTCGCGCAGCGCATCGTCCCGGTCGAGCGGGGCGTGCAGCTGCATCTGCTGGCGCAGCACCAGCAGGCTGTGTTGGGCCACCGACAACGGCAGGTCCCAGCGCGAGTGCCCACCCCAGCGGTAGGTCCGCGACAGGCCTATCGCGAGATCCCGGTCCTCCCAGGCCGCCATGTTGGGGTCGAGTAGGTCCAGGCGCTTGCCGGACTGCAGGCGCACCCAGACGCGATCGGGCCTCATGCCGCCCTCCCCTGCCTGAGTCGGTCGTTCCAGTCCTCGCCCTCCACCGGCGGCCGCAGGCGCTCGAACCGCACTCCAGCCACGTCGGCCATCCCCTCCAGCCGGGCGGGGTAGCCGTCGCCGGCGTGGTCGGCGTCCGTGGCCGCCACCAGCACCGCACCCAAACGTATGGCCCCCCGTCGGCAAGCAGTTTCCGCGATCTGACGTAGGCAGTCTGCGTCAACGTATCCGGTCTCAGGGCAAGGCCCTGGCCAAGATGGAGATCCGCGCGTCCCACGCCTCATAAAGGGGTCGGCATCGAATGCCATTTTGACCGCAAGGCTTGTGGAACACCGGTCGACTGTCAGGCCATTTTGCTTCCACCACCCGCAGACCTCCTACAGACCCTGACGCCGGGTACGCATCAGGATCCGATCTCGTTATGCCGCAGCCAGGCGCGGCGCAGTGAACTCCGTCTCGTGGCGCAGCAGCGACCAGGCGATGCGGGCAAGCTTGGCGGCAAGCGCCACCACAACTGTGTTGCCATGCGCCCGCGCCAGTAGGCCGCGCAGCCAGCTACCCAGCGGCGTCGCCGTGCGCGACAACGATGGCATAGCCGCCCGCGCGCCCTGGATCAGCAGCTTGCGCAGTTACTTGCTGCCTCGCTTGGTGATGCCAAGCAGCTTCGGCTTGCCGCCAGTGGTCGCCTGTCGCGGCACCAGCCCGAGCCAGGCAGCGAGATCCCGCCCACGCCCGAACGTCTCGCCGGTGCCGCTCGCTGCCACTAGGTCACCGACTCATTATACCGGATCCAGATACGGACGGCGGCGAGTTTGGCCAGGGCGAGGTAATTGGCGTCGTGCTTTTCGAAGCGGGTGGCGACGGCCCTGAAATGCTTGAGCTTGTTGAAGAAGCGTTCGACCCGGTTGCGGTAGCGGTAGAGCCATGGACTGAACGCGGGGACGTTCACGCGGCGTGGCATTGGCTTGATGTTGGCCCAGGCGCCCCGCTCGGAGAGGGAGGTCCGCACGGCGTCGCTGTCGTAGGCGCGGTCGGCGAGGAGGATCTGGCCGTCACCGAGCCGGTCCAGCATATCGGCGGCGCTGCGGCCGTCATGCGCTTGGCCTTCACTCAGCTTGAGCACGATGGGATTGCCGTTGCCGTCGACCAGCACGTGGATCTTGGTCGTCAGTCCGCCGCGCGAGCGCCCCATGCATCGGGCTCGATCAAAGTTCCCAGCGGGGGCTGCCGGAGCTTTCGCAGAGCCCCTTTTTTGCCATTGGCCGCATGCTGATGCACCCGGATCGACGAGCTGTCGACCATCTGCAGATCGCCGTCATACGCCTGAGAGACGGCCGCAAACACGCGATCCCAGAGGCCGAGCTTCCGCCACCGAACAAAGCGATTGTAGCAGGTGGTCGGTGGCCCGTAGCGCTCCAGGATGTTGGCCCAGGGCGAACCCGTCCGCAGCCGCCAGAAGATGCCATTCAGCACCTTGCGGTCATCAACCCGCGGCACGCCCCGCGGCTTGTTCGGCAGCAGCGGCGCGATCACTGACCACTCGAAATCAGTCAGCTCATAACGATGCACGGCCATGGACAATCCTCCCACAGCAGTGAATCAACCTTCCGCCACAAATGGAATCCCGCTTATGGGTTAGTGACCTAGTTGTTTAGTCCCGGCATTTGGTGGAGCGGGTTGGTGATGAACCGATCCGGCTCGTTCTGCCGGATGCGGCAGATGGCTTCGTAGGGGGTCAGGCCCTTCAGGGTCTTGAGGCGGCGGCCGAAGTTGTAGGCCTGCACGAACTGCTCGAGATGGCAGCGCAGTTGGTCATGGTCGTCGTGGTGGTAGCGGTGGACGGTGGCGTCCTTGATGGTCCGGTTCATCCGCTCGACCTGCCCGTTGGTCCACGGATGGCTGATCTTCGTGAACCGGTGCTCGATGCCAAATTCGCCGCAGCGCAGGTCGAACATGTGGGTGAGGTAGCGCGCAGTGGGACCATCGGCGTAGCGCGGGGGCAGCCGGAATTGGATGCCGTTGTCGGTTAACACCGTATGGATGCGGTAAGGCACGGCCTCGACGAGGGCGACCAGGAAGGCCGAGGCGGTGACGCGGTTGGCCTTCTCGACCAGCTGGACGAACGCGAACTTGCTGATGATGGCCTCATCTGCCACCGACAGGCTGGTGGAGCGAGGTTCTCGTGGGCCGGTGGGCAGATCGGTGACCGCCGTCCGGTGCTTCCACTTGGCAACCGTCTTCTGGTTGATGCCATAGCGCCGGGACAGCGTCCTCAGGCTTTCTTGACTGTGCTGTATCGCGCGACGGACCGCCTCAGTCGTGGTGGCGCTGCCGTGCAGAACCTGGCCCATAGCGCATCCTTCCATGCCAGCGAGAAGACTGCACCATCAAACCCCGGGATCAAACAACTAGGACGGTCGCGTTCAGCACGCCGATGCCAGGGATCGTCGCCAGACGCCGGACGGTCGGGTCGCTGCGCGCCATGGCTGCGAACTCGTCGTCGAACGAGGTGATCCGCTGATCAAGCGACCGCTACTGCTCCTGCATGTCCTCGAGGAGTTGCCTGACCCTTACGCTGACAACTGGGATCTCGGCGTTAAACATTCCGACGAGAGCATCCTGCAGCTTGCGGCGTCCCTGCGGGATGGTAACGCCGCGCTCGAGCAGCAGGCTGCGCATCTGGTTCATCAGCGCCGTGCGTTGACCGACCAGGCGGTCCCGCACCCGGTGCAGGATCTGCACGTCAAGCTGCGCCTCGCTCTTCAGCGCCACGAACCGCATGGTCGGCCGGGTCGCCGCTTCGGCGATCGCCTCGGCATCCCGGTCGCCGTTTTTCTGCGCCTTGACGTAAGGACGCACATACTCCGGCGACATCAGCCGGACCTCGTGACCTTGCGCCGCGAGTTGGCGACCGAGGTGGTGCGCCCCGCAACAGGCCTCCATCGCAACGACGCAGCCCGGCGCCTTGGCCGCGAATGCCGCTATGCTCTCGCGCCGCATCCGGCGCCGGACTACCACCCGGCCCGAGGCATCCAATCCCACCAGGCTGCAGCTGTTCTTGCCCAGATCAACCCCGAGAACCTGCACATCCATGCTCCGTCTCCCTTTCCGGTTGCCCAGCGCAAGCAAGTTAGATGAAGAGGGGCGGGCCATTCCATAAAGGGGGCAGCAAAACCAGGCTATCGGCCGATCGCGTGGCAGCCCCACGACCAAAATCCACGCGCTCGCCGACGGAGCCGGCCGCCTCTACGCCTTGATGCTGACGGCAGGCCAGGTTCACGACATTCACGGCGGCCGAGCCCTGCTGGCCAACGTGCCGCCGATGCGCCGATTGATTGCCGACACGGCGTATGACGCCAACGATCTGCGCGACTTCCTCGCCGCCCAGAACACCGAGACTGTCATCTCACCCAACCTGCGACGCTTGATCCGACCAGCGTTCGACGCAACCAGCTATAAAGCGCGCAACCTGATCGAGCGCGCCTTCTGCCGACTGAAAGACTGGCGCGCTATCGCAACCAGGTATAATAAAACAGCCCGTAACTTTCTGGCAGGCATCTGCCTCGCCGTTGCCGTCACAGATTAGCTGCAATGAGTCCACGTCCTAATCAGGTCGTCATTGCGGCTGGTCCCGAACAACGTGACAATGCCGTCCGTCGCTTCAGCGAGCGAAGCAGGGTGTCGTCGCTCTGGGTCAGACCGAGCCGCTTCATCAGCCGCTCCGCCGGCCGTCCTCCGGTGGCATGCGCCAACAGAACGGCCAGGTCACCGACGCGCTGCGTCCGTCTGGAGAAGGGCAGCGCCACCCGGTGCATTGGGTCGACGAAGGTCATCCGCTCGCGATCAACATTGCCACATCGCCAAAGGGCCTGCCTGAGGCTCATCTTCACCGCCGTGCCGCGGGCCGGAAGGTCCTGCAGCCACCGCGTATCTCAGCCATGACGACACCTTGATGGCGTGCTGCAAACAGGACAGCACCCTGGCCCGATGGCCAGGGTATGAACAACCCAGCTCGTCTCAATCCTCTCCACGTCCAGGACCTGAACACTTGGCCCCGGGAACCGTTCTGCCTTCTGCTTCATCCAGCATCAACGCCCGGTCCCAGACAACATCAACCGATCAGCGGCCACCCGCTCGGTAGACTGTCCCACCAACGCAAATCGAGGTAGACCCACGCAAATTGCGGGAGAGTACAAAATTCGCGAAGAGTGCCAACACCTAGCTTATCTCAAACAGGTCACTCCGCCGATTTATGCACGACTGTCGATCACCAGCCGAATCCAGAAACAATTTTATGACTATCGGGATCAAAACGTTAGCAGATACGTTGTATGCGCTCCGTGCCAATACTAAGGATCAAATGATGCGCAAACGTGGTCGGCATCAGTCGTTTTAGCACTGGCTGCAAGGCCCAGGTCTTAGAAGTTAGCTCCTGGGGACTTTGCCTTCCCTTCGGCCGGGGACTTTGGCTGCCCGGCGCAGATAGGGGTAGTCTGATCTAGCCCGTCAGAGGGCAAGGGTCTCGAGGATCTTGGCATGGCGACGATTGGGTGACAGAGTCCTGCCTCCCAGTCCCCCATTTACCTACCCGCTTCGCTGCTGCCCGAGAGGGCGGATCGGCGAACGGCTTGGATAAAGAGTAACGCCGGTCGAGCTCACTTCGACTTTGGCGTCGCGATAGACTGCCATAGCAAGGTTCAGATTGGGGATGAAGTTCGCTCTAAAGACCTTGTCCTGAGCATACCCAGTCCCAAACTGAGCTTTCATGGCAGCCCATGTGACGTGTTTGGCTTTCGGCAATACGTGTAGTCGGTATGCCAGCCAGCAATAGACATCGAGAGCTACCGAGTTGTTTGACAGAGCTCGAATAGCGCTCTCTTCAATGGGCACTGGATGTTTCTTGAGTTCATTGAAGAAGGACTCGGACAGCTTGGCTTTCTCGAGGAAGAGGCCCGTGCGGCCCGCATCTTCCTCTTCAAGAAACATGGCGCTGTCCATTATGTTCTGGTTTATCAGGCCGGCTCTATCCTGTCCCGCAGCTGCATGAAAGGTCAGGCGGCATCGGCTGATCCGATCGGCTTGTTCGCGAACGTCCTTAATCGATTTCCCGCCCTGGGGAATCCCCATTCGCTTGATCCAGGAGCGGAGGGATTTCCCAAGCTCGATTTCGCGGGAGTTGGTTTTCAGGGCTTCTGTTTGGAGGTAAAGCATTATCAACCGGGCGCGAGAGCCATAAGGAACGCCCACGGCAGTAGGGGGCTCGCTTTCTATAGGGTTCGGGCGGCGACCTGGTTCGACTAGCAACGTGACGGCACCACTCCTGATCTGCCAGATATCCTCCGGGCGAGCTAAGGCGCGATGCGGCAATGCGGCTTGGGTCCAGCCGGAAAAGATAAAGCCAACAGCACAGTCTTCATCAGCCATATACGCTGACGCGACCTCCACGATCTTACGGTCTATCGGTGGCTCGTGATCAAACGATAGAATTGCCTGCTTGCCACGCGCCTCAAGCAGATCGTGAATGACCGCCACGTCAATCCTCCTGAGCATCTTGTCCTCGGTCTTACACACTTTGGGCCGGTCGACATCCGGGGACTTTGCCTTCCTAAGCTATTTAAAAGGTTATTAGAGAGTCTTCTTAGCTTGTTTAGACAAAGTCCTCGGGATAACGCCGCTAAGTTGTTGTTGTTTCATCAAGAGGCAAAGGCAAAGTCCCCAATTGATGGAGGCGGAGTCCCCGGGGGTATGTGGACGGCTTGAAGCGCGCGAATCGGGCAACGGACGGTCTCCCCACGTTTGCTCCGGGCTTCGGAAGCAAAAGTCCCTTTTGGGAAGATCGAGTCCCTTGGGGAAGGCATAGTCCCCAGGGAAGCAGAGTCCCCAGTGGAAGGTAGAGTCCCCATACCGCCCGTGGGCGTCATGTTGCCGGTGACGCGCCATGACCCGGCCGACGTCTCGCCGCGCAATAGCGGCGCTGGCAGGTAAAGTCCCCGGACCGCGAGCCGTGGGTTCAGCAACGCAAGCGCCTGGGCCGGAGAACCAAACAATAAGTTCGCTAAGAAGGGTTGGTATTTGATCCGCTTGTGCCAGATCGCCACGGCGATGAAGCACCTCCTGGCGCTAGAGTGAGGTGGCACATTCGGCGCCGATCCTGCCTCAACTGTGGTATTAAGCGCGCAGTTACAGCTGCGCTCCGCGGATTGAAGCACTCAGAGGCATCATTGATGTTCTGAGCGCTGCGACACCGTCCCAGCCCTCCGGCTATGGCTCAAATTATTGACCCAGGCCGTAGGGTTTGCCCCTTTCGGCCGACAGGGAGTACGGGAATATCTGGTCCCAGCGAGTAGTAGAGTTATACGTCTCCCCGAACGTAGGTCGCCTTCCTGGTGTATGGAATGAGCAGTAATACAATAGACGTGTGTGCAACAAGCCGGCCGCGGTCCCGCCTGCATACCATTTGAGGAGCTGCACCGACGGCGAAACGACGCCGGACAGGCTCTGCCTTGGGTGGTAGGGCAGCCTACCCGCGCAAGGTTGGGGCTAACTTCGGTCGTAAACGGATGTGTAGAGGTCGGTCGGCTACATGCGATGTGATCAATTGTGCAGACTAGATTGATTAGCGTGGGCCGGGGCGGCCCAAAGTTGCTTCGTCGAGACCGACGAAGCAATACAAGAGCAGTCTGTTGATCGGTATCCTGAGACCGTAACGCCGTCACCCCTCACCTGCGCGGTTTCCAACAACGTCTCAACGTCTGGATCGGCATTCGTGAGCAGGCAATTAGAAAACGAACACGTCAAGGTGCAACGCACTGTCATCCGCGTTTGGTTCAGCGGCCTGGTGCGGATGAACGCCCAGAGCCGCGAATGATTTGTCCTCCGGCAACCGAGACGCCGATGAAAAACTGGTTGCAAGCGACTGATGACGTCGGGAAGGCAGTCGCAATCCTCCGCAAAAAGAAACAAATAAACCGGGGCAAGGAGGCCGTCTACGCGACGAGAGAATTGGCTTCGGGACATGTAGCGACAGGGAATGTTGACGCTTCAATCGTAATCTTCACCGTGGCCGTATTTGTGTCCTCAGTCTGGACCGAGCAGATGATCCAATTCCTGCAGCCGTCGCTGGATTTGGTCGAGCTCGGCTTGTATTTGTTGTTCGCGTCGACGGAGGCGCTTTGCTTCATCCTGAAGTGCCCCAGTGTCGACGCGGCCGCTGTGATCTTTCGGCTTTCGGCTCTCTTGGCGAAGCAGGGCGATCTCGCGTCGAGTAACGTCTGGCCGCAACAGCCCACGGTTTTTTGCGACATTCAGTTGGTGCTCGTCGAGAAGGGTGATTTGATACGCCGTTCCATATGAACCCGGGCAGGCCTCATACGGTATTCGTCCGCTATCTACAGCGCGCGCAATTTGTCGGAACTGAGTAGCTGTAGCATCCGAGAACGGGAAGATCTTATCGTTTCCGAGCCGGAGCCGCTGAAGTTCCGCTTTCGAAAGAGTCGACTCTAATGACAGAAGTGCTCGGCCAATCGATAGGAAAGAGTCCCGAGCGTCCGACCAGTTCTGATTGATCTCAGCTCGAACGGCGAGGATCTTCCGAACCTTCTCCGCGTCGTCGATAACATCAGTGCCCTCAAAGACTTCGCGTAATGCGGCGAGAATGGCTGGATCGACAACAATCTGCTCGGAGAGTTCTCGGGATCGGACATCGATGGGAAGAACGTCGTCTTCATTCTGGAGGAGCTTCGCGAGCGAAGATTTGCTGCGTGTCTTGGACTTAATCATAGGGACACCTGCCGGCGGATGTACGCCCAAACTTCTTCAAAAGGTTCTTGACCACGGCTTTTGACATAGTCCAGGAGCGTAAGGCCTTTCGTTGCGGGAACGTGTACGTCCTCCAATTGAGGGATTTCGACTGGGCAAATATCGGCAATTTTGATCAACCGGCCGCGCATGCGAGCGAACGATGTAGTTCTGCGGTTGGCACGATTGAGGACGATGATTACCTGGGTCTGATGCTTCTTGAGGACCTCGACCCATGGCGCAACGCTATCAACGTCATCTTGTGTGCAGATCGCAGGGATAACAACGAGATCGGCCATCTCTGCCAGTTGCGAAACGGCAGAAATATGATCTTCGACGCTCGGTGGGGTATCAATTATAGTGAGCGCAGCTTTCTTTGCAACGCGTATTGCCCCGCGCCAGTCTTGAAGCCTGCCTGCTTCGACGGTTACTTTGGCGAATTCCGGAAAGGTTTTCCGCGTCAAGTCTCTACGCTGCGCCCACTTTTGGAGCGTTCCCTGACGGTCAAAATCAAGCCCATAGGCGTCAAGCTCTGATTGGCTGGCGCTTACGAGGAGATGTCTAGCTAGGACAGACTTTCCACTGCCGCCTTTCGGCGATGATATAAGAACGGTTTTGCCCATCTTTCACCTATCCCACATATCGATATTTCTAACAGTCGAGATGTGACAGCGTCCATAAGAGGGTAGAAAGAAACAGTTAGACAGTGTCTAATTCGCTGCTTGAGCCGCAGAGCACTCACATGAAGTTGTCCCTCGGCGCTTGAGGCGGCGGATCACTCCTGGATTGAGACTTGCCCTCCACGTTGGCCCTTCAAGCAGCTATGGCCTGTCTTCCTTAGTCGCTAGATTTTAGATTCGGTAGGTTGACAGGCCGACGAATCGGCCACGTTTTGTCTATATCGCGCGAAGCGGTTGACCGTGTATGCAGCTTGGCCGCCTGACTTGATCATGCTGCATTACCCGACTGAGGCAGACCAAGTTGGCAGCCAAGCTGCTAATCGGCGATAGCGAGCTTTCTATCGGTTGCGCTATGAGAAAGGTTTATCGCGATCCTGAGGCGTATTCAGGTTTTTGACTACTTTCAATGATCATGTCTGGGCTGTTCCCGTAAAGGATGGGTTAACCTACGATTGTGCTTGTTGCCGGATACGACCCACATACGCCTCGAAACTTGGCGCCTTGAGCCCCCCAACTCGCCTTCACCGTCACCCTGAACACGCGCCAGAGGATGATAAGCTGGCCAGTCTGTAGCAGACAATAGAAGCGTGATCGTAGCCACAATGAACGAACGCTCGCCGACCTGCCCTGGCGAACATGCGGTCACGGTTCGCCTGAGCATTCGCCGGCTTCCTGCGACAATGTCCGGTGCGAGCGCCGCATCTTCGCGGAACGGATGCCTGGCGTAGTGGTCCCTTTGGCGCATAAGACGACGCACCTTGCCGAACAGCTCACAGCCATGGGCCTGGCCTTGATCGGCATGGTTGGCATACGGCTCAGTCGTAAGCTCGGGCTGAACGCCAGCCGCAATACGCTGCTGCGCCTGATTCGGCGAGCGCCGCTGCCCGACGTTACAGCGCCGTCCGTTCTTGGCTTAGATGACTCAGCGTAGCGCAAGCGGCATAGCTACCGCACCGTGCTGGTCGACCTCGGCCAGCATCGGCCGGTGGCGCTGCTGCTCGGCGGCAAGGCGGACACAGTGGCCACGTGGCTGCGGGAGCACCCTGGCCTCGCCGTGATCTCGCGTGGTCGTGCCGGTGCCTTTGCCAAGGGCGCTCGCAACCTCGCACTTAGGCTATCCAGGTCGCCGTGGTAGACTCAACCTACTGCAGAATTTGGCGGACAGGCCGGACGTGGTTTTCATAGCCCATGTGAAAGACCTGCGTGCGGCCGAGCAGGCCCGCCGCAAGGCTGTAGCCCGCGAGCACGGTGCCGTATTCGTCCCACCAGCTAGACCGCAAGCAGAAGCCTAGGTTATGGCCGTGGCCGTCGGGAGCCCCGTATAGCAGTGCGTGAGCAGGTGTGAGAACCGCGCGGCCAGAGTTACTTGGGGCAGGCGATCGCTCGCCACCTCGGCATCAGCCGCTCGACCGTGTTACGCCATCTACGCGGCGAAATCTTTTTCGACGACGAGGGCCGCAGCGACGCTGGGCACAGCCTGCTTGACCCGTGGCAGGATGTTGTATTTGAGAACTGGAACAGTAATCGCCGTCACAGGCGCCAACTGTTCACACGCTGCAGAACGACGGCTACCGCGGCAGCTACCCCATGCTCGTGCGCTATCCTCAATGCTTACGCACAGTACAAAGCGTCGTGCTGGCCCGCAAACGGGCCAAGCAACTTCGGCCGGTGTTGGTCACAGCACCCCGGCGCGTGCTGACGTTGCATACCACGGCTTGGCTGGTGCTGCGCCAAGCCGAAAAACACAGCGTTCAAGACCGGGCGTTACTATCGGACCTGCGCCAGCACGCTCCCGAGCTGGACGAGCCAACAATGCTCGCTGAGGAGTTCACCGGCCTGATCCGCGACCGTGCTATCGACCGCCTCGATCCCTGGCTTCAACGAGCACCAGACAGCACCGTCCGGCAACTGCAAAGCTTCGCTAAGCGTATTATGGACGACTACGCCGCTGTGCGCCCCGACGTCGCATTGGCTTGGATCAACGATCCGACCGAGGGGCAGGTCTGAGGTGGTCCCGTCACGTTGGACAGGATCTGTCTGTCTATAAGCTTGGTTCTGGTTGTCCTCAGGCCGCCAGCTTCTCCATCCCGACTGCCCCATATGCCTCGTCGGGCGTCCGGCCTGCCAGGGCGGAGTGAGGCCGCCGAGTATTGTAGTAGCCGATCTCCCGGGTGAGCCCGGCCCGCAGCTCCGAGCCGGTCTCGAAGGCGTGCAGATAGATGCACTCGTATTTCAGGCTGCGCCACAGCCGCTCGATGAACACGTTGTCCATCCACCGGCCGCGCCCGTCCGTGGAGATGCGCACGTCCGCGTCCTTCAGCACGTCGGTGGAACGCGGCGAGGTGAACTGGCTGCCCTGGTCGGTATTGAAGATCCTCGGCCGCCCATGGCGGGCCAGGGCGTCATCGAGCACGTCGATGCAGAACGTCGTGTCCACGGTGTTCGACACCTGCCAGGCCAGCACCTTCCGCGTCGCCCAGTCCATCACCGCGACGAGGTAGAGGAAGCCCTCGCGGATCGGAATATAGGTGATGTCGGCGCACCAGACCTGGTTCGGCCGGTCGATGACCAGATCGCGCAGCAGATAAGGATACACCCGGTGCTCCGGGTTCGGCACCGTCGTGCGCGGTCGCTGGTAGATCGGCACCAGCCCCATCGTCGCCATCAGCCGTCGGATGCGCTTGCGGCCAACGGCATGACCCTCACGCTGCAGATGGCGCGCCATCTGGCGCGAGCGATACCAGGGCGTCTCCAGGAACTGCGCGTCGATGACCCGCATCAGCGCCAGGTTTTCCGCCGTCTCGCCGACAGGCCGGTGGTAGAACCCGGACCGGCTGACACCGATCAGCGCACGCTGGCGCACGATCGACAGGTCCGGATGGTCCGGCTCGATTAGCTGACGCCGCTTCTCCAGGCTCATCGACCGAACGCCTTGGCCAAAAAATCCCGCTCCACCAGCAGCTGGCCAATCTTGGCGTGCAGCTTCTCCACCTCGGCCTCGCCTGCCCGGGCACTCTCCTGAGCCGCCGTCTTGCCGGAGAAGACCGCGGCCATGTCCTCCATGGCCTGCCGCTTCCACTCACCCACCATCGTCTGGTGGATGCCGTTTGGCTCGAAGCACAGCAGGGCTTCGCCTTCAAAGCACAGCCGACGACGATCTGCGCTTACGAGGTCGATTGTACTGCCATCGCTGACCTGAGCGGGGACGATGGACGCCACGACCTCGGCATTGCGCTCGCCGACCTTGCGTGTGCGTGGGAAGATTTGGTTTCGCGTGGTGCCGAGCCGCCAAGTTGGCGCCTTGCTAAGCGGCTCATGGGCGAAGGCTATGCCGCCATCGTCGTGCCGAGCTTCGCGCCAGGCGCTGCGGAAGTCGACAGCAACATCGTCTTCTGGAAGTGGTCGAATGTTCGCCCGCACAAAGTGCTGGTTGTCGATGACGAGGCGCGTCTCCCACGCGATGGCCGCTCGTGGGAGGCTTAGCGAGCCTTCACAGCACGCCGTTCAGCGGATGCCCTTCAAACGGATCGCCCATCTCAAGATACGTGTCGAGCACGGCGTAGCTCTTGTGGCGTCCGAGCTGCTTGAGCCGGGTGGGGTGGATGCCGCGCTCCATGCCGGTGCTGAGCGCGCCGCGCTTGAGGCTGTGGCCGCTGATCAGGCTGGGGTCGAAGCCGGCGGCGGCGGCGCGCCCCTTGAGGATGCGCGCCACCGTGCCTGGGCCCAGCGCCTCCTGGCCGAGCACCGGCTGCGGACGCGGCCCGGCGCCGCCGCCGAGGCGGGTCGGCGGCACGAACACGCGCCGGAACAGCGCGCCCTCGCTGATGCCGGCCGCTTGCTGCCAGGCGCGCAGCGCGCGCACCGGGCACAGCGCGGTGCTGCCGTAGGGGATGGCGACGCTGACGGCGCGTCCGCCGCGCTCGCCCTTGGAGTGCGGCAGGATCAGGCTGAGGCCGCGCTCGCGCGTCTCCAGGTGCTCGATGCGGATCGCGGCGAGCTCGGCGCGGCGCAAGGCGCCTGCGAAGCCGACCAGCAGCAGCGCCCGGTCGCGCAGCCCAGCGAGGTCACTGGGGATCAGGGCGATGATCTGTCGCAGGATGTCGGCGGTGGCGGCGAGCTTCTGGGTGGGTGCGGCCCCGCGTGCCGCCGCGTCGCGGTGGATGCCGGAGACGGTCTCACCGACGCTGGCCTCGGCGGTGGGCACCGGGCAGCCGGCGGCATAGTGCAGGTAGCGGATGGCGGCACGACGCAGGTCGATGCTGTTGACGCTGAGCCCGCGCCCGCGCTCGGAGGCCAGGAAGGCGACGACGTCGATGGCGCGCGCCGGCAGGCAGGGCAGGGTGTGCTGGTGGCACCAGGCGCACCAGGCGCGCACGCCGGCGCGGTAGGCGCGCCGGGTGTTGTCCGCCTTGGCGCGGCGGGCGTAGGCATCCGCGGCGAGCCGGGCGGTGACGAGGCTGCCGTCGTGGGCGGGCAAGGTGGCGGCGGCGATGCTGTCGAACCAGGCGTGGATCAGGGCGGGCGGATGACCCAGCGGCGCCGGCCGCGGCGGCAGCAGGATGACGCCTTCGTCCAGAGCCGTTTCGTCGGAGGCTGCCATGCTACCTCCCTGCCAGCGCCCTGGGTGGTCACCCGCACGCTCTGAAGCTACCCTGTCAACCTACGCCCGACAATGATATTTATCGGGCATACATAGGCGGGCGGCGACGGCGGAAACCGTTACCGCGCCTTAGTAGGGGTTGCCTTATTCGGGCTAACCCCGCAAGATGACAGACGGTTCAGGTGCGTTCGCAGGTGATGCGTCGAACGCTGGAATGAGGTGAGGGCGCACATGGAGCTGGGCGGAGCCGCTGACGCCGCGGAGGCACCCGCTTCGCCACAGTTCGCCGACGAGACCGTGCGGCTCTATGCCATCGATTGGAGCGCTTTCCGCGGCTGGTGCGCCGCCCAAGCGCTCCTCGCGCTGCCTGCGGAAGCGGACACAGTCGCAACATACCTGCAGGCGTGCGCCGGGCACCTCGGCAAGAGCGCGCTGCGCCGGCGGCTGGCGGCGATCCTCGACCAGCACCGCCGGCGCGGCCTGCCGCTGCCGGTCGATGCGACGGTGCGCGCGGTGCTGCGCCAGGCAGCTTGCGTCAGCGGGCGGCGCACGCCCCCGCCATCCCCGGCGCGGCTGCTGCGCATGGCAGCGCGCTGTCCACCCGACCTTGCCGGATCGCGCGACCGGGCGCTGCTGCTGCTCGCCGCGAGCGGGCTCGGTCGCGCCGCCCTGGTCGGGCTTGACGCGGAGGAGGTACGCTTCGGCAACGCAGGCGTGCAGCTGACGGTGCACGATGCGCAGGCTGGGGCAGGGCGCACGATCGCCATCCCGCGCGCTGCCGAGGCGCGGCTGTGCCCGGCGCGGGCGCTGGAGCAATGGCTGCAGGCGTCGGACACCCGCTACGGCCCGGTGTTCCGCAAGATCGATCGCTGGGGCAACCTCGAGCACCGCCGGCTCGGCACCGATGCCATCCGCCGCATCCTGGAACGCCGTAGCCTACGCCGCGCGCCGCGGCAGCCCGCCGCGGCGCAAGCATGATCGTGAGCGGTGCCGAGGCACCTGAGGACGCCGCGCCGCTGCGGCTGGCGCACACGGACTGGCTGCACCACCAGCTGACCATCCGTGGTCCAAGCGTGGTGGTGGCGGCGCTGCGGGCCGCCGCAGCCGGCGCCGGGATCATCCCCTGGCGGCTCGACCTGGAGCGGACGCAGGAGGACTGGTTCCACCTGCTGATGGCGTCGCCGGCGCCGCAGCAGCGCAGCTTGTGCGCCGCCGGTGCCCGCATACTGGCCGGGCAGCTGCGCGAGGCGGCCGAGCACCGGCACGAACTCGCGCTGTTGCGGGTCGGGCGCAGCCGCGCCTGCCGGTTCGACCTGCACGCGCTGCTGCCGGTGCCGGAGGCGGTGCTGGCGCTCGGACCCGATCATCCGGACGCCCTGGGCTGGCTGTGGCGGCACTGGGGCACTACCGAGGCGCTGCGGCACGTCGCCGAGGCCGATGCTGAGGTGCCGGCGGCGGAGGCGGAGGTGATCTGGCGGCTCAGCTTCTGGTCGGCGGACTGGACCCCGTGGCGGGCGCTGGCGACGCTGGCCATGCGCTGGCCGCAGCTGCGCCTCGAGACCCGGCCGCACTACGACGACGTCGGGTGACAATGCCGGATTTGCTCGACGAGGCGGCGTGGCAGCAGCCACCGCGCGCGCTGCCCGGGGCAGGGGCGCCGGTGCTGTCGGTGGCGGGCTTCGAGGGACCGCTCGACTGGCTGCTGGAGATGGTGCAGGCGCGCCGCATCGACCTGGCCCGGCTGTCCATCCTGGCGCTGATCGAGGCGTTCTGCG
>CAXTWC010000128.1:0-16429 GCA_964247805.1 uncultured Acetobacteraceae bacterium | reverse complement strand
CCGCCCCGCATCCCCGGACCGGGAGGCAACGGCGCGCCCCTGGGCGCGGGGCAGAGCGAGACCAGCGCAGCGGCTCGCGTCGCCCTTTACCGTTGTCCGCCCGGACCGGGCATGCGGTAGGCGCTCCCCCCCTCCTCCTATCCCTCCCTCTCCGTCACCGGTCGGAACGACAGCCGCAGCTCGTCCAGGCTGATGGCGATCTCCACCTCGGTCTCGCTGGTCAGCAGCATGACGACGCGGCGGGAGGCGTCGTAGCCGTGCCCAGTGACGTGCCAGGTCGTGCCCGCAGCGCCGGCATGACGTGGGCCCGACGTGGTGATGAATTGGCCACCCGGGACCAGGGTGAAGCGCGCACCGGTCGCAGGTGTGCCGAAGCCGGCGAACACCGCGTGTTCGACCGCCTCCCAAGGCAGATGATGGCCGCGCGTCCGTGCGTTCAGCATGCCGACCAGGGCGGTCAGCATCTGCGCCGACGCGGTAGCACGGCGACGTGCTCCTCCGTCTGCGCGCCGCTTTTGCCGTAGGCCTCGAAGCCGGCCACGCTGGCGACGTGGGCACCGCCCGGCAGGTCGACCAGGATGTCGTGCGTGGAGGCCTGGTCAGCCTGAGCAGGTATTGCCCGGAACCGGGCGCCGTGCAGCAGCACGGTCTTGAACAGGGAGTGCTGCGGGAGGTCAGGTGTGTTCTCGTTCATGGTCATGGCGATGTCCCTCCTTGGAACATCGCCCGTGCCTCGCATCCCGGGACGAGGGGCAACGGCGCGCCACTCGGCGCGGGATGGAGCGAGACCAGCGCAGCGGCTCGCGAGGGCCGAACCATTGCCCTCCGGCACGGGCATGCGGGAGCCGGTTCCCTAACTCGTTCTACTTTCTCCGTTTCGAACGCTTATGGCGGTTCGATTTGTCATTCTCGAGGAGGCATGGCCGCTTTGCGCTCATCTCGGACATTCACGCGCAGAGGCGAGCCTTCCGAAAGCGCACGTAGCTCCAGCCGCGTCTCACAGCACGGCTGGAGCTGCAGTGACGAGGGTCAGTGATCAATTCCTGCCGCCGCCCTTCCGCAGTTCAGGCGATCACCATGCAGTCCTCAAGGCCTAAAGCCGCAGCCCCGACCACACGCCCCGTGGTGCCCTGGAGCATGGGCGCCTTTGTCGGACCCAAGCCGCCCCTCAAGCCAAACAGGTCTGATCCATCCGCCCACCCTTCAGCGCGAGGGCTATATCCGTGACTTGGCGCTGTGCGACCTCGCCATTGCTGGCAAGCTGCGAGGTTGTGACCTGGTGAAGCTGCGCATTGATCAAACTTGATGTTCCGCCTGTTGCTCAAGAATCACTTCAAGATGTTGCATGACGATCAGGTCACGACCGCCCCGGTCGGCGCCATCTTTTTCCAGTAGACCCACGTAGCGTCGGCTCGACATCAGGCTGCGGCATATCCGACGTGCTGGGCCAAGTTTATGCCTTCGACAAAGCCGTCCTGGCACCTGTCTGCGCATCATGGGACGGCGTTCCGGTAACTGGTATCACCCGCAGCGAAGGCCCCCCTCGGAACGGTGCGCTGGTGTCAGCCAAACACCGATTATTGATACAGTCGTCTACATGGAGGTCGAAGAGCCCTCGCCACCAACCAGAACCCTCAAGCCGTCCTCCCCGGCAATGATCATCAGGGCGGGGACGTCCGAAAGCAGTAGCACGTCCCTGATCCACCGGAGCAGCACGGCGTCGTCCCCGCTCGGCGCGCTCGCGCATCCGGCCGGGTGGGTGTGCCACTCGCCGATATATGTGAGATTTCTCGCCGTGCGCCGTTCGACGGTCTCGATCGTCTCGAACACCCCCGCGGCGCCCCTGATGAACCCGGTCCGGCTGGCGACGCTGTCCGGCGGAGGCGCGTAACGCCCCGCCACATACACCCGCTGCCTGGCCCGGTCCCAGCTGCCGACCAGGATGCCTCCCGTTTCCAAGTACGCCGCATCCCGGCGATCCGCCACGATGCCATCCCGAACTTCCTGCGACACCGATACCGTCCATTTCCCCACGGCAGTGTCGGCGAACCGGCAAGGCGTCCGTTCCACGCGCGAGACGCCGTCTCCGGACGACCTGAAGAGTTGGATGGAACCGTCAGGAGGCGCCCCGTGCTGGAAGAGTCGCCGCGCGGCCAGCGGCGCAAGCGTGCCGACATCGGCCTGGGAGATGGCCAGGCTGGGTTGGCGGCAACCTCCCGACGGGTACATGCCCGTCGTACCGGCGGAGAGATGGCCTTCAAGGCCGGCATCGCCCGCAAGCATCCAGTAGTAGGACATCTCGACGTGATCCAGGCGGGGTATACGCCCCTCTCCCTCCGTCAGTATGACCAGATCGAAGCCTGACGGGCTGAGGAAAACCGACGAGGTGACCGCCGGGTGTCCGGAGTCCGACGCCAGCCACCGGGCCGATGGGACCGACGCTGTCGCATCGATCACCAGGGCGGAAGGATCCCCGCTCCAGGCGGCATCACCACGATCCTCCACCCTGGCTACCGTCGCGGTCGCCGCCTCCGGTCCCAGGAGACCGCACAGTTCGGCGGCGAGGGCGTCCGCCTTGGCGAACCCGACGTATGCCGGCGACAGTGCATGCCTAGCCATGTTGTGCGGCAGCAGGTGATCGGGATCGATGACGGTCCAAACGCCGAAGCCCATCCTGGCAGCGGTCATCGCCACCTGGGAACCCAGCGCGCCCGCCCCGGCCAGCACCACGGGACGCGGCTCGACCGTCTCGGGCGCCGCGCCCCGCGCGGCCCGCGCCATGTGTCGGTCGAACGTGGCGTGGACGTCGAGTGGATGCAGGGCGATCCCGGACAGCGCATCCATGTCCACGGCGCGCTTACCCAGGGGGCGGGCCGGGAAGCCCTCGTGCATGTGGAAGGCGCCGAGGCGGTCGGCGACCGCCTCCAACGTGGTTTCCGTGAGGAACGCCTTGCGTGCGATGCGCCCGATCACGCCGGGGGTCCGCTCGACCGGGCAATCGACCATGAAGATCGTGCCGCAGGCCGCAAGCTGCCGGAGGTCGGGACCTTCCGCGATGGTGTGCAAGGAGGCCCGTAGCCCGGCCAGCGCCTCGGCGCCTATATCTTCCAACTCGACGAGCAGCTCGGCCAGGCTGAAGGGCACCATACGCAGCCGCGCGTGCCGCAACGGCTGGGTGACGACGGTCACCACCGCCAGCTGCCTTCCGCCAGAGCCACGCCGGGCCGCGGCCCGGCCCGTAGAAAGCAATACAGGCGCCCGGTTCCGGTCGCTGACCCGCCATCCGGTATAGAGCAGCCGTTCACCGGGTTGCCCGGACGGCGGCGGCAGCACCAACGCATGGCCAACGGTCGCGAAGGTGGGGTCAAGCGGCTGGTCATCGCCGTGCAGGCGACCATGCGCCGTCTCACCCAGCCAGAAGCGCACCCGTTCCACCAGCACGTGCGGCGTCGCCAGCCGGAACGCCTCCTCGGGCGGCATCTCGAAAAGGCACAGCGTCCGCGGGTCGTGCCGGCCGGCGAGGTTCAGGTGGGGAACGTCGGTGGGAAAGTCCTCCCGCATGGGGCAGACGACCGGGATCTCGTCGACGCGGGTGTAGGCGAAGCCGACACGCTCCACCCTCCTGATGTCGTTGACGGGACGCCGTTGCCCGAGGCCGACCTCGATGTCGAGCACCAGCAGGCAGGCGTCCGGGAACCTGGTGCTTCCCGCCCGGCACTCTACCAGGCGGGCCCCGTCGTAGGCTCCCAAGTCGAGCAGCCTTTCCAGCGCGCGAGCCATCGGCTGGGTCCCGGGAGCGAACGGGAGGATTTCGGGGTAGGCCTCCTCCAGGATGTCCCGTGCGGGCCTCATCCCGCCCGCGGCGCCACGGTCGCGGCCGCGGCGGCCGCGCCGCCCGTGCCGAACGGCATCTTCACGGCCCCGTCGCCCGTGATGCCGATCACGATGGGCTTGGGACCCGTGCTCGACGGTTCGGACATGGTGACCAACAGGTTGCGGCGGTCGGCAAGCACGTCGGCCTTGTAGTACTCGGCCGCCTGGCGATGCGGGGGCTGGTCGTCCTTGTCTTCCGCGCTACCCTTATATGGCAGTGGGTCGCTCGGCGAGATCACGTAGCCGTTCGGCTCGCCCTGGACCTGCATCAGCCAAGTGACCTGCTCGGTGGGTTCGGTCTTGTCGGTGCCTTTGTCGGGACCGATCGCCGTGTAGGAGCAGTGGTGCGGCAGGCGGTAGACGTTCCAGTGGAGGCGCCCGTCGTTGCCGTGCTTGCGCGTGACGTCGACGATCTCGGCAATGTCGCCATGCTTGATGTCGCCCGTGAACAGCACGTCCGTATCGGTGCCGCCTTCCCGGAATCGGGCCTGGAACACCAGGGAATCGCTGTTCCGGTCGACCAGGCCACGGTCATCCGTCCGGATCGCATGGGGCGAGTGGGCGAAGAACTCGACGCCGTCCTCCTGGAGCCCGAAACCCTGCACGGGCTTGCCCGCATCCACGAAGCAGTGCCTCAGCTTCTCGAGGTCGAGCCCCTCGGCCTCAAGCCAGTCACGCATCGCCTCCGGCCTGGAAAACACGACGATGCCTTTGCCTTCTCGAAGGCGGTGCCGCGCCTCCTGGCGGATGACCCGGGCATCACCCTTCAGGTTCGGCTCCGTGACCGCTCCCGCGGGCACCCACAACGTCCCGATCCGCTGCCGCCCGGCTCCCTGGTAGGCCGGACCGTGCCTGAACCAGAAGAACTTCGCCGCCCCTTGGCAGTGGTCGTCGTCCAGGTGGCTGAATGCGACCACCGCGTAGTCGTCGCGTCCGGCCGCCGCCAGGTCGTCCTTCAGCAGCCTCGGCAGGTTGCAGCGCCTGTCGCCCGTGGCGCCGGTCGACCTGTCCGCGTAGTCGACAAGCATCCTCCGGCCGTCCCTGAGCCGGATCAGCGACGTGTCCGCGTTGCCGAGGGGGAAGAACGTGATCTGCGTCATCGGTATGCCTTCTCGTTCACCGGATCCGCCGGCGACGGATGCATTCCCGCGCCGCCTTCCGCGTCGGCGTCGGGACCAGCCATCATGAGTTCGGGTGCATGTTCCTTGATGACCGCTAACGTGAGCTGCTCGCCCCGCCTGGACAGGCGGTCGATCCACTTCTCCGGCATCGCGGAGAAGTTCGTCCCATATCCCGCCACCGACGCGCGCCGTACCAGGTCGGGCGGCGGAAACTTCAGCGCGAGGTCGTCCTGGTCGAGGTAGGGGAGCACGAAGTTGGCCAGCCTGCCGGACGCCTTCAGGTCGAACAGCCGGGACGTCGCGGCGTTCTGGGCACGGTTGAACACGCATCCGAACGCCGCCTTCATCCGGCCTGCAACGAAGGGGCCGGGGTTGCCCATCCGCTGCCCGTACCCGGCCCGGCAGGCGACTATGGTGTCGACCTCGTCCACAACCACGCTGACACCCCGGTCGCGGTCGGGCCAGAGTGGCGACAGGCCGAGGTTGTCGTAGACGCCCCCGTCCGACAGGGTGACCCGGTCGGCCACCAGCGAGCGGTCGCGGCGGCGGAAGGTGTAGCGCTCGTCCAGGGCGGGGAGCAGCAGCGGGTACGCGGCCGAAGCTGCAACCGCCTGGGCGACCCGTATGCCCGACGGATCGAGCCGCCCAAAGCGCCAGCTACCCGCCTCCCCGTTGCTGAAGTAGAAGGCGGACCCCGTCCTCAGCTCAGCGGCGACAATCACCAGCTTCGGCCGCACGGACCGGAGCTCGTCGAGGGTCCGCCCCTTGAACAGGGTGTCGTCAAGGCAACGGCGCAGCAATGTCGTCCGGCTCGCGAAGCGACGGGGTGCCCATCTTTCCGGCTGCACCCCCGCTTCGCCACGTCCGGTCCCGAACCAAGCCGCGACGGCGGAAGCAACCCTGACGGGCGCCAACCAGACTGCCGCGCCGAAGGACAGGGATGCCGCCAGCAAGGCCTTCAGGCCCTCGCCACTTGTCAGGGCGGTCCGTATCGCGGGCCGGAAAAGGCCGGTCCTGAGAAGAACCCTGACCTGGTGATCGAACTCCTCAAAGGTGCCGTCGTGAACGGCATACATCGCGCCGATGACGCTCCCGCCGGATACCGTGGACATCACCCGGGCGCGTTGCAGGATCCCGAGCCGATGGAGTGTCCGCAGGCAGCCGAGATGGTAGGCGATCGCCCGTGCACCCCCGCCGGAGAGCGCGATGCCTATCCTCGGGCCGGCGTCCGGCACGTAGTCCATGGTGCTACGGCTTCCGCCACCTGTCGGGGCTCCCGCCGGACGTGCGGCGGACAAGCTCGACCAACGGCTGCGTGCCCGGCTCGAGTTGCCTTGCGCGTCCGATGGCTTCCTGCTGCGTGGGCTCGACGGCGCTTGCCCTCTTCGAGTCCGGCCGGCGGACGGCGTAGTCGCCTTCCGGCCTGCGTTCCACGAACAGTCGCTTGTCGGTCATCGGCATCTTCCAAACCCGCTCGGGGTTGACGGCACGCGCCGGGTCTGAATCCATGCGTCCTACGCTTGGAGCACTTCGTAGCGGATGCTGTCTCGACTGTCGAGCATTTCGTCATTGGTTGGACAGGAGGACATATGGATGTGGCCGGGTTCGCGGGCGCGGTGCTCGCAAAGAGAGGCGCGGTGGGCGTGCGGACCGCGGCGCGTGAAGCAGGGGTGAGCCCGGCCACCCTGTCCCGGGTGGAGAACGGTCACACGCCCGACATGGAGACGTTCGAAAGGCTGTGCGCCTGGATCGGCGCGGACCCGCGCCGGTTCCTGATGGGACCGACGGCCGAGGTTGTCGCCGCCGTCCAGTTCAAGAAGGCGGCCGCGGTGCAAGCGGACACGGCACGGGCCCTTGGCACCCTGGTGAACGCCGTTTTCGCGATGATCAAGGACGAGCTGGGAGACGAAGCCCGTCCGTGAGCACCTTCCGCAGAGGCTTCAAGAGCTGGTGCGAGACGACCTCCTCCCAGTTCAGGGTCGTGCTCGGCATTGACCCGGCCGCCGTTCTTCCCGCCGAACGGCTCGCCCGCCACATCGGTGCCCGCTTGCTTGCTCCCGGGGACATCCCGGGCATGGACGCCCGGGCCGTCCGGCAACTGGTGGCGCTTGATCCGGGCAGCTGGTCGGCGGTGACGATCAGCGCGCACGGACGCCATGTCATGGTGGTCAATCCCGCCCATTCGGCATCGCGGCTGTCGAACGACATCATGCACGAGTGCTCGCACCTGATCCTCAACCACCGTCCGGCGAAGGCGATGCTCTCGGCCGACGGGCAGTTGCTGATGAGCGCCTACGACAGGCAGCAGGAGGATGAGGCGAACTGGCTCGCGGGAGCGTTGTTGCTGCCCCGGCAGGCGCTGCTGGCACTCGCCGGGGCAGGTGTTGCGCCGGATGTCGGCGCGAGGCAGTTCGGCGTCAGCGAACAGCTGTTCCGGATGCGCATGAACGTCACCGGCATCAGGGTGCAGTTCGCGCGCCGCTCCGCATGACGTTGGGCCTGGCCCGGGTTCCGGGGCGCCGACCGCCAGCCTGGGCGGGACGCACGCCACGATGTTGGCGAGGAACGGCAGCCCGGACGGGGAGAGCGTGTCACTGATCCGCCACCCCGCCGGGGTGCGCTCTAGTATGATCGTCATCTCGCCCTGCTTTCCCAGGTCGCCGACGGACACGTGGACGGTCGCCTGCGTGGCGTCAGGCGGCACGGCTGCGGCGGTGACACGCACCTTGCCCGCGTCAAGGTCCTCGAACGCCTTCATCTGGTCCTCCTCGCTCAGTCGGTTGTGCTCGGTCGGGATGAACGGTTCCTGGTCAGTCTTGCAGTCGGCGGGGGCAACCCTGAACTCTTGGTTGAGCACCGCCGCCTTGGCGAGCCGCGCCAGCTCCAGTGCAAAGAACTCGCGCAAGCTGGCCTCGCTCCCGAACGGCCCGCCAAGCCCGCTTGGGGACGCATAGCGGGTAGACGGCTTCCACGAACTGCTGGGGCGTGCCGTTGGGCAGCAGCGGGTCCGGGCAGCGCACCACCCGGGGCGCGAAGCCGTCGCGCGGCGGGCGACCACGTGCTCGACGCCCACGCGCCCGGTATGGTCCGTCATCCGTTGGTGCTTGCCGCAACGCATGCATTGCCCAGCGGATGCGCGCGGCGTTGGCGCGGGCTGCGGCCAGGCCCGGCGCGTCCTGGCCCGGGGAGGCGGCGGGACCGTTCATGCCGGCGATCGCTAGTCTAAAACGCCACTCGTAAATCGCGGCGTTTTGAGCTACATGGTTGCTATGACCCAAGTCGCACCTGCTCGGCAGTCCTCCACGATGACAATCCCGGCGTTCGAAGCGGGAGGCAGTCTGCTGGCCCTCCTGCCAAAGGCAGCGCTTGGGCGAGACCGCCATATCGACATTGTCGTGATGGACGCCAACACGGGTTCCAAGGCGCTCGTTGCGGAACTCAAGTCTCGCTCGACAGGCACGGGAACTGAGTCCAAGCGCACTCCTCGTCGCGTCACCTCGTACGATATTGACCTTATCGTGCAAACCCATCCCGACCAGGATCATGGGCAGAGCGCGACCGCACTGACGGCGTTGCTCGCACGGCTGCACCGTGCGCTGCAGCGCATCGCCGGCGTGGCTGGCGATGAACTTGTCCATCGAGCTCTCGCGCGACCTAGCGATATGGGAGCGGTAATCGACCTCCTGCGCTCGACACTGCCGCTTTTGTCCGCCGAGCAGGAGCTGGATCCTGATCTCGCGAACCAGGTCTCGTCGCTCGCGGTCGAGGATGAACTCATCCGCCGCGCGGGAGGCCTGAAAACTGCCAAATGGGTTGCTGATTACCTCGCGATCAGCCCGAAGAGCGTCGCCGCAAAAGCGCGCCGAGGCGAGGTGCTTGCACTCACTCGGGGTGACCGAAACCTGTATCCGGCCTTTCAGTTTCAGGGCGGGCAGGTCCTTACCGGACTGCGCGAGCTTCTGGAGGCTCTCCCGCTGACCAATGGCTGGTCGCGGTTGTCGTTCCTTCTGACGCCGGATCCGGGGTTGGATGACCGTTCACCCCTCGAAGCCTTCGGAACGGATCGCGAGGCCGTCCTGGCAGTCGCCGCAAGCGCAGACAGCCAAGGGGCAGCGTGACGGCGAGCACGCCGGATGACGCGGACTCACTTCCGGAACCGCCACCTGACCTTGCCGCACGGACGCTGCCGCTGGTCGAACGGTCATCCGGCGCGAAGTACGTCCGCATCCATCGCGAAACGGACGGCGCGATCTGGTTTGGCTGGGATGCGGCCCGGGCAGAGTTTCGTGTGGCAACGAACCGCTTCGATGCACCGGACCGGTCCTTCGGGGTATTGTACATGGCGTTGAACCGCGACGGCGCATTTGCCGAATCAATCGGGCGCACGCCGCGCAGCTTTCGGTCCGATACCGAACTCTCAGCACTGCAACTAAGCACGCTTGAATTAGTGCGCCCATTGCGCCTCGTGGACCTCCACGGGGGTGCGGCGGTGGGCGCCCTCGGTGCGACCGGCGTTGTCGGTGTGGGGCCTCAAAGCCTGGCGCGGCGCTGGTCTCAGGCGCTGCATGCTCACCCGACTAGGCCCGACGGGATTGAGTATCGCTGCCGGCACAATTCGGACGAGTTGGCCATCGCCTTGTTCGATCGCGTCGGAGATGGCGCCGTGGTGCCGGTGGACAGAACCGACCTCATTGCCGATCGAGCGTGGTTGAGCGCGATGCGATCGCGTCATCAGATCCGGAGCCCGCCATAATCATCCGAACCCCAGCGTTGAGCCTCAAGTCAGCGTGGCCGGACAAGACGCGGGACCAACACGGCCGCGTTTCGAAGCGTAGCTCCCTGCTGCAGAAGGACCGGCTCTAATGGCAATGGCGAAACACGGCGCAAAGCTCCTCGATGCGGAATCGCGGTCGAGGAAGGGCCGCTGGCCTCCCGTATGCGCTGCGTGCGAGGCATGATCCTTGCCGAAGTGATCGACACCGGCAGAGTTAAGGTCAGTGTTCGTGGCGGCATGCCAAAAGGCGCATCGGTCGACGCCTGGATTCAAGAACGAGGGGCGGCTGCCTCCAACGGAAGCCTCGTCTGCAAAACGAGTGTTGCGCCCGCTAGGATGATGCCGATCAAACCGCTCACTTATGGAAGTGCCTGATCAGTGCTCGCCGCCCCATCCCGGCCGCCAACCTCACACAGCCTTTATGATTGGCCACGCTTCTGGATCCCACAGATGGGGATTCTCGATCTATCGGATGCCGGGTTTCTCCGCGACCCTGTCGATAGCTTGTATGGATCCGGGTCGCTGCGGACCTTGAGCCAGCTGGGGACCTATCCGGCCTTGGCCCTTCTGGGCGAACCGGGTATTGGCAAATCGGCCACCCTAGCGGAGGAACATCATCGGGTCTCCGCTTTACCGCCCGAGCAGGGCGTTCACTCGATCTACGTGGACCTGAATGCGACCTCAAGCGAGGATCGGCTTTACCGCCACATCTTCGAATCCGCGGAGATGGCGGCTTGGAAGGCCGGCAACACCCGGCTTTGCCTGCATCTTGACAGTCTCGACGAAGCGATGCTGCGGATCGAGACGGTGCCCCATCTCCTTTCCGAGGGGATCCGCACGCTACCGGCTGGTCGCTTGTCCCTCCGCATTGCTTGCCGAACGGCAATTTGGCCGGCCGCTTCCGTTGGTCGCACGTTGACGAGTATCTGGGGTGATTCGGGGCTCGGCGTGTTCGAATTAGCGCCGCTGCGCCGTCGCGACGTGCTAGCCGCGCTTCGGGCCAACGACACCGACCCGGAGGACTTCATCTCCAAACTGTTCGGCACTCAGGCAATCGCATTTGCCATCAAGCCTCTAACTCTGAAGATGCTCATCGCCCTCTACAAGCGCGATGGACGTTTCCCAACCAGCACCGGCAACTTGTATCGCCAAGGCTGCCTTGCACTTTGCGACGAACAGAATGTCAGCCGGCGTGAGACACGCCGGCACGGCCGGCTCAACGCCTGTCAACGGTTGCGCGTCGCAGGCCGGATCGCAGTCGTAACGGCGCTCGGCCATCGCTTCGCTATCTGGAATGGCCCCGAGACTGAGACGCCGGAGGAAGACGTTACAGTCTCCGCGCTCGGGGGCGCGCGGGAAGATGGGGACGTTCCGACGTTCACCGCGCGTGACGACGATGTGCGGGAGGTCCTTGATACCGGGTTGTTCAGCGCCCGCGGTGAGCGCCGCATGGGATGGGCGCACCAAACCTATCAGGAATTTCTCGCCGCGAATTACCTTGTCGAGAAGGGTGTGCCAGCCAACACCATCTTGAAAGCTATCACCCATCCGAGCGGCGGCCTGATCCCGCCCCTGGCGATCATCGGCGCATGGGCGGCGTCGCTCAGTCCAGATGTCCGTGCGTCGCTGATCATAACAGATCCTTGGACCCTTTTGCGTGGCGATCTTACAAAATGGGCGGCGGCCGACCTCGCTGCCTTGGTCGACTCACTGTTGGCGTGGGTGGAACAGAATCGCCATTTCGAGTACTTCTTCGGAGTTACGGAGACCTATGAGAGGCTGAAGCACCCGGGGCTCTCTCAGCAACTCCGCGCCGTAATCACCGATCGCAGCCGCAACCCCGTTGCTCGACAAATTGCGCTCTCCATCGTCGAGCGGTGCGAGTTGAAAATGTTACAGCCTGACCTTCTCCAGGTGGCCGAAGACCGCACCGAGCACCACATGGTGAGGTCTGCTGCGATCGCCGCACTCCGCCAGTGTGGCGATGCGTCGGTGGCCGGGCGGATCCTGTCCATACTTCAAAGCGACCTCGGCGCTGATCCCCACGACGACATTCGCGGATACGCCCTCGACCTGCTCTGGCCAAGTCATGTCACCGCCGCTCAACTGTTCTCGTTCCTGGCACCATCCAACGAGCAGTATGTCGGCTCTTATGCCCATTTCCTGTTCAATCTCCCCGACACCCTAAAGCACGATCACCTGGCACCGGCGTTGGCATGGGCAACGGCGGACATCCAGACGTCCAATTCGATAGGAAAATTCCGTGACAAGACGTTGGCGGATGCCATCATGTTCAGTGCCTGGGAGGCATTCGAAGATCCCACGCTGACCGACCCGTTCCTTGAGCACATGGCGGCTCGCCTGCACCAGCACGGCGAGCTTTGCCGGGGCACAAATGCCAAAGCGAACGAAGCATTTACCGAGCGTCTGCGCACGGACACAGATCGCCGCCGGCGGTTCCTCCTTTGCTTGTCCGAGCGCGAGATGGATCGTCTCGCGGCTTTGCCTTACATTCGAAACGGCTTCGTCAGGAACAAGGATTTCGAGTGGCTCATCGCCATTTCTCCGGGGGGGAGCACGCCTGATGCTCGACTGAGTGAGCATACACTCTGCAGTTTCATCAGCTTTTTGTTCACCAATGAGGACAACGACCAATTTGAACTTATCTATCCCGCATGCGCTAATTGGCCGCTACTGCGCACCTACTTCGTCTATCTACTCGATGGGATCGAAATCGACTCTGCCGATGCAAAGAATGCGCGTGCACATCTGGATCAGATGAACGAGCTGCGGGAGAAACGGCGGCCGCCCGCAGTAGAAGACCTCCCAGGCGAAATCGAGGGGCTCTTGCGCCGCGCGGAAGGAGGCGAATGGCAGGCGTGGTGGCAGCTCAACCTTGCACTCATGCTGACACCGGACAGCCGGGGTATCGGTGATGAGCTGTCCTATGTCATCGCCAGTATGCCTGGCTGGCTCACCGCCGTTGAGGCCGACAGGGGCAGAATGATTACGACGGCAACGCGCTATCTGAGCGATGCGGAGACGTCCGCCCATTTGTGGTTCGGTCAACAGTCTATGCGCCTTCAGCGCAACGACCTCGCGGCGCTTCGGGCCTTCATTCTTGTCCTTCAAATGGCGCCCGACGACTACGCTCAGATTCCCGTTGCAGCTTGGAACAAGTGGGCGCCGGTCATCGTGGGGCTGCCGCGCAAGGGCGTTGCAGATGGGTCCAGTGGGATAGCCACGATTCTACACGATGCGCTGACGAAAGCGCCGGCGGCGTTCACCGCGAGCGTTAGGGCGCTGATTTCGATGGACAAGCAGCGAGCTAGGGCTTCGACAGAGCCCTCGATACCCAACAGCATCCCCTCGTTCTTCATCCTCCGGGACCTAGAGGGATGCTGGGCGGACCGAGGTCTCAAGGATGCTGTCTTCGAGGAGATGCAGGCGTCGGACCTGAGCCCAGCGGAGTACGCTGCCTTACTGGACCCTTTACTCAAGGCCAACCACGAACCGGCCATTGAGCACGCCGTTGCTCGGATTGCTGGTTCCACTGAGGACACCCTGGCGATTGCCGATGTCCTCCTCCGCGGTGCGCCTGCCCGGGTCTGGCCCATCCTCTGGCCAAGGCTGGTAGCCGACGAGGATCTCGCGCGTGCCCTCCTGACGCATGCGGCAGACAGCGCTTACTACACTGTCCCCTTCTACACGGCTATCGGCGTGAAGGCAGTCGCGGATCTCTATCTGCTGATGGTGCGTCTCTTCCCACCAGAGGCGGACCCCAAGGCACCGTCGGGGTTTGTCAGCTCGCTGGATCTGCTACCCACCCTGCGGGACGGCACAGTGCGTCACCTGGCCGCAATCGGGAGCGGCGAGTCAGTGCAGGCGTTGATGCGCCTTGCCGCGGCACGGCCCGACATCCCGCTGCTCCCCTTCGAATTGAGCCGCGGGGAGGTGGAAATGCGCCTCAAGACCTGGTCGCCTCTGACCGTGAAGGAAGTGCTCGCCCTCACCGACCGCCCGGGTGCGAAATTGATCAGCTCAGCCGCCGACCTACTTGAGATCCTTCTAAAGACACTAGAGTCCTTTATCGCTGATTTGCACGGCGCCCAGACCCCCGTACGCGATCTCTGGGACCGGCAAGGGAAAACCGGATTCTATCAGCCTATCGATGAGAACGGGATCTCGGACGTGATTACGCGCTTTCTGCGGCACGAATTGGCGTCAGGTGGCATTTTCGCCAATCGTGAGGTCGAAGTGCGAAGGCGGCCTGGGGACCCGGTTGGAAAGCGCACAGACATCCTCATCAACACCGTGCGGCGTAGCGCGGACGGTCAAATACTCGACTCGATCGCGGCAGTCATCGAGGTCAAGGGATGTTGGAGTAGCGAGGTGTGTACAGGCATCCAAGAGCAGCTTGTACAAGACTATCTGGTTAATTTGGGCGCGCCAGTCGGCATTTTCCTGGTGGGGTGGTTCGACAAAACCAACTGGGATCCGTCCGATAGCCGGCGCAGGCAAACGCCGCAGAGAACGATTGCGGACGTGCGGAATCAACTAGACCAGCAAGCTGCAGCGGTGCCGGAGGGATTTCTCGTGCGGGCCATGGTGATGGACATAAAGGCGCCCGGGGCATGAAGTTGAATCTTGCTGAATGCGAACGAATGCTTTCGGCGGATGGCGCCAATGCACAACCGCAACGTCGGCGTGCCAGCCATTACCCGGCGTATCCACGCCTAGCGGCGCACCTTGATGTGCGTGCTATCGGGTAGCACGGCCGCCTGGCTCGCGAAGGACTAATCGCCGTAGAGCAGAACGCGAACTGGTCTACAATCCGAGCTCGGCCCACACAAAGCTAAAGCGGCGCAATTGCCGACGGCTTATGCCGTGGCACGGTGGCCAGGGACGGTGGCGGCCGTGCTGGCGGCGCCCCAGGGTCTTTGGCGCTTGCCGCGTCGGCAGTCAGCGGGGTGCGCTGCCTGCCGTAGCGAATGTCCGTTTTCCCGCTATCTCCGTCCCAAACCGGACGGTCCGCCCCCGGCCACTCTTGCCGCGATCGAGCGGGAAAGCTGGCCGTTCTCTGCGCTAGCTAATGCAGCTTCGGTCAGTCCGTGTCGAAACGATCAGCGAGGTCGATCCGCATGTCCTTGAGCGGTAGTCCAACCCGGTCCTGCGGCAGCAGCGTCAATGCCGGCATGGCACCGCAACGCTGGCAGGTGTGGTCCAGGGCCAGGTCCGACAATAGCCATTCCGGCCAACGTGCGGCGTGAAACTAGAGCGGCGACCGCAGCGGCTCCTCGCAGCACCGCTCCTCCAGCCAGCAGGCGCGCAGGTTTGCCAAGGGTGTCGATAGCAGCTTGGTCAGGGTGTGCATCGCTATCCCGACTTCAGGTTGATCTCGGAGTGTGGCAGCCGCGGCCAAGGTATAGCCGACCGAGCGATGTTATTGCCGTTCAGCGGTTCGATTGGTTTAGACTCGGCGCTGCAGGCGGTAGCTGGGAATCGGGATGCAGGGTGTTCAGCCAAACGACGATGCGCAAACCCGACCACAAGCGTCGGCAGGATCACTGCTCCCGCGGCGCAGCGGAACCATCCCCGTCACCGTGCGCCTCGACCCGCCGCGTTATGAACGCCTGAAGCGCCTGGTGCTGCGCCTGTCCACCACCGGGCAAAGCATCATCCAGACGGCGCTCGACCGCAGCCTGGCCAGCCTCGAGCGTGAGCGGACGCAGCCCGTTGAGGTATCGGGCCAGAGCAGCCTGTTCACGGCGGCCACGGTAGCGCCGGCGGACAGCCCGCGCCGGCCGAAGCAGGACAGCTTCCCGTTCATCCGGCCGGAGCCGACGGTGGCGCTGACCTACCGGGCGAGCGTGCCGATGCACCGCTGGCTGCACCGGCGCTCGCAGGAAACCGGGCAGAGCATCCAGGACATCATCGACGGCGCGCTCAAGGCCGCGCGGGGGGAGAGCTAACCATGGCGCAGCGTGCCAGGATCGCCAGCACCGTGAAGACGCCCGCGGGCGGAGCCCGCCGGGGACGTCCACCCGGATCGACGTCGGCCAAGGCCGCCGCCACCGCGAAGCCCGCGAAGGGGCGCCAGCCGGCCGTTGCACCGCCCGCTGCCACCCGACGCACGGCTGCGGCTGCCGCTCCGGCGCCGAAGATCAGCAAGGACGAACTGCGGGCGCAGGTGGAGAAGCTGGAGCGCACCGTGGCGACGCTGCGCGCCCGCAGCCGCGACGCGGTGCGGGCCGCCAAGCAGGCGGCGGCCAGGATCGAGGAGCTGGAGGCCCAGCTCGCGGCGAGGCCGGCCGCCACGGCGTCCCAGCCTGCCAGGCGGGCGCCGAGGCCTGCCGCCAAGGCGGACGCGCTGACGGCGCCGAGGAAGACCAGGGCCCGGCGTGGGCAGGCCATGAGCGACGAGCGCGATCCGGGCGACGCGGTCCCGCCGGGGGTCGCGGTGGCGGAGCCGGAGCCGATGGACGAGGAGGCCACGACGGCCTTCGAGAACCTGCAGGCTCACCTTCATCCCACGGACGAGCCGGCAGGGTCGTAGCCCTGCCGGTCGCCGAGCCAGCACGGCTCGGAGGCCGCAGGCCTGCGCCTGCCGGGTGCCGCCCGCGCGGGGGTGAGCTCGCGTGACCAGCGGAGCCGCGGGCAG
>CAXTWC010000127.1:0-16434 GCA_964247805.1 uncultured Acetobacteraceae bacterium | reverse complement strand
GGTCACTCCCATGGATCCGTTAATGACTGACAACAATCGCTGACAAGACCTAACTCGACCACCTGTCATTTAGCGACCATCTTCCCAGCCTGAGCGAAGGAGGCAAAGCATCCGGTGCTGATCCATCACTACAATAGCCGCAAAATTGGATCAGGCAAACAAACCTCCCCACAACTCCAAACAATTTTGACCTCGATTCGTAGACACAACGCGATCGTGGCGGCCACAGGCGCGCTCTCGTCCAGCAGCGACTGCTCCGGCCAAACTTCAAAACTCAATAAAAATCGCATCCAGAGGTTCTGACCATGCTGCACATCATTGGATGCATCACCCAAGAACACGACCTGCGGCTCGTCGTGCTGGCTGCGTGCATCTGCGCCCTGGGTTGCGTCACCACCACGATCCTGCTCTCACGCGCACAGGGGGTCAGCGCTCCAGCAACCTACAAATGGCTGCTCGGAACCGCCGTGGTGTTCGGGTCGAGCGTCTGGTCCCTGCACTTCGTCGCCATGCTCGCCTTCATGCCGGCCATGGCAATCGCCTACGACCTTCCCACCACGGCGGTCTCCGTCGCCGTCGCAATGTTTGGATCGCTCGTCGCGTTCTCGGCCTGGCGCCTACTGCCCCAGCGCAGGAGCGCGATCGGCGTCGGCGGCACAGCACTCGCCGCTTCGGTCGCAGGCATGCACTACACCGGTGTCGCCGCCATGGAGGTACCCGGCACTATCTCGTTGGACAGCGCGACGGTGGCCGCATCCATCATCGTATGCGTCGCGTGCACCGTCATGGCCCTCGCGCGATCGAACCAGCTTTCCACCGCCAGGTGGCGCCGGGCGGAGGTGTCGGGGTGGTTGGCCCTCTGCATCTGCGGCGTGCACTTCATCGGTATGTCGGCCATCCAGATCCGGCTCGGCCCGACCCTGGACACGAGCCGCAGCGTGCTGGCGTCGCACGCACTGGCGACCGTCGTGGGGACCGTCAGCCTGTCACTTCTCGTCGTCAGCCTGGCCGCGGCCCTGATGGACCGGCACCTGTCGCGGCGGCAGAACCAGGAGCTCGACCGCATGCGCCTGTTGAGCGACTTTGCCCAGGAGGGCATCGTGATCCACCGCGCCGGTAAGGTCCTGGAAGTCAACAGTGCCGGCCTTCGGCTGTTTGGCAAGCCGGCCGACGCGATCATCGGCCGCCCGATCCTGAGTTTGTTTACGGAGCAAAGCGTCCCGTCCCTACGCCGCCGGATGCTGTGCCCGCCGGAACAGTTGCTGCCCGAGGAGGTCGAGATCCAGACCACGACAGGACGCTCCGTCCCCGTGGAATTCTCCTGTCGAATGATCGACTACAAAGGGCTGCCGGCAACCGCCGTGGCACTGCGCGACCTCACGGATCGTAAGAACAGTGAAGCACGTATTCTCCACCTCGCGCATCATGATGCCCTGACCGATCTGCCCAATCGCTCGTTGTTGCAGGAACGGCTGAGTCGCGCGCTGGCCGTAGCGGCGCAGGAAGGCTCCAAGGCTGCGATCCTCTACCTCGACCTCGACCGGTTCAAACCCGTCAACGACGTGCTCGGCCACGCCGGTGGCGATGCGTTGTTGGTTCAGGTCGCCGGCCGGGTCCAGGCCGAAATCCGCTCGGCCGATACCCTGGCCCGCGTCGGTGGCGACGAATTCATCATCGTGCAGGTGAACGCAACCTCGCCGGAACGGATGTCGAGCCTTGCGGAAAGGATCATCGGGCGCCTGAGCGCGCCGTTCCAAATCGCAGGACGACAGGTCGAGATCGGCGTGTCGATCGGGATTGCCGTGTATCCGGACGATGGTGCTAATCCTGAAAGCCTGTTGCGGGCAGCCGACACAGCCATGTACCGGGTGAAGGAGGAGGGGCGCGGCTCGTTCCGCTTCTTCGATGCCTCCATGGATGCCAAGATGCTGGACCGGCATCTGCTGGAGCAGGATCTACGTCGTGCGCTGGAGCGGGGCGAGCTTGCCTTGTTCTACCAACCTCTCGCCAATTGCCGGACGGGCGAGGTCGATGGCTTCGAAGCGTTGATGCGCTGGCGCCATCCAATTCGCGGTATGGTCCCGCCCTCCGAGTTCATCCCGCTCGCCGAAGACATCGGCATCATCGTCCAGCTCGGCCGCTGGGCGATCGAAACGGCGTGTCGGGACGCTGCCGGCTGGAGCACTCCGGCAAAGGTCGCGGTTAACGTTTCGCCGGTGCAATTCCGGCAGTCCACGTTGCTCGGCGTCGTATCGGATGCGCTGACCCAAACCGGCCTCGACCCGGCACGGCTCGAAATCGAGGTCACTGAAGGCGTTTTCATCGAGAATTCGGGCAGAGCCGTGAGTATCCTGTCCGGCCTGCACGATTTGGGTGTGCGCGTCGGCCTCGACGATTTCGGAACCGGGTATTCGAGCCTGAACTACCTACGACTGTTCAGCTTCGACAAGGTGAAGATCGACCAGTCCTTCATCCGGGACTTGGATCAGGACGGCGAGGCGACGAAGATTGTGAAGGCGATCATCGGTCTCGGGCATAACCTCGGGCTCTCGATCACGGCCGAAGGTGTCGAGACGCTCGAGCAACTGACCTTCCTGCGGGAGCAAGGCAGCGACCACCTGCAAGGCTATCTGCTCGGGCGGCCGACGGACACGGCCGACCTGTCCGAGCTCCAGGCAGCGCGGGTGCGTTCGATGCTCGCGGTTCCGCGCTCCGATAGCGGCCAGTTCAGCTCGGTTGGACAGCGAGCCTGAGGAGCAACGTCACCGCAAGCCAGCACCGCCCATCCCTGCCGACGAATCCACCGGCAGGGATGAACCCAGTCCGTCGCAATCACGCGCAGTGGTTGAAAAACGGCCGTCCTTTATGTTCTTATTCTGTTCATGCCGCCCGACATCGCAACTCCTCCACGCCCGGCCGCGCAGGCCGCGCCGTACGCGGACGACCTGCAGCGTCACCGCATCCTGCTCAACGAGTTGATCGAGATCGGCGCCGAGCGCATCCACCTCGCTCATCAGCTCGAGCAAGCTCGCACCCGGGCCGAACTCGCCCGCCTCGACAGCGATCCCGGCAGCCCGCCCAAAATCAGCCCTGAAGACGAGCTGAAAAGCGCAACCGCTTACGACTGCCGCTTCCGCGCCGTCCGCCGGGGCATGCTGCTGGCCCGGCGGCTCGCCGATCCCGTCCGCGCCCCCACACCAGCCGAAACCGCCCAGCGCAACGCCGCGCGGCGCAGCATCCTCCGCACGTTGGAGAATGATATCCATCACGAGTGGCGGGGCGAAACGGCCGACCAACTGCACGAGGAAGTGCTGGACCGGCTCGACAGCCCCGAGATCGAAGACGAAATCGGCACGCGGTCGACCGTGGACATCATCGCCGACATCCGCCGCGATCTCCAACTCGGCGCGCCCCCCGGCACACGCCGACCCTGGCCGCGGCGCACGCCAGAGGATATCGCCGAGCTCCATGCCCGCGCGGCTCAGCCACCGGCTTCGGAACCGCGCCCAGCAAAACCGCGCGCGAGTTGGCCGCAGGACAACCTGCCCCGACCACCCTTGCCAGAGGATCCGGCCGAGGCTGCGGCCTTTCTGCTGCAGGGTTTGGGGCGATTACCCGATGATTGAACGATAAAGCTCGGGGCTCTCCCCGAACCCCGCGAGAGGACAGTCGTCCTCTCGACACCTGGTCTTAGAAGTGGATCGCGCGGCCGTAGGCGTCCAGCACTGCCTCGTGCATCGTCTCGCTGACGGTCGGGTGCGGGAACACCGTGTGCATCAGGTCGGTCTCGGTCGTCTCCAATGTCTTGGCGATGGCGTAGCCCTGGATCAGTTCGGTCACCTCCGCACCAATCATATGCGCGCCCAGCAACTCGCCCGACCCGGCGTCGAACACGACCTTCACCATGCCCTCCGACTCGCCCATCGCGATCGCCTTGCCGTTGCCGATGAACGGGAAGCGCCCCACCCGGACTTCGTGCCCCTGCTCCTTGGCGCGCGCCTCGGTCAGCCCAACCGACGCCACCTGCGGACGGCAATACGTGCAGCCCGGGATATTGCTCCAGTCGATCGGATGCACGTCGTTCAGCCCGGCGATCTTCTCCACGCACACCACGCCCTCGTGGCTGGCCTTGTGCGCGAGCCAGGGGGCGCCGGCGATGTCGCCGATCGCGTAAACGCCGGGTTCACCTGTGCGGCAGTATTCATCGATCACCACGTGGGTGCGGTCCACCACCACCTTGGTGCCCTCGAGCCCGAGATCCTCCACGTTGCCGACAATGCCGGCGGCGGAAATGATCCGCTCGGCGGTGATGTCCTGCGTCTTGCCGCCGACGTCGATCGTGGCGGTGATGCTGCCGCCGTTCTTCTTTGCGGCCGTGACCTTCGCGCCGGTGATGATCTTCATGCCCTGCTTCTCGAACGCCTTGCGGGCGAAGGCACTGATCTCCTGGTCCTCCACCGGCAGCACGCGGTCGAGCACCTCGACCACGGTCACCTCGGCGCCCATGTTCAGGTAGAACGAGGCGAACTCGATCCCGATCGCGCCGGACCCGATCACCAGCAGCGATTTCGGCATCGACGGCGGTACCATCGCCTCCTTGTACGACCAGATCCGGTCGCCATCCGCCTCGAGCCCCGGCAGTTGCCGCGCGCGGGCACCGGTGGCGAGGATGATGTGTGGCGCCGTCAGCGTCTTGTCGCCGACGGCCACCGTGTTCTTCCCGGCGAGCTTGCCGGCACCCATGATCACCGTGACCTTGTTCTTCTTAAGCAAGTGGCCGACGCCGCCCGCAAGTTGCTTGGCGACCCCGCGGGAGCGCTTCACGATCGCCTGCATGTCGAACTTGATGTTGTCGGCAGAGAAGCCGAATTCCGGTAGGTGGTGCAGCAGGTGATTGATCTCGGACGAGCGCAGCAGCGCCTTGGTCGGGATGCAGCCCCAGTTCAGGCAGATGCCGCCGAGATGCTCGCGCTCCACCACGGCGGTCTTCATGCCGAGTTGGGCGGCACGGATCGCGGCCACGTAACCGCCGGGTCCGCCGCCGATGACGATAAGGTCGTATTGATCGGGCATCTGTCAGAGCACCTTGTTAGAGAGCCCTCTCCCCCTGGGAGAGGGTTGGGTGAGGGAGCTTGCTACACGTGCCCAAGCGGCCGCCCGAAAATCCCTCGCCCCGGCCCTCTCCCAGGAGGAGAGGGAGGATCACGTCACAACATCAGGCTAAGTGGGTCCTGCACGATGCTTTTGAAAGCAGCCATCCACTCGGCGGCAACCGCGCCATCGATCACTCGGTGGTCCACGCTGAGCGTGCAGGTCATGACCACGGCGGCGACGATCGCGCCGTCCCTCACCACCGGCCGCGGCTCCCCGGCGCCCACGGCGAGGATGCCGCCCTGGGGTGGGTTGATGATGGCGGAGAACGATTTCACGCCATACATGCCGAGGTTCGAGATCGAGAACCCGCCGCCCTGGAACTCTTCCGGCTTCAGCTTGCCGGCCCTGGCGCGCGCCGCCAGGTCCTTCATCTCGTTGCTGATGGTGGCGACGCCCTTCTGGTCGGCCCGGCGCACGATCGGGGTGATCAGGCCACCCTCGGTGGCGACCGCGACGCTGATGTCCACGTCGTCGTACAGGGCGATGCCCTCGTCCGTCCAACTCGCATTGGCGGCAGGCACCCGGCGCAGCGCGGCGGCCGCGGCCTTGATCACCAAGTCGTTCACCGAGAGCGTAAACGACGCCGGGCCATCCTTCGGCGACTTCGCGTTGAGGTCGGCCCGCAACTTCATGAGGGCATCGATCTCCAGATCGGCGCTGACGTAGAAATGCGGGATGAGTTGCTTCGACTCGGTCAGTCGGCGGGCGATGACCTTCCGCATGTTGGTGTTCGGCACCAGCGTGTGCTTGCCCACGATCACCACCGGGCGAGGCGTTGCGGCCGGGGTAGGCGCGGGTGGTGCGGCGGCTTGGACAGGGGCCGGCGTGGGTGCTTGTTGCGGCGCGGGCGACTTCGCGGTCCCACCACCGGCCTGCGCCGCCTCGATATCGGCCTTCACGATCCGGCCGTTGGGACCGCTACCGCGAATACCCTCCAGCGACACCCCGGCTTGCTTCGCCATCCGCCGGGCGAGCGGCGAGGCGAACACGCGCTCGCCCTTATCGTGCCCGTTCGCGATGGAGGCAGGTCCGGGGGCAGACGTTTGGGTAGGCCCAGGGATAGACGCCGGGGCTTGGGATGCCGCCATGGACGGCCCGGCTGCAGACGGCTTCGGCGCGCTATCCGCCGTCTCGGGCGCGGGCGCCGCGGGTGCGGATTGGGCGGCAGCAGCGCCCGACGGCACCGCCTCCCCAGCCTCCACCAGGATGGCGATCGGCGCGTTGACCTGCACGCCAGCCGTGCCATCAGCGACCAGGATCTTCCCCAGCACGCCCTCGTCGACCGCCTCGACCTCCATGGTGGCCTTGTCGGTCTCGATCTCGGCGAGCACGTCCCCGGCGGTGACGGTATCGCCTTCCTTCTTCAGCCAGCGCGCCAGCGTGCCCTCCGTCATGGTGGGGGACAGCGCCGGCATCAGGATATTAGTGGCCATCAGACGATCTTCTTCACGGCATCGACGACCCATTGCGGCTGCGGCAGGGCCAGCTTCTCGAGGTTGGCGGCGTACGGCAAAGGCACGTCCAGCCCGGCCACCCGCACCGGCGGTGCGTCCAGCCAGTCCCAGCAATGCTCCGTCACCTGCATCGCGATCTCCGCACCGATGCCGGCAAACGCCCAGCCTTCCTCTACGCTCACCACGCGGTTGGTCTTCTTCACGCTCTCGATGATCGTGGCGGTATCCAGCGGCCGCAGCGAGCGCAGGTTGATCACCTCGGCGTCGATCCCCTGTTCGGCCAGCGCCTCCGCCGCCTTCAACGCCACGCCCACCATGATGGAGAACGCGACGATGGTGACATCCTTGCCCGGCCGCTCGATCTTGGCGCGGCCGATCGGCACGGTGAAATCGTCGTCGGTGGGGCACTCGAATGTCTGCCCGTACAGGATCTCGTTCTCGAGGAACACGACCGGGTTCGGGTCTCGGATGGAGGCCCGCAGCAACCCCTTGGCATCCGACGCGGACCAGGGCGCCACCACTTTCAGACCCGGCACATGCGCGTACCAGCTGGCGTAGCACTGGCTGTGCTGGGCGCCGACCCGGCTGGCCGCGCCATTGGGGCCGCGGAACACGATCGGGCAACCCATCTGACCGCCGGACATATACAGCGTCTTGGCGGCCGAGTTGATGATCTGGTCGATCGCCTGCATGGCGAAGTTGAACGTCATGAACTCGACGATCGGCCGCAACCCGGCCATTCCCGCGCCGACCGCCATGCCGGTGAAGCCGTGCTCGGTGATCGGTGTGTCGATGATCCGACGCGGGCCGAACTCGTCCAGCAGGCCCTGGCTGATCTTGTAGGCGCCTTGATACTGCGCGACTTCCTCGCCCAGCAGAAACACCGATGGGTCTCGCCGCATCTCCAACGCCATCGCGTCGCGCAACGCCTCACGGACGGTCGTCGGGGCAGTCGCCCCCCACTCCTTCTCCGGAGCCGCCGCCGCCAAGGCCGGGGTCGCGGCCGAAACCGTCTCCGCCGGGCGCTTCGGCTCCAGCTTCTGCGGCGCCTCGGCGGTCGGGGGGGCGGCGCCAGCGACATCGCCCTCGCCGAGCACGGCAATCGGGGTGTTGACCGGAACGCCCTCGGTGCCCTCTTCAACCAGGATCTGGGACAGCGTGCCCTCGTCGACCGCCTCCACTTCCATGGTGGCCTTGTCGGTCTCGATCTCGGCGATCACGTCGCCGGCCCGCACGTCCTCGCCCACCTTCTTCAGCCAGCGGGCCAGCTTGCCCTCCGTCATCGTGGGGGAGAGCGCCGGCATGAGCACTTGGGTTGACACGGGGGTTCAGGCCTCCACTAGCACGTCGGTCCACAACTCGCTTTCAGCCGGCTCGGGGCTGGACTGCGCGAACTCCGCCGCCTCGTTCACCCGTGCCTTCACCTCGGCGTCGATGGTCTTCAGGTTGTTCTCGTCAGCCCCCATCCCGATCAGCAGACGGCGAGCCTGTTCGATGCAGTCATGCTCCTCGCGCATCTTCTGGATCTCGTCGCGCGTGCGGTACTTGCCAGGGTCGGACATCGAATGCCCACGATAGCGATACGTCTTCATCTCCAGCAGGAATGGCCCGTTGCCGCCGCGGCAATGCGCCACGGCCTCCTCTGCCGCACGCCGGACCGCCGTGACGTCCATCCCGTCCACGGCGGCGCTGGCCATGCTCCACGGTGCGCCGTTTTTCGACAGATCCCGCGATGCCGTCGCACGCTGGACGCTGGTGCCCATGCCATATTGGTTGTTCTCGATGACATAGATGCAGGGCAGCTTCATCAGCGCCGCCAGGTTGAAGCTCTCGAATACCTGCCCTTGGTTGGCTGCCCCGTCGCCGAAATAGGTGACCGACACGGCATCGTTCTCGCGATACCAGTTCGCGAACGCCAACCCGGTGCCGAGGCTGACCTGGGCGCCCACGATCCCATGCCCGCCGAAGAAGTTCTTCTCCCGGCTGAACATGTGCATCGAGCCACCCTTGCCCTTCGAGTAGCCACCCGAGCGCCCCGTCAATTCCGCCATCACGCCGCGCGGCTCCATACCAGTGGCGAGCATGTGGCCGTGGTCGCGATAGGAGGTGATGACCTCGTCGCCCTCCTTCAGCGCCCCTTGCATGCCGACCACCACGGCCTCCTGGCCGATATACAGGTGGCAGAACCCGCCAATCAGACCCATGCCGTAGAGTTGCCCGGCTTTCTCCTCGAAACGGCGGATCAGCAGCATGTCGCCATACGCCTTCAACAGGCCGTCTTGCGACATGTCGAAATTCGGGAGGTCCGCCTGCTTGCCCCGCTTGGCTTTCTCGATTGGTTGAGCCATCGACCACTCCTCCCGCGCATTCACCTCCACCTAGCGCCGGTGTGCCGCAGCGACAAGGTCAGTGGGGTGAGATCACCGGCAGAGAAGGCAAGCCGTGCAGGCCACACGGTGTGCCGCCGAGCCACATCGGGTGGCAGCAGGGCTACACCGGGTGCAGCACGCCGTTGCCGTCACACTCCGCCGGTGCCGCAAGCCCGCGCAGGTCGACCTCTCCCGAAAAGTTTGCGGCCGAGCTTTGGGAGCCGTGCTAGCCAGCCAGCATGTCCGAGCAACCCAAGCCCTCGAGCCTACTGCCCATCCTCGTGCTGTGCGGCATCATCCTGTCGGCCGTTCTGGCGTGGTGGTTGTTCCCGATCGTCCAGGCATGGATTTCCAACCAGGATTGCGTGGCGCTCGGCCGGACGAATTGTGGCCCATGATGATGTGGTTCTGACGCGTCCGACCGGGCGCGATGCCCTTACGCGGCCGCGGCGCCTGAGGATCTCGGCACCGCCGGGCCCCGCGACCGCCATAGGCTATCCGAGCCGGGTTCTGCCCCGCCAGCCTCGAGCCGAAAATGTCCGACCAGTTGCGCCAGGTCAGCCGCCTGCGTCGAGACGCCGTGGCAAGCCGCGGTGGATTGCTCGACCATGGCCGCGTTTTGTTGGGTCACCTGGTCCATCAGATTGACCGCCTTGTTGACCTCGGCAAGCCCTATTGCCTGCTCCTCGACGCCGCTGGCGATCGTGGCCACGACGGTGCTGACCTCCGCGACCTGCACTGCGATCCGGCGCAGGGATTGGCCGGTCTCGGCCACGAGCGCGACGCCCTTGGCCACCTCTTCGCCCGAGGCAGAGATCAGCCCCTTGATCTCCTTCGCCGCCGCGGCACTGCGCTGGGCCAGTGCGCGCACCTCGCTGGCGACGACGGCGAAGCCACGCCCCGCGTCACCCGCCCGCGCGGCTTCCACGCCGGCATTCAAGGCCAGCAAATTCGTCTGGAACGCGATTTCGTCGATCACCCCGATGATGCTGCCGATCTGGCTGGCCGAGGCATTGATCGCGTCCATTGCCGCCGTCGCATCCGTCATGATCTTGCCGGATTGCATGGCGCCCGTCTCAGCCGCGACCACCAATGCCCGCGCCTGCCGAGCCCCGTCCGCTGTCTTGCGCACGGTTGTAGTAATCTCGTCCAGCGCGGCCGCAGTCTCCTCCAGGGTCGCGGCCTGCCGCTCGGTCCGGGTCGAGAGATCGTCGGTGGCGGACGTGATTTCCATCGTGCCGGTCGCGATCCCATCCACACCCGCCACGATCGATGTGACCACGGCGCGGAGCCGTTCCACAGCCGCATTGTAGTCATGCCGCAGCTTCTCGTAATGCGGTGCGAAGGGCGCGGTCACGCAGCGTGTCAGGTCACCCTCCGCCAAGGCGGCGAGGCCAGATGCAAGGCCGCTGACTACCGAGTCCTGCTCCGCCGCATGAGCCGCCCGATCCCGCTGCTGCTGCTCCGACTGGAGGCGCTGCCCGGCGGCGAGCTCTTCCCTCTGCGTTTCCAATCCGTGCTTCTCGTGCAGCGCGTCCTTGAAGGTCTGCAGCGACCCCGCCATGGCGCCGACCTCGTCGCGGCGCTCGACGCCGGGGATGGCCACGCCCAACTCGCCTCGGGCGAGACTTGTCATAGCAGCCGCAAGCTTGCTCAAACCACCCGCGATCGACGTCCGGACCACCAGGTTGCAGCCGACACAGAGCAGAAGCGCAGGGAGCGCCAACAGTCCGAGCCACCCAGCGTCCCGCGCCAGTGCCGCATCCACGTCGTCGATGTAGATGCCCGTCGCGACGACGAGGCCCCACCATGGCAGCGCCTGGGCATAGTTCATCTTCCGCACAGGGGTCGATTGGCCAGGTCGCGGCAGCGTGAACTCGTAATATCCGGAGCCATGCTCACGGGCCAGGGCGACCGCGTTCGCAGTGTAGTGCCGGCCCTGTGGGTCGACCGCCCGCATGCCATCGCTACCCACTTTTTCAGGACTGGCGCCGTGGATGACGTAAATCCCTCGGTCGGCCGTGAACGCGGTGACATAGCCGCTTTCGCCGTAGCGGATCGGCGTTACCATCGCCACCAGACGGGCCAAAGCTGCGTCCTTGGTCAGGCGGCCCTGCTCTACCTCCGCCTGCAGCAATCCCGCGAAGCTGGCCACGATCTGCACGGTCGCGCGGGTCTGCGTCCTGCGATCCTGCAGCATCTGTCCACGCATGAGCATCAAAGCGGCTGCGGCCACGATCGAAAGGGCCACCAAGCTCAGCAGAAGAGTGCTTGCCAGCTTCGCGCCAACACTACGATTGTTCAGCCAGGCAAACATCGGACCACTCCCTATTGGAGCGATGCTAGTCCAGCCAGGTTAACAAAATGCCTACGGGGCGAATTCGTACGCGGCCAAAGCTCCCTGACGCGGCCAAACGGCTCAGAACAGCTTTTTTCCTTGGCCGTACATCACGACGACTTCAGTCGGGTCTGCCAAGTTCAACATCGCGCGGGACCGTTCGTCCAAGGTATCCGGGTCGAGCCGGGTGTTCCGAAGCCCGGATACCCGGCGTTCCCACATGTCGACATCGCCGTTGACATGGGCCAGTTCGGACTGCGCGAGCCGAAGTTGGTCTTGCTGGTGTACATAGGCCTGCAGACCATGGTCGCCTCGGGTTGCGCTCCAGCCGAAATAGCCAGCGACTGCTAACAGCAAAACCGGCGGAACTGCCGCCTTCGCCCGCTTCTTGACCTCTCGCCCAAACGACATGCCAGCTTTGCCCCCGCCTAGGGCAAGCTTACAGTCCCGGACTCGTAAGCGGAGGAGCTAAAAATGCTCCAGCGACCAACTAATTTTCGGGTGTTGCGCCGGAGCAGCAGCCCGGACGTCCATCCGAACCTTACGTCACGCAGCATGACCTAGGGCGTTGGACTGCCGATGGTTGCCCTGAGACAATCGCTTGGGGGTCGAGACCGTCGACGATGGGCCTGGACCTGTCCGGAAGTAGCTCGTCAGCCGTGCCAACTCGGCCGCCTCGACTGAGAGGCTGTGGCAGGCGGCGGTCGATTGCTCCACCATCGCCGCATTCTGCTGTGTGACCTTGTCCATTTGGTTGATGGCGGAACTCACCTCACCAAGCGCCGTCGCCTGATCCTGTGCACTGGTCGCGATCGTGGCGACTACTCCGCTGATCTCGGTAACATGGCTGACGATGCGATCCAGCGATCGGCCAGTCTCGCCGACGAGTTGCACGCCGCGATCGACCTCTTGCCCGGAGTTGGCGATCAACGACTTGATCTCCTTTGCAGCCTGAGCACTGCGCTGGGCAAGCGCACGGACCTCGCTGGCTACGACGGCGAAGCCTCGCCCCGCGTCACCGGCACGGGCCGCCTCTACTCCTGCGTTCAATGCGAGCAAGTTGGTTTGGAAGGCAATCTCGTCGATCACGCCGATGATCTGCGTGATCTGCTGCGCCGACTGCTCGATCGCGCTCATCGCCGTCACCGCGTCCCGCACCACCTGTCCGGAGTGTTCCGCAACGGTTTGTGCGGCGGAGACAACGGTCTCGGCTTGCAGTGCACCATCGGCCGTCTTGCGCACCGTCGCCATGATCCCGGCAACCGCAGCCGCGGTCTGTTCCAGCTTAGCGGCTTGCTGCTCGGTGCGGCGGGAGAGATCGTCGGCCGCGACCGTCACATCGCCAGCGCCTGAGGCGATTGCGCGACTATTGGCCACTACCTGGCTGACAGTCTCACCGAGTTGCAGCACAGCAGCGTTGAAATCCCGGCGCAACGCCTCGTATTCGACGGCGAAGGCATCCGGCAACGTGCACGTCAGATCACCCGCGGCAAGCTGCGACAGCCCGCCGGCGAGCTTGTCCACGACCTCCTGCTGCCGGGCCGCCGTCTCACTGCGCTCGCGATCCGTGCGTTCACGATCCTCTTGCGCCTGGGCCGCCGCCTGGGAAGCCTGCGTCTCCAACGCTCGGGCCCGCAACAGCCCATCCTTGAACACCTGAACCGCTGCAGCCATCACGCCCACTTCGTCGCGGCGCTCGGTCCCTGAAATGACCGTGGAAAGGTCGCCTTTGGTCAAGCCCAGCATCGATCCCGCCAACAGTGTCAGTCCACCCGCGATCGATCGCCTCACCGCGAGACTGCACGCGACGCCAAGCAGGAGAACTGGGACGGCCAGCATGGCCAGGAGCTTTGCCTGCGTAACCAGAGCGTCGCGAACGTCCTGCAGATATACGCCCGTCGCCACCACGACCCCCAAAGCGGGAACGGCCTTGACGAAATTCAGCTTCCGGCTCGCTTCCGTTTCACCGGGGCGCGGGTAATCCAGGTCGTAGAACCCAGCCCCCGCGCTACGAACGATGTCCAGAGCATCTTGCACGAAGTGCCGACCCGACTTGTCGACCAACTTGGTCCCGTCCTTGCCCACATCGCTCGGTCGGGCTGGGTTATCGAGATAAATCCCTTTGTCATCATAGATCACCAGGAATCCAGCGCCGTTATAGCGGACTGCGTCGGTCATCGCGACGAAGCGCTGGCGCGCTTGCTCCTGCGTCATTTCGCCCCGTGCCAGCCCGGCGACCAAGCTACCGGAGTAGCCCGTCGCAACCTCCACAACGGTTTGGAGCTGGGTGCGCCGGTCTGCCATCATCTTGTCGTAGGAAACGTATAGCGCGCCTGAGCTGACGAGCAGCAGCCCGAGAACAATGACTAGCGCGTTGCTGGCGAGCTTGGCGCCGACACTGCGGTTATCGAGCCAAGTCGTCATGCAACCCTCCTATGGTGGAGAGCTTCGTAAGGCAAAGATATGACGGAAAGCTTACCGACCGGATCTCGCTTTCCCTCAGTCTAACGCCGGCGCCGCCTCACTGCCGCAGGATGCTGCGCCCGGCGTAGCGAGCCGCCGGGCCAAGGTCGGCCTCGATGCGGATCAACTGGTTGTATTTCGCCGTCCGGTCGCTGCGGGATAGGCTGCCGGTCTTAATCTGCCCGCAATTCGCCGCCACGGCCAGGTCCGCGATCGTGGTGTCCTCCGTCTCGCCCGAGCGATGGCTCATCACCGTCGTCATCCCGGCGCGGTGGGCGATCTCCATCGCGTCCATCGTCTCGCTCAGCGTGCCAATCTGGTTCACCTTGATCAGGATCGCGTTGCCGGTGCCGGCCTTGATGCCGCGCCGCAGCCGCTCCGGGTTGGTCACGAACAGGTCGTCACCCACCAGCTGGACGGTCTTGCCCAATTCGGACGTCAGGTGCGCCCAGCCGTCCCAATCGTCCTCGGCCATGCCGTCCTCGATGGACGCGATCGGGTAACGCGCCACCAGGTCGGCCAAATAGGCGACCATGCCGGCCGAATCGAGCGACTTGCCCTCGCCCGCGATCTCGTATTTGCCGCCGCGGTAGAACTCGGTCGCGGCGGGGTCGAGCGCGAAGGTCACGTCCTCGCCGGGCCGGTAGCCGGCGGCCTCGCAGGCCTTGCTGATGAAGCCGAGCGCCTCGTCCGCCGATTTCAGGTTGGGCGCGAACCCGCCCTCGTCGCCGACATTGGTCGAGTGACCGGCATCGTGCAGCGCTTTCTTCAGGGCGTGGAATATCTCGGAACCCATCCGGATGCCCTCGGCCACCGTTGGGGCCGAGATCGGCTGGATCATGAATTCCTGGATGTCGATCGGGTTGTCGGCGTGCTGGCCGCCGTTGATGATGTTCATCATCGGCACCGGCAGGGTGCGCGCGAACACGCCACCGATGTAGCGGTACAGCGACAGGCCGTAATCCTCGGCGGATGCCTTGGCCACCGCCAACGACACGCCCAGGATCGCGTTGGCACCCAGCCGGGCCTTGTTGGCGGTGCCGTCGAGGTCGATCATCATCTCGTCGATCTTGACCTGGTCGGTCGCGTCCAGCCCGCCCAGCATGTCGAAGATCTCGCCCTCGACGTTGGCCACGGCCTTGCGCACGCCCTTGCCGCCGTAGCGGGACTTGTCGCCATCGCGCAGTTCTACCGCCTCGTGCGCCCCGGTGGACGCGCCGGATGGGACGGCGACGCGGCCCATGGCGCCGCTCTCGAGCACGACGTCCACCTCCAGTGCAGGATTGCCACGGCTGTCGAGGATTTCGCGGGCGACGATGTCGGCAATAGCGGCCATGGAAGCACTCTCCTGCAGGAAGCGGGGGTAAGCGGGATTGTTGCGGCGCGGATAGGATGGCACGGAGGACAAAGCAAGCTAGACATGCGCGCCCCCTCCCGAGGGCGCATGTTGGAGGATGAAGATGCCCGCCTGTGTTACCGCCCCGTTTCAGCAACGGCGCCGCCACCGCGCCCTCGGCTCTACTCTCGGCGCCTTCTGCGCGCTGACCCTGCTGGCGGGCTGCCAGACCTATACCCCGTTCCGCGATGCCAATGGGAGGGCAGACGAGGACATGGCGGGCGTGATCACCACCTACATCCGGCTGGGCGCCAAGCCCGTGCACACGTTGACCGTCCAGCAGGCCCGGACCCAGCCTACCCCACAGGACGCTGTGCGCACCGTGGTCGCCGCCCAGCGCGGCCACCCGTTCGTCGCCGACACGTTCACCCAGGAGCGCGACGTGCAGGTCGACGGCGCCGCCGGCCCCCTGCAGGCCCGACTGTATGACGCGACGCCGGGCCATGCGGGCGAGCCGATCATCCTGTATTTCCACGGCGGCGGCTGGGTCACCGGCGATTTGAACACCTATGACGAGTCCGACCGCGCCCTGGCGACGCAGGCCCACGCGATGGTGTTGTCGGTGGCTTACCGGCTGGCCCCGGAAAACCGCTTCCCTGCCGCACACGACGACGCCTTCGCCGCGTATCGCTGGTTGCTGGCCAACGCCTCCAGCCTCGGGGCGGACCCACGCCGCATCGCTGTCGCCGGCGAGTCGGCGGGCGGCAATCTGGCAATCAACGTCTCGATGGCGGCCCGCGACGCCCATATCAAGCTGCCGGTGCACGAATTGCTGGTCTACCCGGTCGCTGGAACCGACACGGGCACTCCGTCCTATATCGCCGACGAGAATGTCGTCCCACTCGGGCGCGATGACGTGCTATGGTACGTCGGCAATACGGTTCGCGGCAAAGCCGACCTGCAGGACCCCCGCCTAGACCTGATCGGCCATGCCGACCTGCACAGCCTGCCGCCCACGACGATCATCTCAGCCGAAATGGACCCGCTGGAATCTGATGGTACCTTTTTGACCTATAAGCTACAGGCGCAGGGCGTGCAGGTAGACCGTCGCCTGTACGGCGGCACCACGCATGAGTTCTTCGGCATGGGGGCCGCCGTTTCCCGCGCGCGTGAGGCCGAGGCGTATGCCGCACAGGAGCTCGACGCGACGTTCGACAAGATCGGCAACCCGCCCCCACCGCCGCGCGAAAGCTACCGCCGGGCTGCCGCGAGCCACCGCCGCCCGATCCGCCACCGCCGGCACTGAGCATCGACGCCCCA
>CAXTWC010000126.1:14465-16558 GCA_964247805.1 uncultured Acetobacteraceae bacterium | reverse complement strand
CATCGTATTCCGGGCGCAAGCGGGACCTTACGGTGACTCCCGGGTCGATACCAACCCCCGGTAAATCCTGGGTCAGATACTGGTCCAGCAACTGCTGGGCGGACGCCAGGCTCGGCATGGCACAGACCGACACTGCCACCAGCGCCGCTGCAAATCGTCCCGCGCCTATGCCGCCGTTGCTTAGCTGGCGAGATCCAATCCCCATGCCGTCCCCTAGAGCGCCCAATTACCATAGTGACGCTGTGCTCCGTATGGCTATACAGACAGCCGAAGCGGCAGGCACCCCGTATCCTGCGCCGTTGGGTCGGGTTTCCCGCCCATTGTTGCCGAAATAGTCGTCTCGGGTTCCACTCGCCGCCATTATGGAGACGCGACTTATGCCGTTTGTAAAGCTCAACGGAGCTGCGGCCGCCGTTTACAGCCTTTTGTTGGCGGGAAGTGCATTTGCACAGCCGGCCGATCCGGTGGCGTCCCGGCGAGCGGCGCTGCACTCGCTGCCGGTCGTCTGCGCCAGCGAGTATCAGCGCCTGTGCCCGCACCGCACTGCAGGACCGGCCGGCGCCGGGGAGCACCTGATCTGCTTGAAAGACCACACGGTCGACGTCTCTCTCAGCTGCCGCCATGCCATCCAAGGCGCGCGCGGTGGGGCAAGTGGAGCCGGTACACCATAGATGCAGCGGCGCTAGGCCTCGGCGGACCTGAGTCTTGCGACCGAACAGATCAGAACCACGAAATAGACCACAGGTGCGAATTGCTGGTACGCCCCAGTGAACATAAGCAGAACGAAACCCGGGACCACTAGGACGCTCTGAAGCTTGGACCGTTGGCCGACCAGGAACAACAACACGTAGCAAATCAGGGCGGGGAAGCCGTATTCCAGCCCGATCTTCACCGGTGTATTCACGTCGTAGGCGTAAGGCATGACGAGGTGTTCACTCACTCCGCCGCCAAGGCCGAAGATAGTCAGGCTCGGCACTCGTTGCAGCATATCGCTCAACAGCCAAAAGGGGGTGATGAAGCGCATGTGCCCGCTGGTGCCGGGCAAGTTGACCTCGTCCATGCGGCTCGCGGCGAGTGCCGCCACCTCCGGCGCGACCAGTACCACCAGCCCGGCGGCCAGACACAATACGACGATCATTGCGGTCGCGAGTGCGAGCCCGCGCCATCCCAGCCGGACTGCCACTACGCAGATGAATGCGAACAGCACGATACCGCCGGTTCCGGAGAACGATAGAGCGAAGCCCGCCGCAAAGATCAATAGGTAGCGCAGTCGGCGGAAGGCCAGCATCTCGATCATGAGCGCCATGGCCATGAACTGCGACATCACCGATGGCTCGACCAGGAAAAATCCGTTCGACTTCATCGCCGAGCCGATCCCAATCGGGATTTCCATGTTCCAGTTGGTCTCGGCGAGGATCGCTTGCGGCAAGATTCCTGAGAATTGAAACAGCGACAGACCAACGAATTGTAAGGTGAACTGCGCGATGCCTGCGATTGCCAGGATCAGCAGCATCCTGGTCACCATAAGGAAAAACGCGCTCTCCTCCATCGGTTCGGCGAAGGTCAATACGACGAAGCTCGTGATACCGATAAACTGAAGAGTCGAAGGGATATTCACGCCGAAGAACGCATCCGGCGTGCCGTAATCGACCGCGCTTCCCAGTAGGATGAATCCGAGCAGGCCGGCGAAGACGAGCAACCGCCCGCGATCCAGTGCCAGCCGTCCGGTGATCAATCCGGCGACCGCGCAGCATAGTCCCAAGGGGCCCACGATATTGATCTGAAGCTCGCCGAACGGGATGCCAAAGCGCTGCAAGAAGATGCAGCACGCCAACGTCGCCGGAACGAACCACCCGGCCGACAAGGCCGTGGTGCGTCGCTCGGCGCCACGCGGCTGGAGTGTCAACGGCGCCGTGGTAACGGACACCGGGTTAGCTCCGGATCGCGATCGGGGCCGAACGCAGCGATTTCGCGGCCCGACTTCGCGCGACTGCCGTGTAAAGCTGCGTGGTACGCCGGGCAATCTCGTCCCAGGGCTGGATCGAGCCGGCCAGAGTCCGGATGGACGCGGCACAACGGGCCGAGAACGCGCG
>CAXTWC010000126.1:0-14365 GCA_964247805.1 uncultured Acetobacteraceae bacterium | reverse complement strand
AGCCGCTTCACGCAGGCCAGCCAAATCCATGTAGGGCTTGCCGACAATCCGTATCCGGGCATGGGCGCGCGTCTCGGCGGGTAAGGCCGCGAACGCCTCGAGCAACACATCCGCGCCCTTGTAGGGTTTGATCTTGCCGAATAGCAGGAAAGTAAGCGGGTCGGCCGTCATCGGATCCGCGTCGCCCGGCACGATGTCGCACAGCATACCATGTGGCCGGACGGCTATCTTGTCAGGCGATACACCGAACTGGCGCAGCCTCGCCTCGCCCTGCGCGGTGTGCACCACGACGCGGTCAAATTGATGCAGGCAGCTCTGGAAGCCCCGCGCCTGCACGCCGGCCGAGGGGTCGCCGTTGAACGGGTTGGTGTCGTGGACTGTGAGCACCAGCGGTGCGATGGCACGGAAACGCGACAAAAGCAGGTTGTCCACCAACGGCAGCGGTAACCATTGGAAGTGGATTGCGTCGGGCCGTTCCCGGCGAAGTTTGTTCAGAAGCCGCGTCATCGACCAGGCGTGGTCGATACCCTTCGTGAGCAGCCGCAGCCGATCGGGTAAAGCGGCGACGGCGCGACTGCCTGCGAGCCGATAGAAGTCGGGCGACACCGTAATCCCGCCATCCGAGCCATCTGCCGGCACGACCCGGCGGCCATGCAGCACCACGTCGTGACCGTTGGACGCCAACCCCTCGGCCAACGCGCGATCGTACGGCAGCGTAAACAACGATGGGTCGATGAGGGCGATGCGCATCAGCGGGCCATATCCGGCAACCCACGTATCAGGGCAGCCCGGGTGGATGCGGGCGGATCCCAGGTCTGGAACCGTTCACCACGCAACGAATGCAAGACGCCAAGTCCTGTACCGGCAAAGGCGCTCAGCATCGCACGACTTTGTGGAAGCACGAGCGCGCCCAGCCCGGCGGCACAACACAGTGCCAGCAGGATCCACGCCGAGGCGAGCGCAAGCCCTGCGGCCAGGAGCAGGCATCCCGCTGCCAGCAACGGTGCCACGAACCAGCGCAGCAGCTTGTGCGAAACATACTTGTAGCGGTCGAGCGGACCCAGCAGGCGGAGTTGCGGCGAGAGTGCGCGATGAACGTTGAACGCCTGACACGCGATGCGCATCTTGCGGCGAAATTCTTCTGCCGGGCGGCTCACTTGGTCCTCGTAGGCCAGTGCGTCGCCGATACGCACGATACGACTGCCTGCACAGAGTGCGGACAGCGACACATACATGTCGTCGATCAGATGCGGCGGGGCAGGCCGGTACATCGTTCGGCGCATTGCAAAGATCGAACCGTCGGCGCCCATCACCGAGCCAGTCGTGCTCTCCAACTGCTTGATGGCCTCCTCGAGCCGCCAGTATAGTGAACCAGTCGCCGCGGTAGCACTGCCCGGTACCGACCGGTAGCGTAGATGGCCGCAGACAACGCCCACCTCTGGATCGGCGAACGGTGCGAGTAGAAGCGGCACGGCGCCGGGGTCGAACATCACGTTGGCATCGCTGAACACCACGCAGTCCGCGGTTGTCTTGGCAATGAGCGTGTTCATCCCGACTGTCTTGCCCGTGCGTCCACGAGCCTGAACGACGTGGATGCGGTCGGAGAACTCGGCCAGGATCTCGGCGGTCCGGTCGGTGCCGGCGTCGACGTAGATCAACAATTCCAGGCCGGGAAACACCTCCCGCAGGGCGAGCATGTTGAGCGCCTTGGCGCGGATGACACGCTCCTCGTTGTAGGCGCAAACGCAAAGCGCCGCAGTCGCCGGCCCTGGACCGCCCGCCACCAGGCGCCGCGACCACCTGGCGAGTATGGCCAGACTCGCCGGGTAGGTGGTGAAGGGATGGATCGCTAGGAGCAATAGCGCGGCGCCGGCGAAGATCAAGAAGCTGGCCATGAGGTCAGGCCACCAGGACCGCGGCGAGCATGGTGCCGGGATGACCCCCCAAGTGGTAGGCGGCCTGCTGAGCAGGAGCATTGCCGCCTTTGCCGTCGAGCACCAATACCGTCAGGTCGACACGAACCGCCATCGCCTCAGCCTGCGCGGAGACAGCTGGTGCGCCCGACAGCACGACCAGGTTGTAGTGCTCACGCGCTTCAACCAGGAGGTTCTGCATGGCGACACTGGAGAGCAGGGCAGCACCGCCTGGCAGCACCCTGTCCGACACCAACACGTCGAGCGGGCTTAGCGGATCGACAATCGTGGCGTCGCGCCAGTCCGTGCCTGTAGCCAAAGCGCTTGCCAAGCCGTTGGAGCGGAGATCAAGGACACGCGCCACCGATGGCGACTCGAGGTCGGCCTCGACCAACAGCACCTGCTCACCGGACGCCGATGCCGCCCGGGCGAATGCTGCCGCGAGCTCGGCCGCATCCATGCCCTGCTGGGTCGGGGTGAATAGCACGGTCCGAGGTGCTCCCTTGCGAGAGGCGTAACGAACCCGCTCGCGCAACCCGCGCATGGACTGCATCTCCTTGCCGGCCGGGTTGGCGAGAACACGGCCAGCCATTCCCCGGCGCATGATCCGGCGGTCGAGCTCCGACAACACGCCCAGCCCAGTCGACCAGGTAACGTCTGGCGCGCTATCGAAGCCGTCCACCGCCCGCAGCCGGAGCATCGCCAAGGCAGCGCCTATGACCAGGCCACCAAGCCCGCCCATGCCAACCATCAGTTTACTATTCGGCCCGGATGGCGAACCCGGCGGAACGGCGGCACTCAGTACACGGACCTGAGGCAACTCGGCCCCGGCAGGTTGCGCCACCGTCTGTTGCTCGCTTTGCAGCAGCGTTTGGTAGAGCAGCCGCTGTGTAGCCGCCTCTTTACTCAGCTCGTCCAATTGGGCGCGTGAGTTTTCCGCGGCGACGCCCGTCTGCCGTGCGGCGCTCAATTGCGAATTCAGGTTCGCTTCCTTGTCGCGCGCGGCGCTCAACTGGCTGCTCAGCGAGGCAATGATGCGCGAGACTTCCCCCGACAGCTGGGAGCGTACGGCCGCGAGGTTAGCGGTCGCGCTGCGTACGCCTGGATAGGCTGAACCATAGCGCGACGAAAGCTCGGCGACTTTGGCGCTAGCCGCGCTCTCCTGGTCGCGCAGACGCGAAATCGTCGGGGAGTCTAATACGCCGGCGAGCGCATCGGAGGAGCCGTGCTTCGACAGGGCGACGTCCCGGTTCCAGTCCGCCTCGAGCTGAGTCCGCTGCACGGTGGCCGAGGCGGCCGCGGTCGCCAGTTCTTCCACTTGTTGCTGACCGACACTGCCGGCCCGAAGCGCCACGATGTCGCCGCGGCTGCGCAGGTCGTCCATTTGTTTCTGCAGGCCGTCCAGCTTCGCCTTGACCTCAGTGATACGAGCCATCAGGGCCGAGTCGGCGCCTTGGTTCACTTGCGTTCGCCGATTGGAGCGCTGGTCGAGATAGTCGCTGATCAATGTGTTCACGACGGAGGACGCCAGCCTTGGATCCTGCGCCGTAAACGCGATGGCGATCACCAAACTGCGGTTGTCCTGGAAGATCGACAGGGCCCGGGTCACAGACGTAAGGACTGCCTCACTGGGGCCTGGGGCGGTATCGCTACTCGGGCCTTCCGGCAACAGGGACTTGACCCAATCCTTCGCTTGGTCGGACATGCTAGGCGGCCGCAGCGCCGGGTTGAATTCCGGATCCTGGTCGAGGTGCAGCTTGTCGATCACATCCTGCACAAGTTGCCGGGCCGACAGCGCCTGCACCTCGGTACGAACGAGGGGGAGTGGGTCGGGCATGTTGTCGCTCTGAATCGCGCCTTGCAACTGCGGAATTGCGATCCGGTCACCATCGAGCGCGATGGAGCTATAGGCTGTATAGGTCCGCGGCACCGTCCGGGAATACAGGTAGCTCCCCCCGGCAGCCAGCAGGGTCGTCGTACCAATCAGCCATACGTGCCGGCGCACTGTCCGTACGATTTGCGAAAGACTAATCGCGCCAGATTGGCGGTCGGCCAACGGCGAGGCGGATGCTATTGAAATGTCCACTGCGGACTCCTCGCTGAAAAGTTAGGCTTGCGACGCCACAGGCCAGACTGCCACCAATCCCCGGTCACCCGGGTCGACGGCATCGTTCACGTCACTGGCGGCGAGTAGCAGAACGTGGTGCATCAGCGCCCGATTAGCGAAGGTGGCCGTATCGTCGCGGCCTACCGCCACGACGCCCTCTTGCGTCAGCCGTTCCCAAACTGGCCCCGGTATCCGCCGGCCGCCAACGGAAATCCGGCCATCTGCCATCGCTAGCACCTCCATGCGGCCCCAGGGGTCCTGTGGCGCGCTGGCGATTCGGCGCAGGCTATGCAGCATGTCGAGATTGCGGCCGCGTTCGGTGAGACTGGCATAAAGTGCGGCCGTGCGGGGATTGGCTTCCGCCACGATCTGGGCGGTTGCCGTCGCAAGGTCTTCATTGGAGAGGTGCGACGATCCCCGCACTCCTGCTGCTTGCGTCAGTCGCAAGCCCAACAGCTGAGCCATGTAGGGCATCCCGCGCGCCAGCACAGTGACACGCGCGACCACTTCCGGAGGGAAGCTGAAACCGCCATCCTGGCTCGCCTTGCTGATTAGCTGCGCGACATCGCGGTCGGTGAAGAGCGGCAGGTGCACGCCAAGCACGCTGCGCTGGATCGAGGGATGCTGGCCCAGGATTTCGTCCAGGTTGTCCGAAACGCCAACGATGAGAAACTGCAACCGAACATCGCGGTCTGACAGTTGCTTGATCGCGTCCGCCAATTGTGTGCGGGCGCGGGTGTTCTCAACTCGGTCGAACTCGTCGATCACGCACACCAAGGCACGGCACGTCAGTCGAGCCGGCAGGGCTGCGACGTCCCCGGGGCGTAGATCCCGCGGCGGCAGCGCGGCTTCGCAACCTTCGCTGTCGTCGGACGGCGGGTTCGCCAGTAGGGATGGCGGTAGATCGCGTGCCAGGCCGCGGACGATGCTGTCAAAGTCGCTTCCCGCGTCACAAGTATAGCGGGCGACGATGACGTCGGCGCGGCGGAGCATCTCGACGACCATATTCGATAGCGAAGTTTTGCCGCGCCCCCGTTCGGAGTGCAGCACAACATGTGCGCGATCCTCGATGAGAGCCTGGAGGATCCGCTGCAGTTCCACCTGCCTGCCAGTGATCTGGCGCCTCCCGGCTTTGGGCTGGGTTGGGGTGAATATTCCAGTCGTGAGCCGCGGCCCGGCTGACGCGCTTTTCGTAGTACTGTCATGCTGGGAGAATGGCCGCCGCGGCGGCAGCGGTTCCACGAATGGTGGCCGGGCAGCCTTGAACGGCCACATCAGACGGCACCCCGGCGCTTCAGCACGGCCGGCACTGTCTTAGCCAAGATGGCTATGTCGTGCCACAGCGTCCAGTTCTTCACGTACCATGTATCCAGTTGAACCCGGCGTGCGTAAGTGGTTTCAGTGCGCCCGCTGACCTGCCACAAACCCGTCAATCCTGGGCGCGTCTCATAATAATACGTGATGTCGTCACCGTAGTGCGGGACCTCAGCACGGACGATCGGTCGTGGTCCTACCAAACTCATTTCCAGCCGTAGCACGTTCAGCAACTGTGGAAGCTCGTCCAGGCTGGTACTGCGAAGGAAGCGGCCGATCCGAGTGATGCGAGGATCGTTACGCAGCTTCTGAGTCATTTCCCACTCGGCAGCGGCCGCAGGATCGGCGGCGAGCAGGTCGTTCAACACATTTTCGGAATTCACCACCATGGAGCGGAACTTCAAGCAGCGAAATGGCTGCGCGCCGGCACCGACGCGCACGTGGCCATAGAATGCAGGTCCGCCATCCAACTTCACCAATGCTGCAATGATCAGTAGCACCGGCAACGCCAGGATGACGCCGACAGCGGCTGCAATGATGTCGAACGCCATCTTGATCAAACGTGGTAGCGGTTGAGCTAGATTGTTTCGATAAGAGATCAGCACCGTATCGTGGCTGAAAAATTGGGTATGCTCGTGTCCAAGGACTGGCAATCCGTCGAGCTGCGGCACGACGGCGAACGGGATCCGCTCGCGCACCAGCGACTCGATCGTCTCACGGGCGAGTGGCGGACCGCACTCGCGACAGATAAGGGCCAAATCCGCTCCATGAATCTCGAGCAGGTCCCGAAAGGATTCGCCGCCATGCAACTTGTCGACATACTCGGGTAGGACGTGAGCTACGACAACGTAACCAAGCGACGGCTCCGATTCCAGCGCGGCCAGCGTTTGCGGCAGCGACGCCTCATGCCCGACGACGACGGTCCGGATGTGCCAAAGTCCAGCCGATGCCAAACCTTGGCGCAACACTTGTCGCACCACGATGGCGACGACCGGAAAGAACAGCCACGCGCCTACGGCGGGAAGATCGGAGCCCTGCGGTCGCGTGACAAACGCCACGCCATTCAGCAAGAGTGCCGACACGCTTGCAATCAGGACGTGCTGCAGTTCACTCCAATACGCCGCACGGCGGGTATAGTGTCCCTGATATGCGAGATACCCTAGGACACCCACGCAGGATGCGATGAATACCCCAGTGCCGCCCTGCAGCGACATAGCGGAAAACGCCTGCCGCCATGGCGAGCAGATCAGCCATGCAACGACAGCGGATATGATAAGGGCAGCTAAGTCGGCGATCGCCAACGATGCTGTAGCCGCAGCACACGCCCGCATGCGACGGACGCCAGACTGCCGACGGGTACCAGATTGTGTCTCGCGGGAAAACGTCTCCCGAGTGGCATAGGTGGTATCCGGGATTGGCAGCAGCGCCGACATTCGGCTGTAGTCTCGCTGCAAATCTCGCCCGTCTCGTACTGCTTTCATCACAAGCTCCGCGTCAAAATCCGCCGCGAACGGCTTGGTATGCCGTCCGCATGAGCTTCCCCCCGAAGGTATTGGCCCGGCATTGCGGGCGGCGCTGCATGGCCTAGTGGCCTCGGATTTATCCGCGTTGTTAATTAATTAACGCTGAAACGCAAAGTAAATCCCCGAGCCTCTAGGTCTCTCGACTTATCGTGAGGCCTAAGCACCGCGGATGACAAACGATGGTGCGCTACCGCTCTGTCAGCCAGCCGCAACATCGTCTTGACAACCACTTTTCGGGTCTGCCTGGAGCACTTGCCCGAAATTGGCCAACAAGATGCTTTACCAACCGACATACTAGTGCATGAAGGCCAAAACTAACGCTTGCGAGGTCGGCTGAATTTTGACCTTTGTGTGATCGAAATCGCGCTAGAAAGCATGCGTTGCCACACACAGGTTAGTTAGAGGGTCGGCATTTTGTGCCAAAGAGCGTCACGTTCGGCGTAGCCGGAGACTGTGCCCGCAGGTTGCCACGATGATATCTGTAGGTTGAGCGCTGTATCCGGTCGATGAGGGAGTGCTGAATGGGACCAAACTTTTTGCTGCATCAGCCGATGCGCAACGACATCTTGGCAAGCTTGCCGGAGACAGAGTTGCAGCTCATTAGGCCGTTCCTAAGGAGAACACGGTTGGTGGCGGGGCAGGTGCTTATCGAGCAAGGACAGCCGGCCGAGCATGTCTACTTCATTGAGGATGGCGTGACGTCGCTCATGGTCGAGCTACCTGGTTCACGCAACAGCGTGCAGGTTGCCATGATCGGCAAGGAAGGCATTGTCGGCGGGCAAGCGTTGCTCGATGCGGAGGTTTCTACGTCCGCAACTGCTCTCGTGCATATTCCCGGGCCGGCGTTACGCATGGCAGTGACCGATCTGCGTAGCCTCGTTCCGCAAAGTCCGGAGTTCCGCAGGCTTTGTTCAGTAGCGGTCGCCACCCAAATCGGCCAGATCATGCAGACCTCGGCAAGCAATGCTCGCAATACTTTGGCGGAACGGTGCGTGCGTTGGCTTCTGATGGCGCATGACCGGGTCGATGGCGGCGAACTGACCGTCACGCACGAGGCGCTGTCGGCAATGTTGGGCGTCCGTCGGTCTGGAGTGACTGTCGTGCTGGCGTCGTTGGTGGAGGCTGGAAGCATCGCCGTGCAACGCGGCCGCATCACCGTCGTAGACCGCGCTAAGTTGGAGGGGATGACTGGGCAGCCGATAGACGCCGATCCAGGTCCGCAGGTTGGAGCCTATCCAGTCAGCCCGGCGCAGTCATACCTGGGGCCAAGCAACGATGTCAGCCCAGCCAAAAGCTCGTCACGATGATCGCCAACCTCAAACAAGGAGCTACGCCTTGAAGCCACATCTTTATGCAAAGTCCGCCTCCATCATGGCCGCATTGGCGCTGGTGGTGAGCGGTTGTGCGCCAGGCGGCGATCTCGCGCCCATTCCGGATTATCGTAGCGCCGGTTACACCTTGGGCGGCGGTGACCAGGTGCGCTTGATCACCTTCGGAGAGGACCAACTCACCGGGGACTTCCGTGTCGACGATCAGGGTAACATCGCCCTGCCGCTGGTCGGCGAGGTGCATGCAGCAGGTCTCACACCAGGGCGGCTGAGTGGCGCGATCGCTGGCGAGTTGAAGCAGCGCAACCTACTACAGAACCCGAGCGTGTCCGCCGAAGTCACGGCGTACCGGCCTATCTACGTACTCGGGGAAGTCGCAAAGCCAGGTGAGTACCCCTACCAGCCCGGAATGACGATGTTGACCACGGTGGCGATTGCAGGTGGCTTCACGTATCGCGGCTTCCAGGACTACGCCTCCGTCGTGCGCACGACCAACAACACTGCCGTCCAAGGCAAGCTTACGCAGCTCTCGTTTGTCGCGCCCGGCGATGTCGTGAAGATCTACGAGCGACATTTCTAGATGCGCCGTCGAGACGTTCTGCTGGGTGCAACCGCGGTGGCACTCGCGCCATCCGCGGCGGATGCAACGCCTGTACGCCCTGTTGGCGGCCAAGGTGATTTCAAGACAGTTGCCGACTGGACGTTTGGCACGGGTAGGCGTGGCGCCACGGTCAGCAATATGGACGAGCTGAGAAAGCAATTCCGGTTCCGCTATATCTACGACGGCGGTAAGCTCGATGGGCTACCGAGCTACTGGTCGCGGCATCGCGACTATCCGGCCGGAGATCCCCGCTCGCTCCACGTTTTCACGGCTGACGCGCTGGTGTTGAAGGGGCGGATCCCGCCTGGGGGAGGCTTGCACCCAGGTGGAATCGAGAGCGGCATGCTGCGCGCGCTGCTGCCCGTCACACCGGGCATGTATGTGGAGATGCGGGCCAAGCTGCCTCGCGGTCTCGGTGTCTGGCCCGCCTTCTGGCTCAACCCAGGCGTGGAATCTCCAAACGGAAGTTTCTCGGCGACGCCGTGGCCGCCCGAAATCGACATCTTCGAGTTCTTCGTCTGGCAGGGGCGTACCCGGCCTGAGGCAATGACCATGCACGTCCAGACGGACGGACATCCGGACCAGTATGGCAATCCACATGACTTGTTTTCGCTAGCGGGTCACGACGGCTACGCTCCGGGTGTGGACTTCTCCGCCGACTATCACGTCTTCGCCCTGGACTGGCAGCAGGGACGGCCAATCTGGGTAGTGGACGGGCGTCCTGTGCAGCAGACGGTGTACGAGTGGAATGCTCCTCCAGCCCACATCCTGATCACGAACCAGATTGGCATGGTGCTCAAAGGCGTAGACTTGACGGGGATGGCAGCGAACCCGTCCGACTGGGATTACAGCGTGGACTACCTGCGAGTGTGGCAGCGCAGTTAGGGCATTAGGCGAGACCTACGCCGTATCACTCACGGCGGATGAACGCCGTAAAGCAGCCGTGCTGTAAAGCTGCCCCCTCCAGTGCGTTTAATAGCATAGTCCTTGCTTTTGCCGGGCCCAGCGAGATGGACGGCGCCGAGTGGGCGGAACGGCGCGTAGGGCTCGCACAAAGCTCCTACATCGTCATTCCACATTGGCGGGCCCCGGTCACAGATCCAATTGTAGCGCGGCTCAAGTATGGTCGTTGCTGCCTCCGGCCGGCTCAGGGCTCCACCATGAACAAGGCGGTTGATGGAGAACTGATCATGCGGGTTAAAGGTACCGGTACGGTCCCAGGCTGCCTGATAATGCCGCACCCAAAGGTCCCAGTGCGGACTGTCTGCGCGCATTGCGAAGAATCCGGCATTCAAGTGCGGACGCGACAACAGCCACAGCGCATCCAACGCTCCATAGCCTAGCAGCATGTGCTTGGCGAACCACGCCAGCAGCCATCCCTGAAACACGTAGGCGCGCTCGCGCTCGTGGGCTATGGCGAACCCAGTGCGTTGAGCACCGTCGCGGTAGGCCTCGATCACCCACCAGCCTTGCAGCCAGACGTCCGAATCGATCCAGATATAAATGTCGTAGCCGGGAAAGTAGTCGCGCAGGAACGGCCGGGCAACAAACGCTCGCTCGTAAGGCTTCAGGCGGTCGGTGGGCACGCCGAGATGAGTGGTCGGTTCGGCGAGCAGCACGCCATGGTCTTTTAACCATTCACGATCAGTCTCATTCTGGCCTACATCCAGACAGCCGAGGGTGACCGTAACGTGCTCCGGAAACGAAAGCACCGACTGGACGAGACCTTTGAGGGTCGGCATCACCTTGCTGTCACCGGCGGTGATGACGATGGTGCGGGGAGCCCCGGTGGAGATCACGGCGTAACGCGGGTCCGGAACAATGCGCGCGCTAGACGCCCGGTCACGCGCCGCGCCAGAAGCGGCCAAGTTTGCGGGTGAGTGGCAATGATGATGATGGCACGGGCGCGGTTTCCCGTGTCCGCCAATACGCGTTGCGCGTCGAGGTAGTGGATCATCACGCCATACTCCCGTTCCCGCCGCCGCAATAGGGTGGTGACCTCCGGAAGGGTGGTTTCCGCATGCTTGCGTTGGAAGACCCGGTTCGTCTCCAGAGCGTTCCGGTAGTCGTAGCGCCAGGCACCACTGCCGGTTCCCGTCCAGCGGCGGGCACTCGGGCTGAACGGTAGCGTCCACTCATAAAGCGGTTCGTGCACGAGGTAGGCGCGTCCACCGGCGGCCAGGAAGTCGAGCAGGAAATAAAAGTCTTCCGCGAGCTTGGCGTTGGGATGGTAGGCCAAGCGGTGATCGCGCAGGAATTCCGCGCGGATTACCGGCTTGAGAATACCGAAGTCGAACGATGCGCCAGGGTCGGAGTGACTGATGAAATCCGCCATCCCCACTTCACGGCCGGGCCCATCAGCGTTGAAGGCGCGGCGCACGACCTGAGTTGTAGCGTTGTCCGAATGCAGTTGATTGTCGGCTACCAAGTCGACGCCGTGCTCGTCACCGGCGGCCACGACGCGTTCCAGGCGAGACGGTAGGAAGCGGTCGTCGGCGTCGAGAACCGCGATCCAACGCCCGGCGGCAATGGTCGCGGCATAGTTCATTGCACGCGCTTTGCCACCATTGCGCGAAAGGGGGACGACCTTCACCCGGGCATCCTTAGCGGCCTCGAGTTGCGCAACGTTCAGGCTGTCATCCGTGGACCCGTCGTCGACGACCAGCAACTCGAACGATGCCAGCGTTTGGGACAAGACCGAGCGGATCGCACGGCTGAGCGTGGTGGCGCTATTGTACACCGGTATCACGACGGTGACATCGATTTGCGCCGTCATTCTGGGGAACTCCACATTGGGTCCATCATAGTGGCAAGTGTTCTTGCCCATTCCGATGGTATTTCGGGTCGCCGAAGACACCGGTCCAGAACGCGCCAATCGCGGCAAAGACGAGTATGCCCGCGAGTGTGCCAATGTGGTCGAGCAAAATCTCCGGAACACCACTTAAGCCCGTCATTTGAGGTCATCCCGTCCCGCCATCCATCGTATGCGAAGGAACCTGTGGGCAATACAGATACCGGTAAGCCATAAGGGCTGCACTTCGGTAAGACCGAGCGTCTATACTCCTTCTCTAGAGAGTGCAATCGATCACAATGATGTTCTCAAACGTACGATTAGTAAAAGAGGCGAATATGACGAATACCAGCTTCGTTTCGAGTGCCGCCGTGCCAATGGCGAAGGTCCGTGCGTCGACACGTGCGCCGACCTCCAGCGGTTTCAACGTCAACGTCCACGGCGCGCGTGGGATGCTGGCTCTCATGGTGTTCGTCTTCCACATCGCGAGTTGCGGCCTGCCTAATTTCGCATTGTTCGGGGGCAGCGGCCATGTCGTGCCCGCTCTGCTATGCTTGCAATACGGGGTCGAGATCTTCTTCTGCATCAGTGGTACGATCGTCGTGGGCGCCTTGCAGCGCACGCGCTCCCCCGGCGAATTCTTGTTCAGCCGCGCGATACGCATCTTGCCGGTGCTATGGGTGACGCTCGCCGTGATCGTCCCGTTGGGGATCGCGACGCATCAGGGGCCGTTTGCGGATTGGACCGGGCACGACCTGGCCTGGATCATTCCTGTGAACCTTGTGTTGTTGCCGGGCGCGTTTCCGCTTCCGGTCCTGCACATGGCGGCCTGGTCGCTGAGCTACGAGATGCTGTTCTATGTCGCTGCCGTGGCAGTCTGGTGGGCCGCGCCGCGCGGCAAGTTGGTTCACCGCGCTGTGCTGTTCGCCGCCTTCGCCCTTGTTGCCTGGCAGCCTCGGGCGATTTTCTTTGCCGTGGGCGTTCTGGTCGCAAGGACGGACCTGTCCCGTCACAAGGTGCTGGCAACTGCGATCCGTTGGCCGGCAGTTTGGCTGGTGGCGTTTTTCGCACTCTGGTATGTCGTGACTGCAGATGGCTTGGACGGTGGTGCAGGCAGCTTGCGCATGTGGCTTGCGGACGGTCGCATCGGGTTGGCCGCTCTCGGGGTGAGTGCCGCCTTGCTCGCCTGGGCGGGTGTTTTCGCCGGGCACGGGTTGATCTGTCGCCTGTTGCGTATGGCCCCTGCGCAGTGGCTGGGGTCCGTCAGCTACAGCTTTTATCTATGGCATCTCATTGTGCTAGCCATCTTGAAGCGGCTGATGACGGCCTCTGGAGTCGTGGCACAAGCGGGGGAGTGGTCCCAATTGGTGCTGCTCGCGGTGGGGCTACCGGCGTCTCTCTTGGTGGCTCACCTAAGCGCCAGCCTTATCGAACAGCGGTTCACGCGATGGCTCAAGGCTTGGAGCAAGCGAGTCCGATCCGTATCGCACGTTCCAGTCGTAACAGCGATGAGGGCATGAGGCTGAGTACGGCGGCATACAGTCAAGCGTGCGAATCGTCTTTCGCGCTTCACAATGCCAGGACACTGCACCACAGGGGTAGTCCTGACCGTTGTCGCTGTCCTATTGCAGTGCAGCAAATTCGATCAGCCGATCCAGACATTTCGTCTGTCGCTGGTCCACGACCCTAATCCCGGCAGATTCGCGAGGTGCCAATCGTGGCTATGACAAGGCTGGCTGACCAACGCGTCGAAAATCCGGCACCTCGTTCGGGTCAGGGGGAGCGGCAGATCCTCTGTGTCATGCGGATGCCACCGGACCTGAACGGCCACGGTGGATCGCAACGCGCATGGCACTTGGTCGAGGCGCTACGGCCACATGGGCAAGTGCATTTCGTCCTGGTGTTCCGCGACGTCGATCGAGATTGCCTGTCCACTTCGCTGACCGACCTCGAACCGCTGGTCGCGTCGGTGACGCGGATCAACATCGCCGGCTGGTGTCCCAACCGTCGCAAGCTGCTGGGCGTGTTCCACCCGGACTTTGCGAACGTCTATCGGATGGGCAGCCAGGAAGCGCCGGTGTTGTCGCGGCAAGAACTGTCCGGCATCGCCGACCAGTTGCCGATCCGCAACCCGGACATGGTGTTCGCCGGCCGCTTGTGTTCGGCGGTGATCGTCCAGGCGCTGATCGACCACAACTTCGTTTCGGCACCGCTGCGCCTCGTCGATTACGACGACATCATGTCCAAATTCCGTGTCAGGCAAATGCGCAACGAGGGCGCAACCATGGGTCGTCAATGGCGTGCGCTGGCCCCATTGGACGTGCATTTGATCGCGCGGGCCGAGCGGCGGATCGCGCGGTCCTGGCATGGCGTCAGCGTCTGCACCGACGAGGACGTCGCCAGCTTGCGCGAGACCAATCCGGGCACGAGGGTATGCAAGATTCCGAATGTCCTGGAGCGCGAATGGCTGCCGCCGCGTCCGCGCGACGACCAGTTCCGCCTATTGTTCGTCGGTAATCTCGGGTTTGGGCCAAATGTTTCGGGCTTGCAGACCTTTATCGAGCAATCGTGGCCGGGCTTGCTCAAGGCTGTGCCCGGCATCACGCTCACGATCGCTGGTTTCAATCCACCGCCCGGTCTCATCGCCTTGGCTGAGCGTCATGGGCTCGGATTGCACGCCAACGTCCCGAGCCTGAAGCCGTTCTACGAGCAGTCCGACGTAGTGATTGCGCCTATCTTGTTCGGGAGCGGTACCCGCATCAAGATTTTGGAGGCCATGGCCTACGGT